>JACPAK010000001.1:300000-600000 GCA_016180845.1 Deltaproteobacteria bacterium
ACTCAAGGCTGCTGTATATTTTCCCAAAACGATTGAAGAGGGAGAGTTTTGAATTCGCTTCATGCCGGGGCCTCCCCGGAAGAAATTTCCCGTCACTCCCTGGAAGACCGCTCGTATCCTTGGGCCATTGAAAGGTATAGTTATTGGAAATTTCCAAAAAAGAGGTCAGAGGAATCGCGAGCGTCGTTTCCACCCCTTGAACCCGGGCCGATCTCAAATTCTGGGCCTGTGCCGTAAATTGTGAGGTCTGAAGAACCTGGATCAGATCCTTCAGGTGATTCAGGTAATAGGTCGATTCCAGGGAAAAGAAATCGGTCTTCGCCAAAAATCCGGCATCCCAATTCCACCCCTGCTCAGGTGAGAGCGTCGGATTCCCGATTAACGATCCTCGATCCCCAAAAAGCTCCGAAAAACTGGCGACCCGATAGGCCCTGGCGAAACTGCTGCGCAAACTGAAGCGTTGATCCGGAATCCAACGGGCCCCCAATTTCCCACTGACCGGATGGACGGAAGACTCGGCGGTCGAAAAGTCGCTCACGACATGTTCCGATCGGAGAGAGGGGTTTAAAATAATCTTGTCCTCGAATAAAACAATCTCGTCTTCCAGACCAACAGCGATCTGGTTACGGATCGATTTCGAATTGTCAGGAGGAGAGATAAAATCGTCCGGCAGGAACTGCTCCCCCCGATAGTTGGCCGAAAATGTAAAACGTTGAGTGGTCCCTAAAAGAAAAAAGGCGGCGGAATCGGCACCATAGGAAAAGGTGTCGTTGTCATTGTCCTGAGACCCAAGCCCAATCTCCCCCTCGAGATCGGTAAATTGCTGCTTCTGAAAGGTGAAAAAGGGAGACAGGTTCAAATTTTTTCGAGACCAGTCGATCTTGGTTGCCGAGCGGGTGGTCGAGAGGTCAGCATTTTCCGAAATAAGAGACCCCAAACCCGGGACACCGCGATCTTCACGGAAAAAGATCTCTTGGAATTCGAATCTGGATTCCTTTTTCGACTCGGTCCCTGTCTTGAAAATCATCTGATGACGCTGAAATTCGTTGTTGGTCCGAACAAGCGTCTGATCATCATTCGGATTCAGTGGCGTCCCATTATCACTCTGAAAATCAAAATCTCCATCACTCCTCGAAAAATGATAATCAACGGCATAATGGGATTGATGAAACTGTTCTGATTGATGAAGCGACGTTTCCAGCGTGTTAAAAGAGCCGTAGGATCCCGAGAAACGTGTCGTTCTGTCCTGTGAGGCCTTTTTTGTCTGGATCAGGACAACCCCACCCATCGGACTCGTGCCGAGAAAAGAGGGGGCCGCCCCGCGATAGACCTCGATCCTCTCGATCTGATCGGTCGGGATCGCCGCGAGGTTCACCCCACCTCCCTCGGCAGAGTTCAAGAGGACCCCGTCGAGATACACAGCGACCTGCTCGGAGGTCGATCCTCGAAGTGAAACTGTCGCAAAGTCATCGAGTCCCCCATACCGCCGGATCTGAACGCCGGCAGTCTCCGACAAGACCTCCGCGAGAGAGCTTTTCTTCTGTTCGAAATCTTTTCTCTCAATGACTGTCGCGGACAAGGAAGAGTCTCGCCCTCCCCCTGGCCGGATCGGTGTGGAGGGGGTCACAAGGATCTCCCCTAATGAGGCCTCACCTGCAAAAGAGGTGCGGGCAACACAGAGACAAAGCAGGAGAAGGGAAGCCTTCCTATCTATAAGGAACGGCATCGATCGGTGCCAATCCTCCCTCAAGGAGATAAGGACCATCTTGGTCTTCTCCATCGGCACTGGAGAGCCAAATCCCAGGTGTCTCCGGATCCTGATCGGCGATCGCCAATCGACTGTTAGTTGGATCGGTTGCCTCAATCCATCGAACCATCGGGATCCAGTAACCATTGCTACCGAAGATAGCTACCGCCTCTCCCAACAGGTCAGCTCCGACACGAACAACCGATGGTGGTGTAAATCCGGCTGTTGTAAAAACATAACCACCACCGACTGCCAATGGCCCCGGTGTCCCACCGAGCGTCTCGTCGTTGATCATCCGAATCAAACGTCGCCTTTCTTCGGGACTGGAAGAAGCCATTATCGAAGCCATCATTTCACCGTAATTGAAAGAGACAATTCCACCACGTGTATCCGTTGTGTCATAGGTCCCGGCGCAGGAGGCGTAGAGGGTATCGTCGTCCTGCCTGTACGCCAGCGCCACCACGTTACTGCAAGGAAGCTCGATCGCTTCATCCTGAAGCTCGCCTGTCTCAGTATTCAGGACAACTAGTTTGGCTGGAGCGGTGTAGTTTGCCGAGTTCAAAAGGTCTGTTGGAAGATCTTGAACCCCGATGATCACGTAGAGACCGATCTCCAGAAGTGGCGATGGGCGTGGACGACGATCTCCATCATTGATTGTAAAACGGACCAGGTCATGCCAATCGACAGGGAGTCCGGTCATGATGTCATACTTGACCACCTCACCCGTCTCATACTGAGAGACGTATGCAAACCCATCCTTGACAACTCCATCCTGGAGGTTCGCACCCGCCTCAACAGAGATTTCCGGGGAACAGATCACTTCCTTTTCAGGGTCATAGCATTGAAAGGAATCTCTTGGGACCCGATTCCAAAACCACAGTTTTCGATCAAAGATACGAATCGCCGCATCATTATGGACAGAGAGGTTGATCCTCGTCGCAGCAAAACTCGCAAGATTCAGGCTCCAGGCATCCCCATTCACAAAATCACTCCCAATAACGCCGAGAGACGTTGGGGTTGTCTCTTCCGAAACACCAGCATCCGGCTGATCGATTCCATGATCCGCTCCTGCATCAGGTGGTGGATTAGAACCGGTCGGTGGTGTTACCCCTCCAGAAGGACCTGGTTGGTATTGATTATCGTCATCACTTAACAAACCACAAGCTGTGGTAAATGCGGCGACTCCTAAGGCAATTCCGAATTGAGCTCGGTTCATGGCACCCTCCTTGTAATTAATTGGTAATGAATGAAATGTATTGAGACTGGCCTGAGCATTTCCTTCCTCCCGAAGGTTTTTTGCTTTTTTGTTACTCTTTAAGGCCAGTCTCCTGACTCGTGGGTCAATCTAACGGCGCCTTCCCATCCGCTTTCACAGACAGTGGCTTTTTTGCCGTCTCTTATCCCACTCACAGTGCCGGGGGGCGTGGCGGATTTGAACCGCCTTCCTGATTAAGCCTCTCGCACCTTAAAGACCTATGGCTACTTAACTCCCTCCTCAGACATGTCAAGATCTATTGGATGACAATCCTTCAAATCCTCTCTTATTTTTTTTATTTCCTCGAGCATCCTTTTCTCCCTCTCAGCGCTCTGACGAATAAAATCCTGCTGTCTTTGCAATAAAGTGTACTGGCTCACGGCATTATCACCAGCGAAGGAGGGGTAATTGATCCCCAAAAATTTAAGACCGGAGGCAATCCAGGGTTTTAAGAGGTTCGTATAAAAGGGAAGAAACAGGTCCTCCGAAAATTGGTAAAAGATATTCAGAACCGATGCCCCCAGTATCGCACCCGTCACTACCGGATGTTTTTTATAAAACTCTCTGATGTTGCGAAACATTCGAAGGGAAGGAACTTTAAGGGATATCGCAAAAATCGACAGGGCAGCTATTTCGCTACCGATCAAAAGATAAGGGCCAGAATTTATCTTACTTGAATAAAAATAGGAAAGATTCTGAACCTGCTCCGCGTCTCGATGATGATCGATTTGACGGATCATTCCCCCACACCACTCTTAGGTGAAGGGGCCTACCCTGTCAATGATTCGCTTTATCTTGCCCTTGATCGCCGCCTCTTGAGTGATTTCCTCGGGACCACCGTAGATTTCCTTTATCTTTGTGATCAGACGGTCATATTCACCGTCAATCTCCTCAAGATCGACGTCGGTCAGTTTGGGCCACTCCTGTTTCAGGAATTTTTTGACCTCTTCCCAGTGCTCCTGCATCCGATTGGGGGTTGTTTTCATCAGGGAGAAACTTTGATCGGATATTTTTTCTTGTCAATGACAAGATAGTACTGACCACTCTTCGGATCCTGTTGAATCGATTTCGCCAACTCAAGATACGATTTTCGATTGAACCGTGCCGAGAACCTTCCCTCTCGAACCTTGCAATAAAGAACATTCTTCTTCCCAACCCAGAGGGTCGTCGGATCAAGCGCTTCCTGATACCCACCGGGGAAAATCAGGAAGGGTAAATCAATCTCCTGAACAACATACGGAATATCCTGACAGGAGATGATACACTCCTCCCCTTGGCAGAGGACCCGAAATTTTCCGCCGGAATAGGGTTCGAGATTTTTGAGAAAAAAGGCAATTAGGTCAGGGTCATCAAATGGAACCTTGTCATGCCAGACGACCCCCTCATCGTCGATGGTGTAGTACCAGATCCGTTTTTGTGGTGGCGTCAAGACTATGGCTTGAGGTCGGGATTCGGATGTTTCTTTCGTGGCGCATCCTGTGATGGCCGAGGGGTGACCGGGGGGTTGTTTTTATACATCGGTGTGTACTCGGCATTCATCTTTGCCCACTCCGGTGCCTCATCGACAGAGGCAACGATCGCCTCAACAGGACACTCAGGGAGACAGGCGCCGCAATCAATACAGATATCGGGGTCAATGACCATAAACGGTTCGCCTTTATAGTCACCGGGATAGATACAATTCACAGGGCAGACATCGACACAATCGGCGTATTGTTCCCCCAAGCATTCTTGATTGATTACATAGGGCATTTTGCTCCTCCTGATTGTTTTTTCTTTAGGTCATCAATTTCTGGGCGTCAAGGAAGTGTTGAGGTCATGACAAGCAATCCGATTTTGTGGAGAGTTCCGAGAACCAGGAGACCTGCGATCGGAATCAATTGTGTGGGGGGGGAACCCTGTAGATTTCACAGGGGAACTTCCCCGCTTGCCGGGGAAGATGTCCCGAAGGGACAGAAGGGGCGGATGGGGCCCGCCACGATTCATTGATGCAGGCGAGTTTTCGAGGAACTTGGAGCAATGTCGTCTTGCCAGCTACACAAAAACTTGTCATAAGCACGACCTATGCGCGCCATCCGAATCCACGAACATGGCGATCTCAGTGTCCTCCGAATCGACGAGATCCCTCAACCAACACCGAAAGAAAACGAGGTTCTTGTCAAAATCAAGGCGGTCGCGATGAACCACATGGACCTCTGGGTCCGACAAGGGATGCCCGGCGTGAAACTGCCGTTGCCAATTATTTTGGGATGCGAAGCGAGCGGGATCGTTGAGTCATCTGGATCCTCCGCAAAGAAATTCAAAAAGGGAGACGAAGTCGTCATTATCCCGAATCGAAGTTGTGGTGAGTGTCCTGCATGTCGCGAAGGGAATGATCATTTCTGCCCGCAATTTGGTCTCTACGGCGAGACAGAGGATGGGCTCGAGGTAGAATATAAGTCGGTGCCTGAAAAAAATCTGCTCTTGAAACCAAAAGCGCTTTCGTTCGAAGAGGCGGCAGCGATCCCGGTCACCTTCCTGACCGCCTGGCATATGCTTATTGATAAATGCCAGCTTCAAAAAGAGGAAACTGTCCTGGTCGTTGCAGCATCGAGTGGTGTCGGGTCCGCAGCGGTCCAGATCGCGAAACATTTTGGCGCCCAAGTGATCGCCACCGCCGGTTCGGAGGATAAAATCCAACATGCGAGGGAGCTTGGTGCCGATCATGTCATCAATCACACCACTCAAGATTTTTCAAAAGAGGTCAAAAAACTGACCAACGGCAAAGGGGTCGACATCGTCTTCGAGCATGTCGGGGCCGTGACCTGGGAAAAATCGATGCGATCTCTTGGGTTCAGGGGAAGGCTCGTCACCTGCGGGGCAACGACAGGTCCCGAGGTAAAGATCAATCTCGTTCATCTCTTTATCAAACATCAGCGAATTCTCGGATCGACAATGGGGCCTTCTCGAGCCTTGTCAGATATCTATCAGCTCGCCGCCGATAAAAAAATCCATCCGGTGATCGACCATACTTATTCTTTTGATCAGGTCAAAGAGGCCCATCGGCGACTCGAAGGGCGTGGGCAGTTTGGAAAAATTGTCCTTATCCCTTAATCTTTCTTCTTGTCCGTTTTTTTCTCTGGTTCCTTCTTGACAGTCGTCTGACTTGCCGAACCTGACTTTACCGAGGAATACCCATCCTTGTACCACCCGCCTCCTTTCAGTTGGAAGGTAGAGGCCTGAATCAATTTCTCCAACTTCCCCCCGCAGACAGGACATTTCTTCAGGGGAGGATCCGAAAACTTCTGGATCACCTCGTGTTCTTTCTGACAGGAGCGGCATTTGTAACTGTAGAGCGGCATGATTTTGTCCGTGGCGAATATTCCTGATCATTCCAAAAAATTCAAGTCCCCAAAATTTATTCGCAACGAAGGGCCTGCGAAAGCCGATCATGGGCCTGATGCGAGGCGACACCGCTCATTTTCAACGATACACCGACCTGCTTGTGGGACCAGGGCTTGCCTTTTATACGGAGCAGAGCGAAGGGGCTGTTGAGATTTTTGTTCATCCCCTCGATGAAGCGACTGTCGTTACCCGCTACACCCCCAACCCCCCTCATACAGGACACCTCGACTTCACGATGACGAGGCGACGGGGGACATCACCGATTTTCATGCTTGCACGGGTCTTGGGGGAGAATGGAACCGCCGTTTATGGCTACGAGGAGAGATTCCCGAGTGATCTCGGGGTCGACGCCCCTTATCAGGTAATCGGACGTCATTATCAGGAGGGGACCTCTGTCCTTTGGAAGGGGGTGGTCCACTTCCCGATGAGTGCCCAGGCAGACGACCTCCCTCAAAGGGCCGTCATCGCCTATAATTTGACGAGGGGACGTAGACCAGAGCTTGTTGCGATTGCTGAGCTTTTACAAAATGACCAGGTCGCTATCACCTGGCTTCTGGATGATATCCCTCGTGGGAATGCACCATTTCGGACACCGCTCCAGTATGAGCGTCGCTTAGAGGAGATGCTCCCTTTTTTTGAGATCCCTCGATTGAATATTGAATACCAGGGAGGTTCGTACACGATAGCCAGACATCGCGTTTACCTGCCTCGATTCCCCAGAGGCGTGGATCGGTTGATTCACCAGCCGTGGCAGGCACTGTCGCATGGGCTTGAGACATTTCATATGGTGGGAGATGGTGTCCCACGCGCCCTCTCTCTCGGGAAATCGGCACTACTTATTGCAAGTGGTTTGACGGTGTTTGCTTTTATACTTGGGGCGTCTCTTTTGGGAAATGGGTCATTGCAGAAAGGGTTATCAGAAAAAGCCCCCCGAGCACAACAGCCGGAAGACCAAATCGCCCGCGAAACCGGCCTTCAACAAAGGTAAAGATCGACTCGACGAGACCACTCGCAGAGGGCATCCTTTCGACTCGTCCCTCAACAATCTCAGCACCGTTATTCCGTAACGCCTCAAGAGAATAGTCGCGCATCGTGCGGAGCCATCGCCAGGTTTTGTCGAAGGAGGCGGTTTTGAGATTGGAGACAACATTGGCCTCGTGACCTGAAACCACCATCTTGAACCGATCACTAAGCCCATGGAGCTCTCCCAAAGCCATGTCAAATTCCGCCAAATCGGCACGGAGGGTCTCTCTCAACGGGGACTGGAATTTAACAGCCCCTAAGTAATACTGGGCATGGTGTGTGATTTTGGTCCCCCAAGCGACAAACTCGTCATGGGTATAGTCACAAGTTGACGTCAGTTTTTCCCAGACTCTCGACCAGAAGAGAAGCGCGTCGGTATCATTTAATAGGGGCGGCAGATATACCGGTAGTGACATGACACTAGTCATTTCGACGAGGTGTGATAACAGTTGCTGGAAATCACCTCTTTGCGAAGCGACCGATCTTTAAATAGAAGCCGAGGTTGGCGTTTTTGTTCAAGACAGGGTCAATCCTCCCCTCACGTGAGGTCAGGATCGTCTGGACCCCAGGGCCATGACCGGCAAGGTGGGAATTTCCATGGACCACCACCGCAATCGAAATCGCCCCTTTTTTATACGACCAACCAAAGGTCGATTCGTGATCGATGATCGCGACGAAATCACCGAAGCGCAAATTTTCGAGATGGTATTTCTTGAGAACGGATGGATCACTCGTCTGGATATCATAGTCTCCCTTGAACGAATCATTATGCCCAAGGCCCGAACCCATCAGTTCGGCAGGGACACAAGCAACGACCGGAACCATCAGTGATTTTCCTTTGGCCTTGATCGGAATCTTTTTCAAAAGTCTGGGATCGAGCCCCGTGATCGTAATCTCCGCGTAATCGAGGAGCTTGAGCCCTTGTCCGACACCACGAATCAAAATCTTATCGTCATACGAAAGCTTTTCGAGAATGTTGTTTGGGAAATCGATCAGGACATGCTCGACACCGCCATGATGACCGGTCACAGTCCCTTTTTTCCCTTTGGCAGAACCAGAAAGAATCGTTGCCTCATTACCGATACAACTAAAGGCATTGAAGCTTAAATTTGGATTCGAGGTCCTCTTATCATTGAAACCGCCTCCGATACAGGAGACCCCCGGTTCAATGTGATCCGCCTCGAACCCGAAGACCGAATCACCGATTCGAACATTATACGTAATGCCACCGACCGATGGGAAAACCTTCCCTTCTCCTCGACGTGTCACCTCCCATCCGAAGCAAAGCGGCGGGATGATCGAGCCCTGGAGGGCGAAATGGACGAGTTGGGATTCGTTGGTGCGGAGCATAGGCGCCCTTAAATCACTTTTTTAACTATTTGACAAGGAAAGGGATGACCAGTTGGTACCTGGCACCTTTTGGTCCTATGCAGAGAACAGACGAATCTTGGGAAGTTGATTGAAGACCTTATCCAACGACCAGAGCGATATTTTCTTTGCAAAAGAGTGGGTTGCAATGAGACAATCAACAGTCGTCAGAGTAATACCTTTTTCCCGACACTCCAGATAGTAAACTGGCGCTGCATCCCAGATTTCACTTGTTATCAGATCAACAGGAATTGGATCCAGAAGCCCAGTCAGCTTCTTCTGATGAGCCTTGTCTTTTGCTCCCTGAAGGAGTTCTGTCCGAATCAGCGGGTTGATAACCGCTTCTCCCGCCTCCACGATGACTGAAAGCTTGTTCATCAGATCAGGATGGTGGCCCCTCCAGGCGGCAATCCAGACACTTGAATCAACCAAGATCACGGGACCGTCTCATTTTTCGAATATCGGGGTTCCAATTCTCAAAGGAACCGAAGCTCTGGACAAGCCTTTTTCGTCTTCGGAGATCGAGATAGGCCATCAGCGCCTCGCGAATTGCCTGCGTAATTGTCTTTGCTCGAGACTCCCGCATCACCTGGTGCAGGAGATCATCCGAAACATTAACTGATGTCCTCATATGAATAATCTAATGTATTTTTCATACGATTTCAACCACTTTTTCATATAAAATTTTCCCCAGTGCCACTTGGTACCTGGTACCTTTTGGTCAAGAGCCGGCGAGGGGCGCCAACTCTTCTGGGGGTCTTGGAGAGGGGTGATTGTGTCCCAGCATCGACAAAATGGTCACCGGAGAAATAGTTGTCTGATGACTACGGAAAATCCCCTTCACCAGACCCCTAGCAAATAGCTGTCCTTTTCGAACAAATCGTTGTTCGAGATAAAACCATTTTTCGTCCCATGCAATCAGTCGAGTCTGTAGCTGGTATCTTTGAAAAAATCTGAGTGGTTTTTTGTACTGTATCGAGACGTATCCAACCAGCGGCATCCACTTATTCTTAAGACTCAGGCGTCCTATGCCGGTTCGTAAAATGATATCGAATCTTCCGAGATCCATGATCGTTAGGTAACGTCCGTTATTCATATGGAAAAGCGGATCCAAATCATGAGGCCAAACGATAAAGTTCAGAGTTCCCATCTCGAGTGTGCCGAATCGTGGACGAAAAAAGGAGAGCAGGATGACTTTAATTAATCTAAAAAGGAGATTCATTTTTTTCTGGCTACTGACCAGTTGGTACCTGGCACCTTTTGGTCAATAACCCATGGCCGACCCTTCGTCGCGTGGATCGGCGATACCCACCCATTGCCCTTCCGATTTCGCAACCAACTGCACTCGACCGAGCTCCTTTTTAAATGTCAGCTTATGTCCCCGGCCCTGAAGTCCTCCCCTGAAGACCTCCGGGATTCCCCCCTCTTCATGAAAGATCTCATTCGGAAGCCACTGATGATGGACACGAGCCGCCGCGACCGCATTCAGAGGGGCCATGGAGTAGTCGACCGAGTTGACAATCGTCTGAAGGACTCCCGTAATGATCCGACTCCCTCCTGCAGCGCCGAGCGACATCACCAACTCACCCTTTCGATTGAGAACAAGCGTCGGGGTCATGCTGGAGAGGGGGCGCTTGTGCGGCTGAACGGCATTTGCCTCGGCGCCAACCAACCCAAATTCATTCGGCACGCCCGGCTGGGCAGAAAAATCGTCCATCTCGTCGTTCAGGACGATACCGGTCCCCTCCGCCACAATCCCTGAACCAAAGGCGAGATTGATCGTCAGTGTCGTAGCGATCGCATTTCCCCACTGATCGACCACCGAAAAGTGGGTCGTTGATCCACGCCCCATCTGGGTTGCCCATTCCTTAGGCTTCAGCGCCTCACTGTCACCAGCCCTTTCCCCGATCTTCTGGCGGAGCAGCGCCGCATATTCCTTTCCGGTCAGGTGACCCACCGGAACATCGAAAAAATCCGGATCACCGAGATAAAGGGCGCGGTCCGCATAGGCGAGCCGCTCTACCTCGCTCATCAGATGAATCGTTTTGTCAGTCTGTGGCCCCGAGGAGGCGAGGTCATATCCCTCCAACATATTGAGCATCTGTACCAGGACTATCCCGCCCGAACTGGGCGGCGGCATGGAATAGACCTGGAGTCCCCTGTAGGTCCCGACAATCGGGTCCCGCTCCCTGACCTGATAGTTTGAAAGGTCTTCCGCCGTGAGGTTCCCTCCCACCCTTCTCAAGGAGCGAACGATCTTTTCGGCAACAACCCCCTGATAGAAACCGGCACGACCCTCCCTGACGATCCGTCTCAAGGTTTCTGCGAGATCTTTTTGAACGATCCTTTCCCCTGCCTGTGGGACAGTTCCGTCGGGCTTGAGAAAAACGGACCGGCTTGAGGGGAACCGACCCAACTTCTCTCTCTCCTTTTCTATCGCCTTTGAGAGGGCCGGTGTAACTTCAAACCCCTCGTCCGCCAGCCGGATCGCCGGTGCAAGGAGTTGTTCGAGCGTGAACCGTCCGCTTCCATGTTTCTCCTGAATCTGCAGGATCCCTGCGACAAACCCCGGCACGGCGACAGACAAGGCCCCCTCGGTAGAAAGCCTCGGATCGGCCTTCCCGTTCACAAGAAACATATCGCGGTGAGCCGCCCCGGGGGCCATTTCCCGAAAATCGAAGGTTCGGGCCTTCTTGTCCGGATCCATCCTGATGACGGCAAACCCTCCGCCCCCCAGCCCCGCATGATGCGGCACGACGACGGAGAGGGCAAAGGAGACCGCGGTCAGAGCATCGACGGCATTTCCCCCCTCTTTCAGTATGGCAAGACCGGCGCGCGTCGCCTCCGGATGCGCGGTCGCAACCATTCCATGAGATGCCCTCGACTGAAAGCTGTCAAAGGACCTCCCCGATTGAACCGGCTGGATCAGTGTGACAGCAGGGTCTTTCCGGATGATCTTCGAACAGGCGACGATAGGGACAACTGCAAGAACCCCAACTCCAAGAAGCGCGAGCCTCAAACTTTCCTCCTTATTACTTCGGTGAAAGCATCGACTTCGGATCGAGAAGCCTGTCGATCTGCTCTTCGGCCACGAGTTTTTCCTTAAGCAAGATCTCTCGGACCGAACGATTTTCTTTGAAGGCCTTTTTGGCGACCGCCGCTGCCTTATCATAACCGATGACCGGATTCAGGTTCGTGACAAGCATCAGGCTTTTTTCGAGGAGCTCCTGACACCGTTCCTTATTGACCTGAATTCCCTGCACACATTTCTCCGCAAGCATGATCGAGGCGGTGGTCAAGAGTTTAATCGACTCGAAGAGATTTCCGGCGATCACCGGCATCATGACATTGAGTTCAAAATTTCCATGCTGTCCACCGATCTGCACCGCGAGGTCATTTCCCTGAACCTGCGCCGCCACCTGCATCACTGATTCCGGAATGACCGGATTTATTTTCCCCGGCATAATCGACGAACCGGGTTGGAGTTCCGGCAGTAGAATTTCCCCTATTCCACACCGCGGCCCCGAAGAGAGCCAACGGATATCGTTCGCGATCTTCATGAAGGAAACGGCGATCGTCTTCATCGCCCCACTCACAAAAACAGAGGCGTCCTTTGCCGCCTGGGCCTCGAAGTGATTCTTGGCTTCGTAAAACTTGAGCCCCGTTTTTTTGGAGAGAAGGACGCAAACCTTTTCGGCGAACTTCGGATCGGTATTGATCCCGGTCCCCACCGCGGTTCCACCAATGGCTAACTCCAGCAGCTCTTCAAGCGCCTTTTCAGCCCTCTTGATTCCATGTTCTACCTGTGAGGCGTAGCCCGAAAACTCCTGCCCTAGCGTCACGGGCGTTGCGTCCTGAAGGTGCGTCCGCCCGACCTTGATAATCTCTTTAAACTCAGTCGCTTTTTTGGTGAGCGCCCCTTCCAATTTCTTGAGGACTGGAATGAGACCTTGTGAGATACCCAGTGCCGCACCGACATGGATCGCCGTTGGAATCACATCGTTTGAGGATTGCCCCTTGTTCACATGATCATTCGGGTGCACGGGGGACTTCGACCCTAACTTGCTGCCCAGACTTTGGTTGGAGACGTTGGCAATCACCTCATTCGCATTCATGTTCGTCGAGGTACCCGAACCGGTCTGATAGATATCGAGGATAAAATGCGGGTCATGTCTTCCCTCAGCAACTTCTAAAGACTTTTCGGCAATAATCTTGGCGATCTTAGGATCAAGTTTTTTGAGCTCTTCATTGGCGAGGGCCGAGGCCCATTTGATGAGGCCTAGTGCCTCGATGAATCGGCGATCGAACCGCCGGTGAGAGACATTGAAGTTTTCAACCGCCCGTTGGGTCGATGCCCCATAAAGAAATTCCTCGGGGATCTTCACCTCTCCCATCGAGTCGGATTCGGTGCGGTATTTCATTAAGGTGCGGTTTACCGTGTGAGTGAAGGGATGGCAAACAGAAATTACCGGCCCTCCCTTGCAACAATTCGAATCGGATTCGAGACAACCGCCTCACTCATATCCGGAAAATCTTTTCGAAACTTCTCCGGAAATTTAATTCGAATCGTCACAGCTCCTTTCGGTGAAAAATCAGCGGGGATCGTCCAACGTAGCGTGGTCAGTCTGTCGGTACGACGCGCGATCTGGAGCGGCTCCTTGGTTCCATCAAGAGAGAATTTCCTCGGTTTCCCAGAATCATCCAAAACTTCGATCTCAGGATCAGCAACAATAGGGTAGTCAGTGACTCGGACCAATTTTAGAGAAACCGTCTCGCCGGGGAAATAGATGTCGCGGTCGGTCCAGGCAACAATCATGTGGTTTTTTCGGAGATCGACCTTTTCTGTGCCGGTCGTTGTCTCATCCCAGTAACGTTTGGGACCGGTATCGACATGGACCGTTCCGCCAACTCCGGGGTATTTTTTGGGGTCCCGATAGATCCCAATGCCACAACACTCCAGCGATCGCACATACTCCCAAACCTTCTGGGAGGGAATTTTTGGGAAAATCAGATCGGCCGCCTCTCCGTCCAGATGAAGACTCATGCGGGCCGCCTTCGCCCCGTTTTCCTTCAATTTTTCGTTATATTGAGGATCACGATAGCCGGAGAGGATCTCGACCCGATCGACGCGGAAATGATCCTCCAGAAAATCGACGAGGGAGAGGAAACGAAGCGATATCCCCTCTGAGCTCCCTTTTGGGACATCAAAGATCCGGTTGATTTCCCGAATCCCCTCTTCGGAATAGGTCCCATCCGGATTTCGGTAGCGAATCTTTCCGGACCGCTCGTTTTTCCGACTGTAGAGGGTCAGTTCACCATTCCCCTCACGAAAGAAACGCCCCGGTGCTGGAGATTCTGCTGCCGGAAGGAAGGGCAGACAATAAAAGAACCCTGCAATGATTGTCATTTTCAGTAATAAGAATCTTCTTATCTTCATCAATTTGTCAATTACCCGTTGATTTCTCCTTTTTCCAAGACCAGATTGATTCGGATGACAACAGCCACGCTCGAAAAAATCCTTCATATCTTAAGAAAGGAAATAAAGAAATGGAAGGTTCCTGTTGTCGGGGTGATTGCCGATGAGGCGATCGATCGCCCGTTTGAGACACTCGTCAGCTGCCTCCTATCACTCCGAACCAAGGATGCGGTAACTGACGAGGCGAGCCGACGACTCCTTGGTCGTGCCTCAACCCCTGAGACGATCCTAGGCTTAAGTTCCCAGGAGATCGAAAAACTGATCTATCCGGTCGGTTTTTATCGGACGAAGGCGAAAAATCTCCACAAGATCTGTCAGATCCTGATGGATCAGTATGACGGCCGCGTACCGGACAGTCTGGAGCATCTCCTCGCCTTACCCGGCGTCGGACGAAAAACCGCCAATCTCGTGATGACGGTAGGACATGACAAGTACGGGATCTGTGTCGATACCCATGTCCATCGGATCTCGAATATCTGGGGGTATGTGAAGACGAAAACGCCGGAGGAGACGGAATTTGCACTCCGGAAAAAACTGCCGAAGAAATACTGGAAAACTTATAACGACATCCTCGTCACGTTTGGCCAAAATCTCTGCGTCCCTGTCTCGCCGTGGTGCAGTCGGTGTCCGGTGGAATCGTACTGTAAAAAGATTGGGGTCAAACGCTGGCGTTAGTTCGTCCAACGAGTTGGTAAGCTCCTTTAACGACGCTCCCTTCGAGGAAAATCTGATCGAACGCGATCCCACAGAGGAGGAGGATGCCGATCCGTTCGAGGGTCGTAATAGACATGCCAGGGAGCCAGCCCGGGTGATGGCGACGAAATCTAAAAAAACCTCTGTCGAGAAGAGGCTCTACCGCTTCAGCGTATTCCCCTCCATAAGTAATAATATGAACATGGTTTCCCACGTCAGGTGCGGCAAGCAGGCAGGCCTCTTCCATCCCCCTGATCGCTGCCTCTAGTGGGGGTGCTAGGCTGACGTCTGTCCATTGCGGACTTCCACCGATGACAGTCGCCACGTAAGATCTTAATTGTGCCGCAAAGACAGAAGGTATTCCGTCACCCATATCAAGTTTTCCTTTCTCTAATGGTTATCGACGAAAAGTGGTTTAAGTTGCTGTTTTATTTTAAGAAAGGCTTGGCGTAAATTTCCAGCAACCTTTAATCATAATTGTCGTAAATAGTGGCGTATGTCACGAGCCCTCCGAACCCTCATCGGCGGCATCACCCTCACCACGATTTTTGCTGCCTGTTCATCGGATCATGACTCTCCTGCATTGGCTGATGCAAAACCGACCGCTCCACCGGATGCGGGATCAGACGCCCACTCGACGGACCTTTATATCCCTCCTATGGGACCAGCACCGATAGCGGCAGTCCTTGGGAGGATCGACGATTTACGCTCTTCAGGCGACGGTCGGCTCTTTTTTCTGGATCTTCAAAAACGCACCTTCCTGAAAAACCCGGTCTTCGAGGACTGGTTTTGCTCCCCTCTCCTGAGAAATGTCGGTACAAACTATTATGTAGCGAATGGTAACTATTGTGATTCGCTTCAGGTATTCAATCAGGAAAGCGGCGAAGAGAGAGAAATCGATCTGGATGAGGGACGTGTTGGTCGATCACGGATCGGTCCTATTGATTTACTCATTTCACCCTCCGGTGAAGGGATTTATCTTCTGACTCGATCGGCATTGTTCCTTTACGATCCGACGGCAAATTTATTGACTCAAAAACTAGATTTCACCACCCAGTATTCTCCTGAAGAAAACATGGGGACGATGGCAAGTAGGATCATAAGTCTTGGTGGACTTCTCTATATCGGAGTCAGTGACTTTGGTATTGGTGATTTCTCTTTTGGAGTTCCGCAACGAAGCCGCGTCCTCGTCGTCAATCCGCGATCAAATCCAGAGGCAGCCGAGATTCTTGCCAGCGTGGAACTTCCTTTTATCGCTCCCGTCTCAATGAAGGCCCATGAAGAGACAGGACGTATTTTTATCTCTTGCGCCGGACTAACCGAATTGGATCGGCGGCTCATTCGGACGGGGGGACTGACTTACCTCGAGACAGAAACGCTTCGTGTTGATCCTGGCATTGATGATCTGGAACTCGAGGGGATACCAGGAGATCTGGAACTTGCCGATGAATTTGGTTTTCTCCTCATCCGTCGGCCCAGAAATATTGACATCGACCATCCCTACTCGGAGGTTCAACGTTTTCAGCCTTATCCTTTTCGTATGGAGCGAGTGGGACCCGTTTACCGAGACCTCGGCCCGAAACGAATCGCCGACATGAAGTGGCGTCCCGAAATCGAACAGCTTCTTGTTGGAAGAAGATCTCCACCGGCCGCGATTGTCTTTGTTACCGCTGAAGGGGATATTAATGACGAAGTCCCGATACCCGATTACCCAGTAGTGGCCATTGAATGACGATACCAAAAGATACCGGTTACTTTCTGGTCATTTTGGTCCGAATAATATTCTCAAGCCCCTGGTCTGAAACCTCTACCAACGACCCTTAGAGTGGAAATTTGGGTTGTCTTAAGTGGTCGACCAAAAACCCAGGCGAGGAGGCCACCCAACAACAGTTGGCAGTAGGGGACAGCATCGAATTCACTACGTGGATTAAAAAGTTCTGCGAGTACCGTCACCGCACTACCCCCAACCGTCGACCAAACCAAAATCGGAGACCAAGTCTTCGCAAAGTTTCGATTCCGAATATTCATCCTTAAGCCAAGAGCGATTGCCCCGATTCCCAACAGGGAGGTGAAGAACTCTTCCAAATCGGGGTGGGATGAAAAACGTGGCCCCTCAAACCGATGGGTAAAGACCCGATCAAAGGCACGCACTCCATTATAGAGAAGGACAGCAGAACCAGCGACACCCGCCAGCCGATAACCTGTCAGGGAAAAGGCATCCTTCCGACAAAACACCCCCCCCAAGCAGGCACTCGCCAGCCCTATGATATTGACAATGCCATCGGTCTTATTGAGTTCGACCTCCCTCATTTGGAACTACGTCTCGTCGAAGACGAGAAGATTGTTGTGGGAAATATTCCCCCTACAAATTGGGTCTCTTGACCTCATGGGAGAAGTACAGACATATCGATTGCATACACAACCTATTGAAATCAAACATAATATTTAATTCATGGGGAGACCCAATCCGGCACGGAAAATGCTTCTTAAGCCTATGAAGCTATGATTTCGTCTATTCAAAATAGGCCCCCCGCGAACGGTCCTGAGAAGACCGAGGCCAAATCGACCCAGGAAACCAAGTCGACCGCCACCCCTTTCTCTGAGACCTTGAGCCAGGTGAAAAATAAAAAGGCAAAGGCAGAAATTTATCACTCCGTCATGGAGTCTTCCGCAAAATACAACCTCCCCCCCGAACTGGTCTTCTCGGTCATCCAGCAGGAAAGCTGCTTCAAACCGAACGCCACCTCCCACTGTGGTGCCTCAGGCTTGATGCAACTCATGCCGGAGACTGCCGCGTCGCTTGGTGTCGAAAACCGCTATGACATCCAACAAAATATCGATGGGGGATGTCGCTATCTTCGAGAGATGCTCGATAGATTCGGGGGAAGGACCGATCTCGCCTTGGCCGCTTATAATGCCGGCCCAGGGAATGTCGAAAAATATAATGGGATTCCGCCATTCGAAGAAACTCAAAATTACGTGAAGAATATCCTTTCGAATGTTGACGATTTCTCAGGCGCTGCTGATATGAAGCTTGCCTACGAGTCCCTCTTTAAAAATATTGACCCACTGCTCTTCCCCGATCTTTTGGCAAAACGCTACCAGATCTCCGGTGAGCCGGTGGCCCCAGAATTTTCGCAGATTCGTAAGAGAGTTTAATTACCAAAGATAATACCGAAGCCCTAACGTGCCGGTGACATCGTAGACCGTGTGGGGCGTAAACTCGAATCCATGTCCCATCTCGGCGGTAATCTCGAAGGTCCCATCACCAATCACAACCGCAGCACCGATCGGGATCCGAAAGGCGCCAAACCATTCACCATCATGGAGGCGTGCCACACCGGGACCGGTCCTCATCCCACCACCGAAATAAGGAATCAGCGTAAAACCTGAACCATCCATCTCAAAGATTCTTCGAAGATAAACGAGGGCACTTGGTGTGAACTCTATAATCCCATCGATCGGCGCGTAACCAACCGTCAGATCAAAAGCGATCTGATCGGTGAAGAAGTAGCGACCATTGAGCCCGATCGGTTCTCCGATCTCCAGTCCAACCCCGAGTGTCTTATAATCCAGACTTCCCGCCCGAAGCGAGACCGGAAGAAACAGACTTGTGGCAATCAAGACGAAAAAAAACTTTTTCATAACAATGCCTCCTTTTCGCGGGGTTCAATAATCTAAATTTTTCCAATTGAAAAGATTATTGTACCAAAAGGTACCGGTTACTTTCTGGTCCAATCTGTAAAATAAGCCACAACTTCATTGGAAAATAACCGACGAGTAGGAAAATAGAGTTTTTATGAGTAGAACCTCCGAATCAACCGTTGCCAGGCCGGCATTAACAGCGGCATCCGTTTGGACTGCCGGGGTCTTGACCAATATCCAGACTTTTCGACATCTAGCCTCTTATGCCCCAGCTTTTCCGGAAATGCGGCCATTCGATACGGCTCTCTGCTCTGAAAACGGAACGAGATGGTGGAATCGATTGGGTGACTTCATCGGTTTGATTCGTAATCGTACTCTTCCTGGACACCTCTATACTCGATCAGAAATGCCACGCCCCCTGAGTTGGCCCAGAACCATTTTGGCCGCCGCAGATCCAGCTCATAGCGCCAGTGTCTGTAGTCGTTTTATTGACCTATCTCATGAAATCGGACCTGCTCGAGGACGTATTGTCATGGCAAGCTCCGCTGATGAGTTTGCTGTATTATTGGAAAGGCTGCCTTTTGAAAATGCCTCACATGTTCTTCGATTTGGTGGGTATACGATCGGAATAGGGATATTGGTTTCAGCTTATTTCTATTTAAACAATCATTCTAATGGGAACGCAAAACCAATTGATCTGCAAATTGTTTGCTTTTCGATGCTCTCGAGTTCACTCACAATAGCATTGGCCTATGTAGCTAAAATAACCTCTCCGACACGACTTCTTCCTGCAGGGGCAAGTATTTTGTCTGCAATGATTGTAGCAAGCGGGATTGATTATTTACTCCGTTCATCAACACTATCTTCTCAAAAATCCTGAACCCGATTCATCAAACCCTCATCGGATTTGGTTTTTCAGGATCAAGACCAAATTCCTTGATCGCTGTTTGGACTGTTTGGGCAGGCACCTTCCCCTGCCGCATCAGTTGAGCAAAGGCAGTCACCACAATCGACTCGGCATCCACCTCAAAAAATCGTCGGAGATCGGAACGTGATTCACTACGCCCCAAGCCATCGGTCCCCAATGTGACGAGACCCGGAATCCAACGCGCAATTTGATCGGGAACCGCACAAACCCAATCAGAAACAGCGACAACAGGGCCATCAGGTACCCCTAATGTTTTTTGAATCCAAGGAACCTTCGGATTTTCCATCGGATGCAGCCGATTCCAGCGTTCCACCTCCAACGCCTCACGCCGAAGCTCACTATAGCTCGTGACATTCCAAACCTCCGCAGCAACTTTAAATTGTTCCTCCAAGATTTTTTTAGCCTTTAAAACTTCCTGCAAGATCGAACCGCTTCCCAAAAGGTTGACGGTGAGGTCCCCTTTTTTTCGTTCGGACTTTGAGAAGCAATAGATTCCTTTGATAATCCCTTCTTCAGCCCCCTCCGGCATCCGTGGCATCGCGTAATTTTCGTTCTGAAGCGTGAGGTAATACATCAGCTCTTCCCCTCGTTCGTACATCTCCCGAATCCCTTCTCGAATGAGGATCAAAATCTCATAGGCGAACGCCGGTTCATAACTCTTCACCCTCGGATAGACACTTGAAAAAAGATGACTGTGACCATCCTCGTGCTGAAGTCCCTCGCCAGACAGGGTGGTCCGGCCCGCCGTAGCCCCCAGAAGAAACCCACGACAACGCTGATCCTGCAAGGCCCAGATCAGGTCACCGACACGCTGAAAACCAAACATCGAATAATAGATGTAAAAAGGGATTGTTGTGACACCATGGGTCGCCTCCGAACTCCCTGCCGCCGCAAAAGAGGATATCGCCCCCGCCTCCGTCAATCCCTCCTCAATTAACTGCCCATCCTTCGCCTCTCGATAATAAAGAATCATCTTCGCATCGACCGGCTCATAAAGCTGACCAATCGCCGAATAAATTCCGACCTGACGGAAAAGTGGCTCCATCCCGAACGTCCTCGCCTCATCGGGCAGAATCGGGACAATCAATTTCCCAAGCCGGGGATGTCTCAAAAGCTTCGAAAGGAAAGAAACAAAGGCCATTGTCGTCGAGACCTCACGCCCTTCACCGGTCCCTTCCAAAAACTCCTTGAACTCCGAGAGCGAGAAAGGGACCACCGGCGTCTTTCGGTCTCTCCTTTTGGGAATAAAACCGCCGAGCCGATGACGCCTCTCCGTGAGATACTGCATCTCCTCACTCTCCGGAGAAGGCTTATAAAAGGGGGCGCTTTTCAAGATCTTGTCCGAAATCGGGATATTAAAACGGTCTCGAAATTGACGGAGCTCCTGTTCATTCAGTTTTTTTTGTTGGTGGGTGATATTCCGTCCTTCACCCCCCTCACCGAGACCGTATCCCTTGATCGTTTTTGCGAGGACCATGGTAGGACCTCCTCGGTGTTCTACCGCCGCCTTATAAGCAGCATGGATTTTCTGTGAATCATGCCCACCACGCCCCAGTTTCCGGATTTGATCATCGGTCAGGTGTTCGACAATTCTTGAAAGCTCAGGTCTCGTCCCGAAGAAATGTTGTCGCGTGTAGCTCCCAGGCTCCACCACATACTTCTGATAATCCCCATCCACCGCCTCTCCCATCCGTTCCACGAGATACCCTTCCGTATCCGCCGCCAGAAGCGGATCCCAGTCACGTCCCCAGATCACCTTGATCACATTCCATCCCGCCCCCCGAAAGATCGACTCGAGTTCCTGAATAATTTTCCCATTCCCACGGACCGGACCATCGAGCCTCTGAAGATTGCAATTGACGACAAAAATCAGATTATCGAGCCCCTCCCGCGAGGCGACGGTGATCGATCCCATCGATTCCGGCTCATCCATCTCGCCATCCCCGACAAACGCCCAAACCTTCTGTTCGCTCGTATCCTTGAGTCCTCGATCATGAAGATACCGATTGAAACGCGCCTGATAGATCGCCTGAATCGGCGAGAGACCCATCGAGACGGTCGGGAATTCCCAGAAATCAGGCATGAGCCAAGGGTGGGGATAGGAAGGAAGTCCACCCCCTTTTTGTAATTCACGGCGGAAATTCTCCATCTGTCCTTCACGGATCCGCCCCTCAAGATACGCACGCGCATAAATTCCCGGCGAGGCATGCCCTTGGAAAAAAACCTGGTCCCCATCACCCGGTTTGTCGTGACCCCTCAAAAAATGATGAAACGCAACCTCATAGAGATTTGCGCAAGAAGCGTAAGTCGAGATGTGACCGCCAATCCCCGGTTCACGAGTATTGGCACGAACCACCATTGCCATCGCATTCCAGCGAATAATGCTTCGGATCCTCTGCTCAATCTTCTCATCACCAGGATAGGGAGGCTGCTTCTCAACAGGGATCGTGTTGACGTAATGGGTCTCAAATGGAAATCGAACTCGTTTCATAAACGATGACTCCCTAACATTAGAAAAACGAAAGAGACAAGAATCCTCTTCTTTTTACCTTGCTCTTTCTTTGCCACTCCACTAAATGCACCGCGTAAATTGGGGGGAAATAAAAAGGAGAAAACATGGCCCACGATGATGAAATCTTCGACTTAAAAAGCTTTACGGGACGACTGGCGACCCCTCGAGGGAAAAGTCTTATCTGGATTGCCGGTTTTATCTTCTTTTTCTTCCTTCTTTCCAAGATGATCACCGTGATCCCAGCAGGTCATATCGGTGTTAAGGATTTCTTTGGCAAAGTTTCAGACAAAACCCTCCAGGCCGGGATCCATCTCGTAAATCCATTCCTCAAGATTCACAAGATGTCGGTACGAACCCAGGAGATTACCGAGGAAGCGACTGTCCCCTCGCGTGAGGGGCTTAGCGTCCGACTCGATGTTTCGCTCCTTTTTAACCTGGATCGCGAGAAGGCGGCCGATGTGTATAAGACGCTGGGTCTTGATTACACACGGATCGTCGTGATCCCACAGTTGCGCTCTATCGTCCGAGGTGTAACGGCAAGCTACGATGCGAAGGCGCTCTACACCACAGAGAGGGAAAGTATTTCGACAGAGATGTACAATAATCTGCAACCAATCCTGTCAGAGCGTGGAGTGAATGTTGAGAAGGTCCTCCTTCGGAGTGTCACACTCCCCGATATCCTCGCCACCGCGATCCAGAAGAAACTCGAGGCTGAGCAACAGGCCGAGCAGATGAAATTCGTCTTGAATAAAGAAGAGCAAGAGGCGGAGCGAAAAAGGGTCGAGGCGAAGGGGATTGCCGATTTTCAGAGAATCGTCACGAGTGGCCTGACCCCCGAGTTTATCCGCTGGAAGGGGATCGAGGCGACCGCCAAACTGGCCGATAGCCATAACACCAAAGTAGTTGTCATCGGTGGTGGCAAAGACGGTCTGCCGATTATTCTGGGTGGGCAGGATAAGTAACGTTTTTTCTTCTTGTCCTCTCCGATCAAAAAAGTTAGCTCTGAGCTCCTAATTAACAAAGGGGGTTTACGATGAAACAAACAATTCTTCTCATCTCTCTTTTCGCACTCTTAACTGCCTGTTCGAAGGCAAAGCAACCTGCGGAATCTCAATCCACTCAATCAACACAGGAGGCGGTCGTGGCGAATGAACAATCAACTCCTACCGGGCTTAAATATGTGATCCTTAAAGAAGGAGCCGGAGCTAATCCACAACGAGGACAGATGGTGACGGTCCACTACACAGGCTGGCTCACCGACGGGACGAAGTTCGACAGCTCCGTCGACCGAGGGACACCCTTTCAGTTTCAGGTCGGTGTGGGACAGGTGATCCCAGGTTGGGACGAGGGAGTCGCCATGATGAAGGTGGGCGAAAAGCGGAAGCTGATTATCCCACCCCAGTTAGGATATGGCGAGCAGGGGGCGGGTGGTGTGATCCCACCGAATGCCACCCTTGTGTTTGAAGTCGAACTCCTTGAAGCCTCCTAAATCCCCCCTCCCCCCCTTTGTTAAAGGGGGGAGAGAAATGATCGAGGCGGTCGCTGCTGTTATCAAGGGCAACGACCAGTTTCTCATCACGAAGCGTCTCGAGAATTCACCGATGGGTCACTGTTGGGAATTTCCGGGTGGCAAGATCGAGCCCGGTGAAACAATCGAAGAGTGCATTATCCGCGAATGTCAGGAGGAGATCGACGTCACAGTCACCCCCCTGAAGCGTCTTCAAGACGAGTGGTACGATTATCCCCATGGCCGCGTTCATTTGCACTTTGTCTTGTGTGAAATCACCGATGGGACACCGAAACCTATCCAGTGCCGTGAAATCCGATGGATTAAGCCGGATGAGTTCCCCAACTACGAATTCCCGCCGGCTGATGTGGGGGTAATTAAGGCTTTAATATGAAATTTCCCGTAACCACTGAAGTAACGATATTTTTTTCCGACTGTGACCCAATGGGTCACTGCAACAATGCCCGATTCTTCTCCTTCATGGAGCATGCACGTGTACAGTATTACAAGAAACTGAAGGCGCTCGACCTCCGAACCATGAATGCCCAAACCGCCTTTGGTTTCATCGTGGCCGAGGCGACCTGCAGCTTTAAATCTCCGGCGACTATCGATGAGACGCTTGTCGTGGGGGCGAGAATTGCGGAGATCGGTAATAAAAGTTTTCAATTTGAATATGAAATCCGTGAGAAAAAAACAGGCCGACTCGTTGCCACGGCGCGAACAGTTCAGGTGATGTTTAATTACAAAAAACAGAAGAGCTTTCCCGTACCCCTCTTGCTGCTTAAAAAGATTGAAAACCTTGAAGGACGAAAATTTAAACCTGATTGAAAAAACCTACCGCCAACTCATCTCCGAGGGAAAAGAGATCCGGAAACTTTTCTCCGGGAATCCCAATGAGCAAGGGATCCGTTTTCCTTCAGGACCTTTGAAAAAAAGTTATGAGAACTATTTTAACCATCAGGATTATCGACCCGATCCGAAGGGACTCTTGGTCGCCCGAGAGACGATCCAAAAATATTATGCAAAAAACGGCGCCTCTCTGCAGAAAGAAAATATCCTGCTGACCTCCGGAACGAGCGAGTCTTTTTTTTATCTCTTTTCCCTTTTGGCAAAACCAGGCGACAACATTCTCACACCGAACCCCTCTTATCCCCTTTTTGATCATATTGCCAAACTTGCCGGTGTTGAACTTCGCCAATACTCCCTCGATGAGGAGAAAAACTGGTCAATCGACATGCAAGATCTCCAGGGAAAAACCGATCACAGGACAAGAGGAATTGTCCTGATCTCCCCCCATAATCCAACAGGGGCTGTCCTCCGTCGCGAAGAGCTCCTCGCCATCACTGAATGGGCCAATAAAAACGAGATCCCGCTCATTTGCGATGAGGTCTTTTCCGAATTTTATTTTGAAAAAGGAAAATTTCCTCGCGCGATGGTGGAGAGCTCTCCAAGACTCTGCTTCACACTGAACGGCATCTCGAAGATGTTTGCCCTCCCTGCCTTAAAATTGGGTTGGATTGCTGTCACCGGCGAGGAATCCAGGGTCCGCCCGATGGTGGATCACCTGGAAACCACGGCGGATACCTTTCTCTCTGTCCATATCCCTGTTCAAGAGACCCTTCCCTCACTTTTCAGAGAAGGAGAGTCCTTTCTTCAAGAATATCATGCGGAGGTTCATCGTCGTCGCGAGAGGGCAATAGGCACTCTTCGTCGATTCTCCACGATCCGATTTGTCGAACCTGCTGGCGGTTTCTATCTCATGGCAAAAATTCAAAAATCGGTCGGTCTCACAGAAGAAGAGTTTGTGATCCGTCTCATGAAGGAAAAAAAGGTCTTCGTGCATCCGGGGTATTTCTATGATTATGAAAAAGGGATCCACTTCGTGATTTCCTTCTTGACAAAAGAGGAGGAACTTGAGGAGGGACTCCAGGCGGTCGGTGATTTTATTTCGCGCCTCGGATGACATCACACCCTTCTTCCTGTATAATCCGGAACGATGAATCCTCAAACCCTGGAAGATCTCTCGACACTGAATATCGAACAGTACTCCCTCGACCGCATTGTCCTCCTCGTCGCGCGTGAAAAATATCCCGAACTAAAACTGGAACAATATTTCGAGAGGTTAGATGAGTTTGCAAAACGAGCTGAGCTTCATGTCAAAAATGTTCAAGGGGGTCGTCAGATCGTAGAGGCACTGAATTCCTACCTTTTCACCGACGAGGGGTTTCGCGGAAACAGCTCCGACTACTACAACCCTTCGAATAGTTTCTTTAATGACGTCCTGGATCGGAGGATGGGGATTCCTCTCACGCTTTCCGTCCTTTATGTCGAGATCGGAAGGCGCCTCGGTATCCCGGTCAGTGTTGTCGGTTTCCCGGGGCATGCCCTGGTTCGTTACGAAGATGGTCGTGAGACCTTTTTCCTCGACCCCTTTTATGGAGGCAAGATCCTGACAGAAGAACATTGCAAGACAATGCTTTCAGAGATGTATGGGGATCAGCTCCCCTTTCGGTCCGAATACCTGAGGCCCGCGACCCATCGCGAAATTCTCACCCGAATGCTTTCGAATCTAAAAATCATCTACATGTCGAAAAAGGAATTTGAGATGGCGCTGAATATCCTGAACAAGATGCTCCTGTTCAACCCCCTCGCCGCTGATTCGATCAAAGAACGGGGAATGGTTCACTATCAGTTGGAATGTTATTCCTCAGCCCTGAAAGATTTTGAGAGCTACCTCGTACGCGAACCGACCGCCCCTGATCGATCGTTTATTGAAGAATGTATCGCGGAACTCCGACCGAAGGTCGATCAGATGCATTAACTCTTCCCCTTGAGTTGTGAATAGTCGACGACTTCAGCGTCTGTGGAGGAAGGGGGTTTCCCGGAGACAATCTGCTCCCTCACCTTCTTCACATCCTCCGGTTTCAGATGGGACGGTTGTCCGAGCGCCCCCATCACCTCATTCGTCATCCGCGCAAGGATTCGATTGTGGATCGTCCCTTCCCCGTCCGGATCCGCCTCGAGGAATCTATCGATCTTTTCCGTCGAAACCCCCGTCTCAAGAAGGAAATCCAAGAACTGGCGAAACCCAAAAGAGGAGGGGAGCTGGTTCACCGCCTCGACTAATTTCAGGCAATCAGGGCAAGTTCTCTTAAAAAAACCGGCCTTTTCATGACAGTAAACACAACGCATACGCAATTTATGATCCCAACCCAAAAAGTTCGCAACTTCTTTCCTGATTCAGCGAAGTTACGATCGACTGACGCACCCCTTAGGGAGGAACTCTTGTCGGAAAAAAGAAAGTACCCGCGAAGAGAGGTCCTGTCTGGATCAGCGCTTAATGCAAAGTTGGTTTTAACGGGCGGTTCGCTCCTCAGCACCACCCCCCGATCGATTGAAATCGATGCCCAACCCCTAAATATCAGCCAGGGAGGGATCGGACTCCTCTTGAAGCTTGATGTCCCGTGGGAGACCTTGACCCCACAGAAAGAGGTCGCCCTGCATCTCAATATGGGGAACCAGATCTGGCGTCTTCTGGCAAAGGTGGTCCATCATGCGAGGGACCATCGGACGATCGGTCTGGAATTTACCCAGCCACTTCCCAGTCTGACACCGTTCCTCACACCGGCAGAGTTGCAATAAAGTTAACCCCTCAGTTTCACCCTTTCCGGACCCTGCGGAACTCGCCCGGTATGGTTCCGCAATTTTGCTCCACGCCCCCTCTGTCCACCTCCGGTGGACATCTCCCCCGACAAGCGGGGGAGTCCGGTCCAAGGCTTCCCGCCGCAAAATTGCTCTTCTTAAAGGTGGGCCTCAAACAGGTCCTCGGGTCCTTCAAGGGTTAAACTGAGGGGTTATCAATAAATCTAAAAAGAATTTGAATGCTATCCCCCTCTTAATGTAAGAGGGGGATCCATGTTGCATTTTCAATATTTGAAGGGGGCGTTATAGTTGTATAAGGAGACTGACCATGTACAAAAAAACTAAGATGGCGATTCGAAAGAGAAAAAGGAAGACTAAAAAGAAGATCCGCTCGCTCCGATATCGGGGGCGGTAATTTATTGAAATAGCGAAACTTTTCCAAGGTAGTCTCGATAATCCCTACGTGCTTTCCGCCACCCAAATCCTCCGCTCGTCATGGGAATTTGACTACAATCCCTTCAATCCATCAAACTACGAACGGGATATAACGAAACCGTTTTTGGGTGCTGCTGCTGTTGGTGCAGGAATCATTGCTGTCGTCTGTTTGAAACGCCTTGGAGTCGGGAATGCCCGCTGGAATTTCTGGGGGGGGAACTACAAGACACGTAAAGGATGGAGACTTATTTCTCCATCATCAAGAACTGATCTTTCACAAACTCAGGTTATAGCCAGAAAAGGGGGTAACATTCTGAAAATTGTTCCAGACATGACAGTGGAGGAGGAAGCACAACTGTTAGGGAGAGGATCTTTAATCATCACCCTCAATGATAATCCTGTAGGAACACAAACTTATCGAATAGAAAGAGATTGTTTGAGGTTGTTAGACATAGTTATCGGAGAATCTCACAATAAAGGAATTGCATCGGCTGTTACAAAATGGCTTGCCCTCCTAGCAGCACGACAAAATAAATCTTTTGGGCTCATAAATGTTAGGAATCCTCTGATTGAGAGAATTATTGTCTCCGAAAAAATTTTTAGAGGCCCCTTTGCGAGATTACAAAATGACAGCCTCGATTTTTTGGGGACCCCCTCTGGATAGATACTCAATGTCAAAACCACCACCCCTCGCCGTCTTCGACCTCGACAACACAATCATCAAAAACGACTGCGGGGAGGCATTTTTTCATTTTTTGGTGGAGGAGGGAAAGCTCCCAGCGAGCCGCATCAGGGAATATTATGAAAAGGTTCAAAAGGAGGGAGGGATTGTCGCCTACCCCTGGGTCGTCTCACTGATGGCCGGAATGAAAGAGGAGGAGATTTATTCAGCTTGCCAAGAGGCGATTCGGAGGGAACTCAAAAAAGAGATCGGGAAAAAGGAATTGGGGGGTATTCAAGTCGCCCAAGGGATCCGGCTCTCTCCTCAGATGAAAGAGCTCATGAAACGAATGAAACAGGCCGGTTTTGAGATCTGGATTATCTCGGCCTCGAACCGATGGGTCGTCGAAACAACGATTCAGCAACTCGAACTCCCTGTCGACCATTCTGTCGGAATGGCGGTGACCGTAAAAGACGGTATCCTGACCAATATTCCTGTCAAACCGGAGCCTGTGGGACAGGGGAAACGAGAGGTGATCGAGCAAAAAATCGGCCGCCCCCCAAACTTTGTTGCCGGCGACAGCGCCTCTGACTTCCCGATGATGGAAATGGCGACAGAGATTGCCCTTTTCATTGACCACGGGAATAAAGAATGTCAGAGGGTTGCTCTAGAAAGAGGTTGGGTTGTTCAAAAGGGATCACTAGTTGATTAGGGATCATTGCCAAAATTGTTCATCGTCAGGTGCCTCCGCGGCGACCCTAATGGATCCATCAGCCAATGAACCTTCGCGCAGTACTGCCGCGCGTTTTCATTGTCTGCTGAATCTCATTGGGTACCCCGCCGCTCCCGGCAATGCCGATTCGCAATTTTAACAATGACCCCTTTTGACAACATGAAGTCACGATATTCGCTTTGGCGAATCCGCATCTTTGCGATCACCTGGATCGCCTATGCCGGTTTTTACCTCTGTCGAAAAAACCTGGCCGTTGTCAAAGTTTCGCTGAAAGAGGAGTTTGGATTTGATAACCTCCAGCTCGGCTATATCGGCACCGCCTATCTCGCTACCTACGCCATCGGACAGTTTCTCAATGGAATTTTGGGTGACAAATTGGGGTCTCGGATCACCGTCGGTATTGGGCTTGTCGTTGCTGCCGTCTCCAATTTCATTTTTCCGATCGGGACAACCGCCGGTTTCATGATGGTCCTTTATGGATTCAATGGCTACGCCCAGGCGACCGGATGGCCCGGACTTGTAAAGACAATGGCAAACTGGTTCTCCGTCCATGAGCGCGGCGTTGTCATGGGGTGGTGGGGAACTTGTTATCAGATCGGTTCCGCTGCCGCGACCGCCCTTGCCGCCTATCTCTTGAGTCTCTGGGGCTGGCGTTATTCCTTCTATGTCCCCGCAGCAATCCTTTTGGGCATTGCACTCCTTTTCATCCTCCTTCAGAGAGAGCAACCTGAAGATGTCGGTCTCCCAGATATCGAATCCTATCATGGGGAGGTCGAAAAAGAGGAATCTGGGGAAACGACAGTCACCCAGCTCCGTCCCTTAAGCTCGACGATCCGAAAGGTCCTTTCGAATAGTACCGTCTGGTTCTGTGGACTCAGCTATTTTTGTCTCAAACTGATCCGCTATTCGCTGATGTTCTGGCTCCCGCTCTATATGGTAGAAAAACTGGGGTATAAGGCAGACCAGGCCGGTTATTATTCGATCGCGGTCGAGGTTGCTGGTTTTCTAGGGGCGGTCTTCGCGGGATACGCCTCTGATAAACTTTTCGGTTCGAGACGTGGGCCGATCTGCACACTGATGTTTTTGGGGCTCGCGATCAGCCTCTACGCCCATACCCATCTCGTCCTTATGGGGAATTTCTGGAATGTGGTCGGTATGGCGCTGATCGGTTTTATGACCTACGGCCCCGACTCGATCATGACCGGCGCTGCGGCGATGGATTTTGGCACAAAAGAGGGGGCCTCCACCGCTGCCGGATTTATCAATGGCATGGGCTCGATCGGTGCCGCGCTCGAAGGGATCCTGGTTGGCTACATCTCCCAAGCCTTTGGCTGGAATTTTCTCTTCTATATCTTCGTGGGACTGGCTCTGATTGGCGCCCTCCTGATGGCGACCCGGTGGAAGACCGAGGCACCGCACAGGCTATCTTCCTAGTCTCCCATCAACTCTTCGACAAAAAACTTGGTCTTTGGAGGGATCTGGCTGTCTGGATAGTATTTTGAAATAATCTCAAAAACCTCACGAGGTTTCTTGATCCCAAGATAATCGATTAAAAACTTAACGTCCTCCTTGTCGTGCGTATCGAATCGGGCTGAAATAGACTTCATCGCCAGCATGTAATCGGCACGTGGTGCCCAGACGCGAAGATGAGAGAGCTCCATAACAGACTCGCGTGGAGGATCGACATGAAAGTAGGCCTTGGCAGCATCGTTGAGCCAGTTCGGTGGCACGCCAAGTTTTTTTGCAACCTTCTCGCTCGCCTTACGGATTTCCTTCGTTGGATGAAAGATCCCGTCGACATCTTTTGTTGATTTTCGGGCCTGAAAAACGAGGCACATCACAGCACCACCACAAATTCCAATTTCTCCCTTCGCGTCTAGCGAACGAAGCTCTTCATTGAGAGCACGAAAGAGTTTTTTGATCAGCGCTACAGAAAGCATTAGATCCTCTTCAAAAAGTTTTCTAAGACAAAAATATTTCTTTTTCTGAAGTGAACTGGACTTTCGATAAGGGCCATCGCCTTAAGACTCTCCATGCCAGAAACAAACCAGGGCTCGGCCAGAGGGGGCACCGACTGACACCACTCCGGGCACGTCATCCCGACTTCATCGCAAAGGGTCTCGACCGTCGAGGCAAGAAGCGCCTTCATAGAAACAGGTGTCTCCGGCAGGGGAGACAGATCAACGAAACCCCTCTTCGGTTTTGTCCTGAAGGCATCGACAAAACTAAAGAGCCAGCTCTTCCAGCTCCCTTCTCCTTCTTCGAGGATATGTTCTGAAATCCCGACAACCGAATCGGGAGGTGATTCAAATAATGACTCAATGAATCTCCCGAAGGCATGCCTTGAATATCCGAGGGCCGTGGCGATCTTCTCGAGTGACGAGATTTGCGGATCATGTCTCCCCGACTCCAGCAGTTGGAGGGTTCGGAACGAAATCCCGGCCAGCGCCGCCAGACGGCGCTGCGAGAGCCCCTTCTCTTCCCTTGCCTTGACGATCGGATTCATGGGCACATTTTATTTGACATACTTAAGTATGTCAATAGGCCTTGTCATTAGAATTAACTTTCGAATCGTGGAAGAGTGTGATAAAAAACAATTGTCTATGTCGAAAAAAAAGGTTGTCATGGAGCGGTTTGTCCCGCTGGAGGGATGCGACAAAGATTTTGATCTCGAATTTTGGAGACGTGTTGGGACTCAGGGAAAATTCGAGGCGGCGTGGGAGATGGTTCTCGATCTTCCCAACTGGAATTCTCGATATGCCAATCAACAAAGACTTCGAAGAACTGTTTCATCACTTAAACACCGCGGGGGCTGAATATATTGTTGTCGGGGCCTACGCGGTCATTTACCATACGGAACCACGTTACACGAAGGATATCGATATCTGGATCAATCCAGATCCTCGGAATGCGGTAAAAGTTTATGAAGCCCTCAAGAAGTTTGGGGCTCCTCTGCGAGACCTGACACCTCAGGACCTCTCGAATCCGAAAATGGTCTACCAAGTCGGAATTGAACCAAACCGGATTGATATCCTGATGGGGATCGGGACCCTCCCCTTTAAGGAGGCTTGGAAGAAACGATGTGAAGATCATTACGGTTCCGAAAAGATCTTTGTTTTGGGACTGGGAGAGACCATTCGCGCGAAAAAAGAGGCAGGAAGGCCACATGATGAAAGAGATCTCGAAATCCTGGAGCAGGCAAAGAAAAAACAAGACAAGAAATCCCGATAATCAGGAAAAAATCTCCCCCGACCCAAACCGAAAAATAGATTTTTCCCAAGCAACCATTTTCGGATTTTAGCGATGAAATGGCATAGTAAGCAGACAGGCTTGGATCTAAAAACACGAGGAGGGGCTTATGGCAATTATTAGTAACCTTTTGGCATCACCAGCTTTACCGAGGGAGGGCTCTGCTCCCGCACCAGAGCCAGTACCACAACCACCCCCCTCTTCTCGATTTACTTATACAGGCTGGATAGCGAGTAGCATGGGTGCGACAATCCTATCAGGTTTCGCTCCGGAAATTCTTGCAAGAATATCAGGAAGGAGGAGGATGAGCCTCCCCAAATATGCGCTTGGGAACGCTGTTCTTGGTGGTGTTGGGGCACTGGTGGCTATCGCTGTTTTTAATCGCCTTAGCGATGAACCTTGCAAGGCACAATGGGGCGCTGTTGCATCTGGAACTATTTTCAGTGGAATGGGATGTATAGTCGGCGCCGCCTGCGGTTCCGTAAGATATGGGGCACCGCTGTTTGCCTTCTTGGGAACCGGCTTGATTGCCTTTTCCCTTCCATCATAAAGACAGTTCCATTGAACCAGTTGCTTTTTCCTTGAAGGATTATCAAAGCAATCTCGTTTCCCCGTTGCTTCACCAAATCCGCAAAGAGGCGGTTGAGATTAAATAAAAATTCGTGCTTTTTGATCTTCTTGAATTAAAAAAAATAGCGTTGTAGGGCTTCGGGTACCCATGCCGACCAAGGAAGAATTGATCGCCTATGTTGAGAAATCACCCCATCCCGAGGTCAAGGTCGCTGTCTGTGATATCGACGGCATCCTTCGCGGAAAATATATCGCGAAGGAAAAACTCCTCTCGAGCCTGGAAAAAGGTTTCGGATTCTGCGATGTCGTCTTTGGGTGGGACAGCGCCGATGTCCTTTACGATAATGTCCAACTGACCGGATGGCATACCGGTTATCCGGATGTCTTGACGAAGCTCGATCCGGCCACATTTCGTAAAATCCCGTGGGAAGAGGATCGTGCGTTTGTCTTGGGTGACTTTTACCTCAAAAACGGAGAGGCGTATCCAGCCTGCCCACGGAATCTTCTGAAAAAGGTGATTGAAAAATACCGCAAGGCGGGACTCGAACCTTATTGTTCGGTCGAGTTCGAGTACTTTCTCTTCGATGAAACCCCCCACTCCCTCCACGAAAAGGGGTTTCGAAATCTTAAGACCGCGAGCCCTGGGATGTTTGGTTATTCAATCCTCCGCTCCTCCGCCCGTAGCGAGTTCATCACGAGCCTTGTCCAAAAGATGAAGGCGTTTGACTGCCCGATCGAAGGGATCCACACAGAGACAGGACCGGGCGTCATGGAAGCGGCACTGCTCTATACGAAGGCGCTTGACGCCGCCGATCGCGCGATCCTTTTCAAAACCGCCGTTAAGGAACTCGCCTACAAAGACGGGAAGGTCGCAACCTTCATGGCGAAGTGGAACGATCAACTCCCCGGCTGTGGTGGTCATACCCATATCAGTGTCTGGAAGAATGGAACCAACGCCTTCGCCGATGAACGAAACAAGTCTGGAATAAGTCCTCTCTTTGAAAATTTTCTCGCCGGTGTCTTGCACGGACTCCACGATTTAATGGCCTGCTACTGCCCGACGGTCAATAGTTACAAGCGATCGGTCCCTGGGGTTTGGTCCCCTCTCAACGCCACCTGGGGAATCGAAAATAGGACAACAGCCCTTCGGATGATCCTCGGCCAGGATCCTAAATCGACCCGAGTGGAACAGAGAACCCCTGGCGCTGACTTGAATCCCTACATCGCGATGGCAGCGACACTCGCCTCGGGCCTCTATGGAATTGAAAAGAAAATGAAGCTCGTCCCCCCCGTCACGGGGAATGCCTATGACCTCCCCAAAGAGGAGGTCCCGTATCTCCCTCGATCTTTGGCCGAGGCGACCGATCGCCTGAAGAGGAGCGAATTGGCCCGGGAGATTTTGGGAGAGGCGTTTGTAGACCATTACGCAAGGACACGCGAATGGGAGGTTCGAGAGTATAATAAGGCAGTGACAGATTGGGAATTGAAGAGATATTTCGAGATTATATGACAGAAATTCACAATTTTTATTTCCCTACCACCATCCGCTTCGGCGCAGGAGCTATCAAACTCCTTCGACAAGAACTGACACAGCGTCGCTGCAAACGCCCGTTCATCGTCACCGACCGCGGGGTTGTCGCCCAACCCTTTTTTCAAACGATCCTCAATGAACTCAAAGATTTTAACCCCGCTGTCTATTCCGATGTCCACCCGAACCCCTGGCTCAGCGATGTCACAAAGGGTGCCAAGATCTGCCGTGAAATTGAGGCCGACTGTATTGTCACCGTCGGGGGGGGATCTCCCATGGACACGGCGAAGGCGATCGCGCTGATGGCCTGTGTGGAGGGGGAACTTTTTCAGTATCAGGATGGCGGTCCTAAAGAAATTCCATCCACTATCCTGCCGATCATCGCCATCCCGACAACCGCCGGTACCGGCTCTGAGGTTGGCCGCAGCGCCGTTATCAGCGAGGATAATACGGGGATCAAACATATTATCTTCTCCCCATCGCTCCTTCCCAAATTGGTTCTCGCCGATCCCGAGGTAACCTTGGGGCTTCCTCACCATATCACAGCTGCCACCGGCATGGATGCCTTGACGCATAATATCGAGGCCTATCTCGCGAAGGATTTTCATCCGATCTGTGACGGGATCGCCCTCGAGGGGACACGACTGGTGATGGAGAATCTGGAGACTGCGGTCAAGGATGGGAAAAACATGAAGGCGCGTGAAGGGATGCTGATGGGGGCGATGATGGGGGCTGTTGCGTTCCAGAAGGGACTTGGCGCAACCCACTCGATGGCCCATCCCTTGACGACAGTCGCCAATGTCCCTCATGGCCTTGCAAACGCCCTCTGTCTCGCGAGGGTCCTTGAGTTTAACAAAGAGGTTGTCGAGAAACGACTCGCGACACTCGCCACCCATCTGGGATTAAAAGACAAAAGCGCCGATGGATTCATTGCCTCTATTCGAAAATTGACCGACGCGATCGGGATCCCCAAACGGCTTCGCGATGTGGGGATCAAGGAAGAGATGATGCCGCGGCTCGTCGAACTGGCGGTCCAGGATGGTTGTCATCAGTGCAATCCAAGGTCGGTGACAAAAGCAGACTTTGAGAGGATGTATCGGGAACTTCTGTGAAGATTTTCAATCCAGCCACCGAGGCACTTCTTCAAGAGATCGAAGAAGATTCCGCTGTCTCGATCCAAGAGAAATACAATTCCCTGCTAAAAGGACAAAAAATCTGGAAAATGATTCCTTTGAAGGAACGTATCGCGATTATCTCCCGATTCTCTGCCCTTCTTGATCAGAATAAAGAATCTCTGACCCGAACCCTCACACAAGAGATGGGAAAACCGCTTCGGGAATCATTCAACGAGATCACTGGCGCGCGGAAAAGGATCCAATTTTTTATTGATAACTCGGAAGAGATCTTGAAACCGCGTGTCACCCACGAGGAACCTGGGATCTCGGAACAACTCGCCTTCGAACCTCTGGGGATCGTCGCCAACATCTCTGCGTGGAATTACCCCTACCTCGTCGGGGTGAATATCTTTGTCCCAGCCCTGATCGGTGGCAATGCCGTCCTCTATAAACCTTCTGAATATGCGACCCTCACAGGCCTCGAGATCACACGTCTTCTTTGGGAGGCAGGGATCCCGCGTGAGGTTTTTCAACCGGTGGTGGGGGGTGGTCCTGTCGGCCAACGACTGCTCGCCCTTCCTCTGGATGGTTTCTTCTTCACCGGTTCCTATCGAACCGGACAGGCGATCGCGAACCAGGTCGGTTCTCGACTGATCCCTCTCGGGCTCGAGTTAGGAGGAAAAGATCCCCTCTATGTCGCCGATGATGTCAAAGAGATCCCGTCCGTTGCGGCCGCGGCGGTGGAGGGGAGCTTTTACAACAACGGGCAAAGCTGCTGCGCCGTCGAAAGGATCTACGTCCACAAAAAGATCTTTGAGCCCTTTCTTGAATTGTTTTTGGGCGAAGTGAAAAAACTGAAGGTCGGTGATCCTTTGGACAGACAAACGACTCAAGGACCACTCGCCCGTCCGCAACAGGTCGTCTTACTAGAGGCCCAAGTAAAAGACGCCCTCCACCGTAGCGCAAAACTCCTGATAGGTGGTAAACGGTGGGGGACCCAAGGGGCCTTTTTTGAACCGACTGTATTCACGAACGTTGATCACACAATGAATCTCATGAGAGAGGAAACCTTCGGACCCCTGATCGGTATTCAGAAAGTAGAGGATGACGAAGAGGCGATCCGGCTCATGAACGACACTGATTATGGACTGACCGCCTCGATCTATTCCTCGGATGAAAAACGTGCTCGGCGGATTTTAGAGCAAATCGATGTCGGGACCGGTTACTGGAACTGTTGCGACCGGGTCACCCCCTACCTCCCCTGGTCCGGGAGAAAACATTCGGGACTCGGCTCGACACTCTCTTTTTTAGGGCTTTATCCATTTGTGAAGCCGAAGGCGTATCATTTACGTCGTCCTTAACCCCTCTCCCATTATTTCCGATACAACCGGCACCTCCCCTTAAACTAAGGGGAGGTAAATGACATCAATGATACCGCGGAGGAGGGGTTAAAACCTAAGGTTAAGCTGCGCCGTCACTGCATAATAGAGTCCCGTACGAGTGATCGGATCAACCCCGACAGTATAGCTTCCCCCATCGACCCCTAAACCGAGCTTGAAAACTTCCTTTCCATTTCCCTTTTTGAAAGGGGCCTCTAATCTGGCCGCCGCACCATAACGCTGCATGAGGGTCGGATCATATTCAGAGAGAAGATCGGCACCACCGAAATTCGCCCCCACCTCAGCAAGACCACCAAGAAAAAGGGCAAGTCCCATATCCTCTCTATCAAATAGCAGGAGCCTTCCACCAACCTCGAGATCAGCAGCGGTCTCATCGATCGTCTTATCATCCTCCTGACTTCGAAGGACGACATGCGACGCCGCCTCAAATGACAAGAGATCCTTAGGTCTCGGCGTCCAACGGAGACCGACCTTCATCACCTGATCCGTCGTGAGGGTCCCGTCAACTGATGGGGAACCAGACTCTCTAAAGTAAGATTGTCCAAAACCGTATAATATTTCAAAATCGGGAGGTGGGAGATTTCTGGCCGAAAAACTGACCTGTCTCACCGCGATCTTCGGAGCGGCTGTTGTCGGTTCCATCGTCCCCCCTTTTTTATTGGCCGGAATGATATCCATCAATCATCGCCTGAAATTCCTCACTGCGTGGACAACCCAATGCGTCCTGATCCCCCTGTTAGAACCAAAAGGTACCAGGTACCTTCTGGTCACCTGTTGAATCGAATATCAAGAAAGGAAGTTGTGGGTTAATTCTGATTAGACAAACTGCGCCCCTTGTTTCTGCCCTTCCCGCTTGATCGGTGAATCGATTAAATACCGTGGCAGGAGAGACTTCCAAAGACCGGTTCGTGTATCTACTCTCGCTGTATAAACACTCCGGCAACGACTGAAAACAGTCTTCTGACAGCTCGCCCCACGCAGAATAATCTGGTCGATGAGCGACTGACCCAGGTTTACCTGATAGAGATCCGCCCCTTCGAGATACCCCCGTGTAAAATTCCCCTCGATCTCCATTCCGAAGATCCCATGCGGCACGTCAGCCAGCTTCACCCCCTCCCAATGGACCTCTTCCAGATTATTCCAACCCCTCCAGATCACGCGGTCCCTCAAGATCGTTGCCCCAAAAAAACCTTGGGTTCGACGCTCGGAGAACCGGGCACGCGTGAAATCACAGGTATCAATAATCAAAGAGGCTCTCAGGTCGCCAAATTCAACGGCCGGATCAAAAACAGCCTCTGGAAATTGACAACGGCGAAATTCTGTTCCCATCAGCTGGGCAACAAAACCGCTCTTCACGCTCCTCGGATCATTGACAAACTGAAATCCGGCGAAGTCACAATCCTCGAAAAGGATGCCAAGCGACCGAGCGTCTTGATCTTGGGGAAGCAGGGAGGAAATTTTGGTCCCTGACATGAGGGAATTCCTGAAATGACACCGAGTAAAATGGGAGTCCAGCCCGAAGTAGCATTCGGTGAAGACTGTCTGCCAGCCTTCTTCTGTCTTCGGTAGTGAGCTGAAATCAACATGGATCCCCCTGAAATTTTTAAATGTCGTCTGATAAAAGAGGGAGCCGGGAAAGCTGCTTTTTGAAACGGACACCCATTCAAAGATCGTATTCTGGATCTGACATCGGTCAAAACGCGAGTTTTTGATATGGTGAAACTTGTCTCCCGCCTCTCCTTTGAAAGTAACACCTTTAAAGATGCATCTGTTGAAGAGATTCCCTTGCAGGGCACAGCGATCAAATCGGATGTTTCTGAGTGTTATTGATTCCCAATGAACATCATCAAAAAAGCATCTTCCAAAATATCCACCATACCCCCCTGTCTCGATCGTCCCACTGATCGTCGTCCCACCGCTAAATTGACAGAAATCGAACGGCGTCTCTATTAAATGGATCCCCTTCATCTGCACATCATCAAAGAGACAGTTTCGGAAGTAACCGTCCGTCAGTTTGAAATCCTCAAAGACGGAGCCGGAGAAATCGATGAAGACGTTCTCCTTGCTTCCGGGAAGATACGTCCCACCTGAAAACTTGACCGATTTCAGATCAAGCCCCTTGATATGAACACCCCTCATATCGATGATCTGGACGGAACGAAATCCGATGAACTCATGTCGGACCCTCACCCCCCCTTCCTGCAGCAGTTCATCAACCATATAAAATGGATTCATCGAATTCGGCTTTTTCTGAAAATAGCGGCTGATGACCGAGTCAAATATTTCCTGGTTTGTCCGCATCCCACCCGCCGGTGGATTCGGCCAGAGCGTTGAGCCTGGTGGAAAGAGCCGGTTCGGGGGATTGAACCGACCGATTCCGTCGATCGTTATTCTTGAGGAGAGAAAGAAGGCACCGGCAAGAATAGCAGCCACCCCTAAAAGGATTCCGATCTGTAAAAACGGGTCCGATAGTTGACCTTGACTCAGATCGGTTTCCTCTCTCTTCACGAAACGGCTGAGGGAGGGGTAGGCAGCAGCGGTGAGAACCGCGAGACTGATTCCAGGAAGGGCTCCCTTAAATGATTGAGCCACTCGACCACTGACCAGTGATCCCGCGTCCGTTACAAAAGACGGCATGATTGGAATCGCAGGACCTCCAAGCGCTGTCGCCGCTACGGTAGTCATTCAGCCTATTATTCGATGGGTTGGGGTATAAAGATGCGGATTTTTTAAGCAGCAACTTCATCAGAGGGAAATACGAAATAGCGACCAAATGCCACCCCCCTTAAGCCGCTATGCCGAATACCTTCGTTCGCTGACCTCGGCACCGTCCTACCCGCAGCCATTGGAGCAACTCCAACCGGCAAGGACGATCGCCCTGACACCAGCACAGGATCTCCTCGACACCATTTTTTCAAGGACACCGCGCATCCTAGAGGAGAGGGGGCCCGAACGGGTCCTGACGCAACCAATCCATCACCTCCAAAGTTACTTGCATAATGTCTCTCAGCAGGCGGAATGGCTCCGAATCCAGGCGGTGAACATGCCGAGGGGAAAGAGTCATGGCTTGTCATGGCTCATGAGAAGGAAGGCAATTGCTCAGGCCCGGGTCATACAAAGGTCCGCCGATGCTGCGTCCAGAAGGGTTGAGGCGATCAAAAGTGGTTGGACTCCGAAATCACTCGAGAGAACACGAGACCTCGTCGCAAGAACGATCATGCTCGTCGATAACCTCAAGGGAGAGGCGGATGAGATTCTGAGGATTGCGCCGACCGCTACCTTTCCGGCCCGACATGAACTAAGCCAGCCATTTGCGCGTGCCTTCTTCGCCTTTCTGAATCGTGTCTATAATTTCTATATCGAAAGAGGGGCAACCCATCAAATAGCTAGTCGCTACGGCCTCCCGATGACGGCAATGATCATGCTCGTCAGTGTAACCGCCGTCTTCAATGGATAAGTTAACCTTCTTTTTTGAGGGAGATGACTTCTTTTCAAGTCTCCGCCAAGCGATCGCGCAGGCAACTGAGTCCGTCGAGATCGAACTCTATTATTTTTCTGATGACGATGTCGGCCTCAGCTTTAGTGAACTTCTCAAGAGAAAGGCCAAGGAAGGGGTCAAAGTCCGCATCATTTATGACGCCGTGGGGTGTCGTGGAACGTCCTCAAAATTCCTGGATGCCTTGGAAAAATCCGGCATGCGGCTCAAGGAATATAATCCGCTTCTTCCCCCTCGAAGGCACTTCGGAAGACGAGATCATCGAAAGATTATGATTGTTGATCACAGGATCGGTTTTTTGGGCGGGTTTAATATCGCCTCGGAATACTCTCGCACGAGCGCCGGCGAAACAGCCTGGAGAGACAGCGGGATCTGCTTTGAGGATCCGGAACTGATTCAAAAACTTGTGCAACTCTTCGAAGACTCCTGGGAGGAGAAAAGGCTTCGCATAAAAGATTTTATTCGGGAAAAAATTCCACGACCCGACTGGAGTCGGAGAAAGCATCATCTCCTGGCAAGTCATGGTTGGAACCGAAAGGGACTCATTCGAGAAGAATACCTTTCTGCGATCATCCATGCGAAAAGATTCATCTACATCACAAATTCCTATTTTATTCCGGATCGGGGAATCCGACGCGCCTTGAGAAAGGCCTCCGGACGCGGCGTTGATGTCCGCCTCTTGGTTGCTGGCCCGACCGATGTCCCGATCGCCCGCTGGGCCAGTCAAGCAACTTACTCTTCATTCCTGAGAGCCGGGGTCAGAATCTACGAGTACCAGGGGCGTATCCTGCATGCGAAGAGTGCCGCTATTGATACCGAATGGTACACCGTCGGAACCTCCAACATGGATCCCCTGAGTTTTTTCCATAATCTGGAGGTTAATTTTTTAGGACGGGGTCCTGAAGAGGCCCGACTCTTGATGGTCCAGTTTGCGGAAGATCTCAACTTTTCAAAGGAGCTCTCCCTTGAGATTTGGAGACGGCGTCCCTGGTGGACCCGATTGAGAGAGCGGTTTTTCTTTTTTTTCAGGGCGTGGCTTTAGGCTAATCTGTCACGAAATGTCACAGAATGTATGCGTTAGCGTCAGGGGAAGCTGCACGTCGCCCACTAAAATTCCAATGAATTCAATAAAGTAATTTGATCCCACCTTTTGGCGAATCTTTTGCAACGATATCCAGGAAAGAAGGAGGTTTTTATGAAAAAGGTAAAAAATATCGCGAGGGGCCTCATGATCCTCATCGGGATTTTGGTGATCTCATTCTCTATCCCTATTCTCTACGGTGCTAGCCTGGAAAAGCAGGTAAAAACCGAAAAGTTGTTTTTTGAAGTCAAGGGAATGAAGAATCCAAAAGATGTGGAGAGGATCAAAAGTGAATTAAGGAAAAACGCCGGGGTCTTTTTGAGTAACTGTGATCATACCGCTGGAACCTGTACGGTTGATATTGATCCCGCGGTCACGAAGTGGGAGGCGATAGTGACATCGATTAATCAATTGGGGTTTAAAGCAATCCCCTCGGAAAAAGATAAAAAGTTCACAGAAATGCCGCATTAAAAAAGAAGGGCTAGGATTACCCGCCTCTCCGGCGGGTAATCCTCTGCTTGGGTTGAGCTCCCTTGTTTTTAACCCGCCTTCTGGTAAATCTTTCCCACAAGCAAACCGGCGACGGTTGACTCGATCATCCCGCCGATGAACCAGGCGACAAGGAGCTTCGCCGGATAAGGAACATAGGCGTAGTGGGCAACGGTCATCGGAAGATGCAAAAGAAGTCCAATCCATAATCCATAGCGCAACCCCTGACCGATCGGAGATTTTCCCGTCTCCATCCCCTTCGTGTAGATATAACAAAAGAAAAGGGCGAAGAGGATGTGGCCGAGATAAATGAAATGCATCAACTTCATCATCTCCGCCTCAGGACGCCAGAACTGCATCGTTTCAATGTAGGTCGATTCCAGAATCTTGCCGTGGTAAATCATTCCGAAGATCGTGAGCCAGACAAAGACGGCGACTGCCGATAGCAGATATCTTTTGGTGTTCATTGGATCCCCCTTTTTTTAGGCCCTCATATCATAGGAGGTTAAGCAGAGGAATCAGAAAGTAACCCAAGGGGTAAAAAGATCAGTAATCCAATTGTCAGTTTGGTAAAAATTTCCGGCAAGGGTCCTGGGAAGCGCGCCGCAAGAAATTTAACCTCCGTAACAAATCGAGCCGCCGTTTTTTTTGGGCCTAACTCGCGAGCCACGATTCTCAAAATACCCAGACCATTTGTTGCCCTTTCGCAATGGCTCGCCAACTCTGCTGTATCCGCAACCATCCCCATTTGAGAGATCCTCGTTGTCGCTAGTGAAGGGGGGACTCCTCGCTGTGACCTGTGTGGAGTCCAACCTGGGGAGGCGGAGTCTGGTTGAAACCAAACATGACCGATCTTCGGCGCTTCTTCCCCCTCCACCGCCAGAACAGTGCCACGAAGAGCTGTAAATCCATATCTTCTTCCACCGGCTCCGGAGTCTCGTGGCATATGACCGGCAGCGAATTGTGCCTGTTCGATAATACGATTCGCAGCCATCTCTGCAGAATGAACTTCAGCAAAAACCGCATCCAAAAAACTCCCCAGATTAGCAGCCTCCTCCGGACCTCTCAAAAGAAGGGAGAATCGGCCCACTATTTGCTCGATCGGTTGAAAGAGCTGACCGACCCATTGACCAAAGGACCGGAATGTCAATTTCTCGGCAAAAATTCTTGAGGTTGCCTGGAGCTGAAACAAATCTTCTCCGCCAACCAATCCCGAGCCCGTAGCCAACGATCTCGCGAGCTGATCAATGTCACCTACAGAGGTTGCGGAGGCGATCGCCGGATGTTCATGAAGAGGAGGTAATTCCGACAACGTCCGAATCACAGCGACCGTTGCTTCTTCCGTAGGACTTGGAGTCTTCATTTTTTAATTCCGGTTTCGAAATTTACAAACCAGCAACAACCGATGTTCCTTGGGACCAAAGTAGTTTTGGATAGAACGACTTTTTCTGAAACCAAATTGGCCCAACAATCCCTGCGAGGCGTTGTTCGAGGGGCTGCAAGTAGCGTAGACTTTTTTGACTCTCAGTTGCTTGAAGCGTTGAAATAAATTCCGACAGAGTTTTTCTCCAACACCTCGACGGTGGAGATTTTTAGCAACAGCGATATCCAGCAACCATCCCTGGGATTGATCGGCCGAAATCAGACCGCCGACGACAAAACCAACTACTTTCCCTTTCGATATCGCAACAAAAAACAGGTCAGAGAAGAGATCGAAATATTGAATGAATGAAAAAAGTGGAAGGAGACTCGATTTTGAGAAAAACCGGGCCTCAATGGCTGCAACGGCAGACAGATCACCTTGCTGGCACCGTCGGATTTTAATGAATGGCGGGGCCATAAAGTAACCGGTACCTTCTGGTCTTCCTAAGAGTCAATAGATATCGGTTGATTGGTAATGGGAACCTTGCTACCTAAGCGACCGTAGCGACGGCTCCCATCGTCTAGAGGCCTAGGACGGTGCCCTCTCACGGCATAAACACCGGTTCGAATCCGGTTGGGAGCGCAAACAAAGGAGGACTCTATGCACATCACAAAACTAGCCATCATGATGGTGGTATTTCTGGCTCTGTCGATTCCGGCACTGGCCAAGACCTTCAAGGTCAGTGAGTATAAAAAGTCGGGTATTTATGAGCAAGAGATCGGCGATTTCCGTTACCTGTATGATACGGTGACTGAATTGTGTTACTTCATGTATGTAGACGGAAGCACGGCCGCCGGGCTGACCTCTGTCGATTGCAATCGCGTCACGAGACGGCCCGAATGGTCCGACTCGCTAAAAACACCGGCGTCCGAAGCAGAGCCGGAGGTAGCGCCAGAGGCAGAATCTAAAGCTGCTAAGCCCAAGAAAAAGAAGTAACGAATCGGACGGCATCTATTTCTTCTCGTGCCGATACAGAACGACTCGAACTTTTTCGACTGTCACCAGTCCCTCTTTGACCATTCCGTTCAAAATCGGCAGGAAGGATTCGATCTTTTCCTCAGCATCCACAATCTCAATAATGACCGGCAGGTCCTCCGAAAGCCTCAGGATCTTCGCCGTATGAATTCGACTGGCCGCCCCAAATCCCTCAAACCCCTTGACCACCGTACATCCGGCCAAACCCCTCTCTCTGGCCAACAACATAATCGCCTCATGGAGCGGTTTTCCGTCATGCCGGTCCGATTCACCGATGAAAATCCGGAGCAACTTTCCCTCTTCGGGTATCTGCATAACCCCTCCCTTATATGGTTCGCGCCAGGAGAACACCAAGTAACAACCCAACAAAACAACCTGCAAAGCTTGCCGCTACATTCACTCCAGCCAGGAGATACTCGCTCTCCTTGAATAACCCCCAGGTCTCATAGGCAAAACTTGAAAAGGTGGTAAAGGCACCGAGAAAACCGATCAGCAGGGTTGTTCGCATAGCGGAACTCAGCAAAAACTTTTCCTCGGCGATTGTCCCCAAAAAACCGATCGCACAACAACCCGCAAGATTCACAGCAAGCGTTCCATAGGGAAATTCGGATCCCAGAAAGCGATGAACCAACCCACCCACCAGATAGCGAGAGAGGGTCCCCGCTGCCCCGGCCACTGCCAAAAGAGTTAATCTCGCCATATTTTTTAATAAGGTCGTACCAGAACCCGGCTCAGGAAAGAACGCGTTCGTTCCGCCTTCGGGCAATTGAAGACCTCCGCCGGTGTCCCGATCTCGACGATCTCCCCCTGATCGAGGACAATGATCCGATCGGCCACCTCCCGCGCGAAGCTCATCTCATGGGCCGCCATGAGTGTCGTCATCCCATCGTCAATCAAATCCCGAACGACTGAAAGGACGTCACCGACCATCTCCGGATCGAGTGAGGAGGTCGGCTCGTCAAAGAGCATCGTCTGAGGCCTCATCGCAAGCGCCCTCGCGATCGCGACCCTCTGCTGTTCACCACCGGAAAGCTTTTCGGGATAACGGTCTTCCTTGGAATTCAGATTCACCTTCCTTAAAAGTTCCCGCGCCTGGCTGACCGCCTCCTCATGGGAAAGACCCAAGACCTTCGTTGGTGACTCAATGATATTTTGCAAGACTGTCATGTGGGGAAAGAGATTCAGATGTTGAAAAACCATCCCGACCATGAGACGGATCTGGCGAATCGCCTCACGATCCTTCCGCTTGGGCCTCAGCCGCTCGATCGAATGGAGTTCGATCGGCCCGACATCAATCTCCCCCTCCTGGAAATATTCGAGTCCATTAATACACCGAAGCAAGGTGCTCTTCCCGCTCCCGGAGGGTCCGATGATCGCCACCGCCTCGCCTTTCGCAATTTCGAAGTCGATCCCCTTGAGGACATGATGATCGCTGTATGACTTGTGAAGTCCTTGAATTTTTATCATCGAAGAGCCCTCCCCATACGCCTTTCCAGCCGCCTACTCAAGAGGGAAAGTGGGTAACTCATCCCAAAATAGAGGAAGGCGGTAATCAACCCCAATTCAAAATACTTAAAGGTTGTCGAGGCCAGAATGCTGTACGTCTTCGTAAGCTCAACCATCGCAATCATGGAGACGATCGAGGAATCCTTAAAAAGGGCGATGAAATCATTTGTCACTGCCGGCAGGGTGATGCGAATCGCCTGAGGAAGGATGATCCGTCTGACCACAACCGACTGAGGCATCCCCAAGGCCTGGGCCGCTTCACTCTGGCCTCTCGGGATGGCGGCAATCCCAGCTCGATAGATCTCGGACTCGTAGGCGGCGTAATTCATCCCAAGTCCGAGGATCGCCGCAACGAAAGGACTCAAACTGATCCCAATATTCGGAAGACCATAATAAAGGATAAAGAGTTGAACCAGCAGCGGTGTCCCTCGATAGATCTCGATATAGGCGGTCGCCAATCGACTGAAGGGCCCCGGTACATAAACACGAACGATCGTCAGAGCTAATCCGAGGACAATCGCCAAGACCATAGAAAGCACGGAGAGCCCAATGGTAATACCGGCCCCTTTCAAAAGGGTCGGGATAAATCGTAAGGTCGACACCTCCCGTGCCATCTCCCAAGTCATCATGCCGGAAAAATCACTCTGAAAAAGTTTGTCTTGTGCCTTATTCCAAATCCTCCATTTCTCATAAATTTTCTGCAGCTTTCCATTATGGAGGAGTTTTTCCAAAATCCGATCAATCTCCTTTTTGAGTTCCTCCTCCCCCTTCCTCATCGCAATCCCGTAAAAACCCTCACCGACCGGATCTCCGACAAATTTCAGCTTCGGATTCGGTCCGGCATAATACTCGGCAATCGGAAGGTCGAGGAAGACCGCATCCAATCTCCCCAAGGCAAGATCGGTATACGGCTCTACCTGCCCTTTGTAGACACGGATATTCACTCCACCGAGCTGGCCCAGCATCATCATCGCGGCTGAGGCAGAAAGGGTCCCGACCCTCTTTCCCTTCAGGTCCTCAAACTTTTGAATTTTTTCTTCTTCCCTGCGAACAACGATCTGTTCGGTATAGACGTAAAAGGGGCGTGAGAAGAGAACCTCCCCCTCACGTTCCGGTGTGATCTCGATTCCATCCAGAGAAAGATCAAAGTCTCCCTTTTGCAACGCAGGGATCAGGTTGTCCCAATCATCCTGGAATTGTCTCTGGCCGACACCAAGCTCCTTCGTTATCGCCTCGACAATCTCCACCTCGAAGCCCAGAAGACGATCCGGATCCTTCGGGTCCGGGAAAATAAATGGGGCACCCCCTTCACGATCAGCCCCCCAGAGGAGGAAGCCTCGAGATCTGATTTTCTCTAGTGTGCTTTCTTGACTAAAGGCCGCTCCGGAGAGCGCGGAAAAACCGAGCACCAGGAAGGCCAACCGGATCCAGGACATTTTTCTTCTCTTTAACAACTGATTTTCAAAAGTTCCAAGGGAAATCAGAAAAATTTTCAAATTTGATACTTGGGGTATTGGTGATGACCATTATCATCTTGCCCTCATCATGAGGATGCCTTAAAACCCTCTCCTATGAAACCCATACAAACCATCGGCGTCATCGGCTCCGGACAGATGGGTTCCGGAATCGCCCAGGTCGCAGCCCAAGCCGGCTACAAAGTCGTACTTGTTGATCTGAAGGAGGAATTTCTCAAAAAAGCGATTTCAGTCATCGATAAGTCGCTCGCCAAACTCGCCGAGAAAGGAAAGATCCAGGATATCCCGGCGATCAAAGAGAGGATTCGAACCTCGACTCAAACAAAAGACCTCGCAAACTGTGATTTTATCGTCGAGGCGATCACCGAAAATGAACCAATTAAATTCAAAACCTTTGAGGAGCTTGACCGGATTTGCAAGCCGGAGACCTTTTTTGCCACAAACACCTCGTCGATCTCGATCACGCGAATCGCCGGAAAGACCAAAAGGCCAGAACGGATCATCGGGATGCACTTCATGAATCCTGTCCCGATGATGGAGCTCGTGGAGATTATCCGTGGTCTTCAGACCTCCGACGAAACCTATGCCATCACGAAGGCGCTTGCCGAGAAGATGGGGAAGATCAGTGTTCTGTCAAAAGACTCTGCCGGATTTATCGTCAACCGGATCCTCGTCCCGATGATCAACGAAGCGATCTATGCCCTTTATCAAGGGATCGGCACCGCCGAGGATATCGACAAGGCGATGAAGCTCGGCACCCATCAGCCGATGGGACCCCTGACCCTCGCCGATTTTGTCGGACTCGATACGATCCTTTGGGTCCTCGAGGTCTTCCACGAATCATTCGGTGACAAATTCAAGCCGTGCCCCCTTCTCAAGCAGTACGTCGATGCGGGGTGGCTAGGGAGAAAGACCGGAAGAGGGTTCTACACGTACTCGTAATATGCCAAAGAAACCCCGCGTCGCGATTGCCATCCCCCTCGCCTCACCAATGATCTATTGGCAGACGGTCGCGGCGATCCTCGAGATGGAAAAGCCGAGGGGTTCCGAACTCATGGTCTTTCAGGGGGCGCTTGTCGATCGCGCACGAAATCACTTGGTCGAACAGATGCTCTCTCACGCGAACCAATTCACCCACCTCTTTTTTCTCGACGCTGACATCGCGCCTCGCCCAGACGCCCTCGCCCAGCTTTTATCAAGAAATCTCCCGATCGTGAGCGGCCTCTACCGGAAAAGGACACCACCCCACGAACCAATGGCCTTTATCAAAGCAAAAAAAGGTTTTATCCCAATCTCGGAAAGAGGCCCAGCCCTTCAGGAGGTCGATCGGGTCGGTGGAGGTTGTCTTTTGATCCGACGAGATGTTTTTCGAAAAATGAAACCCCCCTGGTTTGTCAATGGATGGACAAAAAAGGGACACGTCAGTGAGGATTTTTATTTTTGCGACAAGGCACACGCTTGTGGATATAAGATTTTTCTTGATCGAGAAACGAGGCCGCTTCATCTTCAGCCGGTAGGGATTGGAACATCGCCAGAGGGAAAGATGATTTATGAACCGTTCTAATTCACCAAAGACTCTCTTCGAAAAGATCTGGGACTCCCACGTCGTTTGCGAAACCGATAGCAATACCCTTCTTTATATTGACCGGCACCTGATCCATGAGGTGACAAGCCCACAGGCATTCGAGGGGCTCCGACTGGCGAGGCGAAAGGTCCGTCGTCCGGATCTGACCTTCGCCACGATGGACCACAACGTCCCGACGGTCGATCGACTCTCGATCAAAGATGAAATCTCACGAGCCCAGATCGAGGCGCTCACCAAAAACTGTCGGGAATTTGGGATCACCCTTTTTGATCTGAGCAGCGAGTCGCAGGGAATTGTTCATATCATCGGTCCTGAGCTTGGGCTAACCCTACCCGGCACAACGATTGTCTGTGGCGACAGCCACACCTCGACCCATGGGGCCTTCGGGACACTCGCCTTTGGGATCGGGACGAGTGAGGTCGAACATGTCCTAGCCACCCAATGCCTTGCTCAAAAAAGACCAAAGACGTTCCGGGTTGAGTTTGTCGGTAAGCTCTCCACTGGCGTCACGCCGAAGGACTTGATTCTCAAGCTGATCGGAACCATCGGCACCGCTGGGGCGACCGGATATGTCCTCGAGTACTGTGGTGCGGTCATCCGTTCTCTCACGATGGAAAACCGGATGACGATCTGTAATATGAGTATCGAGGCCGGGGCCCGTGCCGGGATGATCGCCCCGGATGAAACGACTTTTGAGTATATCGCCAAGGGAGACCGTCCTTATGTCCCGAAGGGGAAAAAATTCGATGAGTCTGTAAAGATTTGGCAACAATTGCCGACCGATCCGGAGGCGAGGTTTGACCGATCAATCACGATTCCGATCGATGAACTCGCCCCCCAGGTCACCTGGGGGACCAATCCGGGGATGGTGACCGATGTGACCTCTGTCGTCCCCGATCCGTCTAAAGTCGCTGGTCTTTCCAAAAAAGACGCCGAGCGCGCGCTCGACTATATGGGACTAAAACCCGGGACGCCGATCACGCAAATCCCGATCGACGTCGTTTTTATCGGAAGCTGTACCAACGCCCGGATCGAGGACCTCCGTGTCGCTGCAAAGATCTTGAAGGGCCGGAAGGTCTCTCCAAAGGTGAAGGTCCTCATCGTCCCAGGATCTCAACAGGTCAAAAAACAGGCGGAATCGGAGGGGCTTCACAAAATCTTCCTCGACGCAGGGGCGGAATGGCGGGAGTCGGGATGTAGCATGTGTTTAGGAATGAACCCCGATCAACTAAAAGAGGGAGAACGATCTGCCTCCACCTCGAATCGAAATTTTGAGGGACGCCAAGGGAAGGGGGGTCGAACCCATCTCGTGAGTCCCGAAATGGCCGCAGCAGCCGCGGTGGAGGGGCATTTTGTGGATGTGAGGAGATGGAAGTGAAATCCTTTAAATCACATCGCGGACTGATCGCCACACTCGATCGTACCAATGTCGACACCGATCAGATTATTCCGAAGCAATTTTTGAAGTCGATCCAGAAGACCGGATACGGCGAAAATCTTTTCTTTGATTGGCGTTATCTTCCGGACGGAAAACCAAACCCGCAGTTCGAACTGAACCAACCTCGATTTAAAAACGCCTCGATCCTCATGACCCGAAACAACTTCGGTTGTGGCTCGTCACGAGAACATGCGGTCTGGGCTGTGGTCCAGTACGGATTCAAGGTCGTCATCGCCCCAAGGAAGGGGGAGATCCCCGCATTCGCAGACATCTTCCATAACAACAGCATCAAAAACGGTCTCCTGAATGTCCAACTGAAGGAAGAAGAGGTGGAGGAGATCTTTCAGATGGTCGAACGTTATGTAGGACTGGAGGCGACTGTGAATCTCGAAGAACAGAGGGTCACACTCCATCTGCCGGAAGAGATCTCGTTTCACTTCGAGATTGACCGGTCTGTCAAAGAACACCTGATTCGTGGACTCGACGAGATCGGACTCTCCCTTCGACATGAAAAGGAGATTGCCACATTTGAAAAAAAACATAACCCGCAAATCTGAAGAACCACCTGCCTTTGATCCGAATCATCAAAGATATTCTGACCAGCCGCTCCCATCGTATCGATTTATTCCGGGGATTACACTGCATCCACATTTGAAAAATCCCCCCCAGCCCCCCTTTGTTAAAGTGGGGGGGGTAAATGATGAAACCTCTGAAAAAGACCCAGATGCGAGGCGGCTGAGGAGGCGCGACGCAGGCGTACTTACGCTGGTACGTCGAGGAGCGACCGACGAAGACAACGAAGCAGATGGACTTTTGCAGAGGTTTCTCTATGGAATCGATCTCTTCAATTTTAACTACTGGTGGGAGGCCCACGAGGCGTGGGAGACAGTTTGGAAAACAACGGAAAAAACAGACGAGGCAGGCCGTTTTCTGCAAGGCCTGATCCAAATCTCCGCCGGGATGATCAAGTGGTGGGTTGGAAACTCTAGCGGGATGAAGAAATTATTCAAAGAGGGGCTTGAGAAACTACAGACCGTTTCGACACAAAACTTGATGGGACTTGATCTCAGGAGTCAGATCGCCAAGATCCAACAATTTGAAGAAAATCCTTCCCCAGAAGACTACCCCTTCCTGAAATTAACAAGAAAATGATCTCTCTGGAAAAACAAAAACAGCTTTCGGAAAAAATGGCGGCGCTCGGGATCCGGGAATCCGATATCGAGGAACATTTTGTTCGCGGCACCGGTGCAGGGGGGCAGAAAATCAACAAGACATCGAGCACGGTCCTCCTCATCCATCACCCCACATCTCTCCAAATCCGTTGCCAATCTTCACGAAGTCAGGCCGATAACCGATTCCTCGCCAGACGCCTCCTTGTGGACAAGATTGAGGCACTTATCCTCGGCAAACAGAGTGAAGAGCGAAAAAGGATCGAGAAGATCCGTCGTCAGAAGAGAAAACGATCGAAGCGGGCGAAGGAAAAGATGCTGAAAGAAAAACACCGACGGTCGAAAATCTTGGCCCAGCGAAAAATTGAATTTTAACGGAAGATGGCTAGCCGCACTTCTCTTTCGGGATATCACAGGCATCACAAAGCTCCTGCTCCATCTCCGCTTCAGTCATGCTGTCGTCAATCTCAACCCCTTCGAAGGTACAAGAGGCAGATCCACCGGTACATGTCCCACTGATCGCGCCATCAAACTTCATCACCGTTTTGGCAAGGGTCCCTGAGAAGGTCACTTTAAAATTATCGGTAGAAAGTGACGTGCATCGAGAGGTGCTCCCACTCATTGTTACCGTCAATGAACCGCTTATTTTGGTCTTTGACGAATCCTTTGCATCAACATCAACCGTCAAATCACCCGCTGTGGTGACTGTCCCTGTCAGTTTGTCCTCTCCACATTCGGTCGCCGTCCCGGTCATCGTAAAACTCGATGTGATCTTCTCTCCTTCAGTTGCGCTGACGGTTGAATCAGCGGTGTATGCCATCGTACCGCCCCCTGTGCAATCGATCGAACCAGATGCGGCGTCTTTCGTCAGCGAAAGGACGTCGACAACAAGCGAGCTCGTCGAATCAGAACTTCCCCCTGCGGCACTTGACGTAGAGGCCGAGGCCCCTGTCAACTCCGCCCTATCCTCTACCTCTCCCGTTCCACTACCACCTCCTCCTCCACCACAGGCAGTGAGAGTTAGGCCCACAAGAAGCATGACAAAATAGAATCTATTTCTTCTTTTCATTTTTTTCTCCTTTTGAATAACCCCTCTTTTAAATCGAGGCCGAACGGTATCGAATCTGAAAGCCCAAAATCAAGCAGAAAGATCAAGACCTCATTTTTCACGAACCTTTTTGGCGATCGCTCGATAAGCTGTTCGTAATCGAGGTGCTCTTGAGACGACTCACTGCGTTAGCAAGATCAGGTGTTTCTCTCATTCATCATACCGGCCTCCCGGCCGCTGCCGAAAAAGTTGTCGGTCGGGTTGTTGGAGGGGTAGCAGATGTCGTCGTGAGTGGTTATGAAAGCTCTGCCGCTCAACGTCTTGGCAGTGGATTCTCACCAACTCTCCCCTCAGGGGCCCGAAGCGTTCTCCTGCTGCGCTGTCTTGGACATCTCCAGTATGCACCCCGTTTCATTGAAACGCTCGAGAGGGGCGGGCTGAGGGGCCAAACTGTCTTTTTCTCTCCTGAGGCGGAAAGGAGACGCCTCCTCGCGTTGAAAAGAACAATTGCCGAGACATTCGAAAGCCTGATTGTCCATCCCCCCGAAAATCCGGCAGCGATCGTCGGATCTTCACTGGGGGCAGTCGTGAGTGTTTTTGTCGCCGCACCGGCAAAGTTCCCTGCTCTCAGACGTGAGTTAACTATCCGAAGACTCGATCGTCTGTTCCCTCCAACGCCTCATCGAAATGTCCATGCGCTTCATGAATTGGCGGAACGTCTGGAAGGTGTTCGTGTGATGCCGATGGGAGGTCCATTGAATGAGGTCGAACTGACCGCCTTCGGTCAACAGGGGATCGGTGGCATCGAAATGGTCCTGCCGGGAACGCTGAGGTGGTTAAGAAAGGGGTATCTCAACGGGATCGGTGACAAACCCGGGTTATATCAAGAGATCGGTTTACGTCCTGAGGATTTCGAGACGATTGTTGACTACTTGCTTATTGGCGGTGCCCAGACCTGGGGGCTCCATGGGGGAGGCCCTCGTTCTTTGGTGGCAAACGCCTTTATGCAAGGAGGGACACGGCTTGTCTCGAGACTTGCGGTCAGACGCACACCCGGCGAACTTTACGATGGCGTCGTCGGTCATCGGTCGGCCCTTCTTCCGTTAGGACCCGGTCGCGTGATCGTCTTTCCACGCCGGAATCATATCGACATGATGGAGGCGGAGGAGGTGGCACAGGTTATTGTGGACCTTCTGAGTTAGAATTACCCCAGGCTTCTTCTGACCTTGGCTGCATGCAAGATCTCTTCGGTTATCTCCCCTTTTCCCTCTTGCCAAAGATGATAAATATTTGACGTCAGGTTTCGGTGGATAAAATGTTCTGTTTTTTGAGGGCCAATCCTCTTCCCCAGGTAATCTTCGATTGCGAGGACATCCTCCCGAATCTCACTCCAGCCAGGATTCCCTCGGGCAAGGAATTTGAGATTCTCCCAGTTTAGATAATTCCCAACATTTTCGAGATCATTCTGAAAGGTCGGCAGGAATCTCTCTAATAATTTCTCCTGACGATTCCGAATAACAGCGCGAAGAGCCCGGCCAGTCCCGATGAGACTTGGTGGGATACCAATCGAAGCGAGGGCGGCGACAAAGGCGATCGCACGCGGCATTTTTGTCTTATCCCTTCCAACCTTGCGAGAGTATCCGAAATGACCGGTGTGAGGAATCCTCTCCCGATGCGAAGGAACAAAACGAGCGATCTGGTTGATCACAGGGGCGAGGCGGGTCACCACTGGTCGATAAAATGAGGCGAAGTGTTCCGCCAGAATGGTGAGTTCCCGAATCTCGCGATCATTGAATCGAACAGCCCTCTTCTTCGGAAGTTCGCGATGGAGGCGCCGAATCGCATTTTTGACCTGAGGGAGGGGGTAATCATACCGAAAGGCTGACTGAATCGTAACGGTTCGAACCCCGGAATAATTTTTGAAAAAATCGTCGATCGTGGTTGGCGACAAACCACCCCGAAACGGCAGCGATCCGACACCAATAATCGGATAGACACGGATTCCACTCTCCTCTTCAAACCGGTAATATTCCGAAATCGCCCCGCGCGCCGAAAGGAGGGCGGGCACAAAGCCGGCATCCAGAGCTGGATCCGATCGCGCAATGAAAGGTCTCATATAAGTCAGTCTCTTTCTGAAAAGTCGTTCGTACCCCGCCGCATAATCCTTCAGAATTTTCCGGGAATGGAGAAGTGTGACACTCCCCTCGATCAGAGGGATTAATTCGATCGAATGTCGGCCGGCTACCTTTTCCTCAAAAATCGCCTCCTCATATTTCAAGGCCTCTTTGTATTTTTTTAAAACAGTCAAAAGTTGTGCCGCCTGCGTCGTCATCGGGAGGATCACCTCAAAGAGCGGTGGCACATGAAGTCCCTGTTCTTCAGCGGTGTGTGCCGCTGTAATGATCGTCATGTAGGAGCGTGCCAGCCGGTACCCTTTCTCCTCCCAGATGTTCGGGATTCGAAAGGTCAGGAACTTGTCCTTGCCAAGCTGATTTTTTCGAAAGTAGTCGTGGTAACGATTGAAGAGTCGATCGACGACCGCCTCATCAACAAACTTCCCCTCCCAATCCCACATATACTCATCTCCCCCGAGGTCCGAAAAGACGTGATAACACTCCTCCACCTCCTCGAGGGTGGAAATGGCGGCCGACTTTCCCCAATAAGGGATGTTGGCGTTGTCAGGGTGCTGGGTCGCCATCGTGGCGGGGATCTTGCGCATTTCTGTTAGAGATCCTATAAAAAGAAATCATGCAAGTGAAGAGTAATCAAACGAAAGAACCGACGTGGGACGCTGAATTCTATTACGATAACTCAAGACCACAATTTGAGGCGGCCCAAAGATTGATTCGGCAAATCTCCTTTCAGGGCAATGAGCATATTCTCGATGTTGGCTGTGGAGACGGCAAGATTTCAGCTGTATTAACCAAAAAGGTTCCGAAGGGACGGGTTGTTGGCATCGATCCTTCTCAATCGATGATTGATTTTGCCAAGAAAACTTTTCCTGTTTCAAAATACTCTTCCCTAGAGTTCTTCCGTCTCATGGCCGAAGAGATAACCTTCCAGGAGGAATTTGATCTCGTTGTCTCTTTTACCGCCCTGCATTGGTCTCGTGACATACCTGCTGTCTTGGCTGGTATTTCAAGGGCTCTCAAAAGAAAGGGGAAATTTTATTTGACCGTCCCAGCCAGCCTTGGAAGCCGATTTTACGAGGCTGTCTCACAGACGATTTCGACCGAACGTTGGAAGAGATATTTCGATAATTTCATACGACCTGTAACCCTTTTATCCGATACGGAATATTCTCAATTGTTGGCAAAACAAAATCTGCAGCCACTTTCTGTTCAAACATTTCCATTGTCTTATCGTTTTGAAGATGCGGAAGAATTAAAAAATTGGCTGCTGGGGCATAGTTCGTTTTTGACGCCAATTCCCCAACCTCTCCGTTCTCATTTCATTTCAGATCTTGTTGCGATCTTTATGAATCATCAAATTGGCAGACCCCAACCGGTTTTCTACGATGAAACTAGAACGGAGATCCATGCGGAAAAACTTGAACCTTTGCATGACTGATTTTTTGAAGGGCCTTCTTCACCGCTTCCCGATCCTTCTTTTTCACTTTATCCAGGACATTGCGCGTCTTGTGCGCCCAGCAGCGTTGCAGGGGGGTCTTGGGATAAACGATCTCCAAGGCGGCGTGAAGGCCTGTTCCCCCATCGGTGGCGATCAGCTGACAGGAACCCCATTCTTCCATCCGTCCCTCAAGAATCTTCTTTAACGCCTGCCTCGCCATCGGCTTGAAATCCCCCTCCCATTTCCCCCCTCCCTTTAATTTGTTCCTTGCCCCTGACGCGATGCTTCTATAAACTTCTTTTACTTTTCGATGATGGAAGAAAGACACCCATTAGAAGAAAAATCTTCCTGCGGGACGGGGTTCGTCGCCAATATCCTTGGCTACAAAAGTCATGAGATTGTTAAAAAGGGGCTTGAGGCGGTCGCCAATCTGACCCACCGTGGGGCCCTCTCGGCCGATGGAAAGACCGGAGACGGCGCCGGGATCCTCACTCAAATCCCCCGAAAAATCTTCCGACCTGAAATCCAGGGGTGGGGGCATTCCGTCCCCGAGAGCGGCGACCTCGCCGTCGCGATGGTCTTTTTCCCGCAGGCTGATATGGCACGGGAGCGTTGCCGGCAATTTTTTGAAGAGACCGCAGCAAAATACGGACTCCAGGTCCTCGGCTGGCGCAAGGTCCCCGTCAACCCTGAGGCGCTCGGGGAAAAGGCGCTGAAGACCCAACCGATCATCGAACAGTTCGTCGTCTCCAGAAAGGGTCGCACACCCAAAAAGGAGTTTGAACGAACCCTCTTCATGGTCCGAAAGGAGATCGAGGCACTCGTCCTCGAGCATTCCTTCTTTGATCTTCATGTCGCCTCCTTCTCCTCCCGCACCCTTGTTTACAAGGGCTTCATGCTCGCCTCCCAACTCCCTGAGTTTTATCTCGACCTCAAAAATCCGGACTACGAATCAACGCTTGCGATTTATCATCAGCGATTTTCGACCAACACGATGCCGAGCTGGGCACTCGCGCAGCCGTTCCGGTTTGTCGCCCACAACGGCGAGATCAACACGATCGCCGGAAACCGAAACTGGATGCGGGCGCGGGAACCCGATCTGTTAGAGCTTCCTTGGGCCCGCTACAATCCTCTCCTCAAACCGATCATCATGCCGGAGGGGAGCGATTCCTTTTCTTTTGATAATGCACTTGAAGTTTCGCTCGCGGCCGGTCGTGACGTCCTCGAGACGATGGCGATGTTGATCCCAGAGGCGTGGGAGAAAGACCCCAATGTCGCCCCTGACTTAAGGGCCTTTTATGAATTTCATTCCTGTTTTGCCGAGCCTTGGGATGGTCCGGCCGCGATCGCCTTTTCCGATGGGAAGATCGTCGGAGCGGCCCTGGATCGAAATGGTCTCCGACCGGCACGCTATATTGTGACCGATGACGATCTGATTATTATGAGTTCCGAAGTCGGTGTCGTCGATATCGACCCCTCTCATATTGTTCGAAAGGGACGTCTTGGGCCAGGAATGATGATCGCAGTCGATACCGAGGCGGGGAAACTTTTGGAGAACGATGCCATCAAGTCATCCCTCGCGACAAAACGCCCCTACCGAAAATGGCTCGACGACCACTTGAAATTCCTGAAGCCGGTCGCTGCCCCTGTCCCTTATCAGGCGGAGACACTCAAATTACGCCAGCGCGCCTTCGGGCTCACGGAAGAAGAGATCCAGCTCGTGATTCGTGCGATGGCAGCTGAGGCAAAGGATCCCGTTTTCTCCATGGGGGATGATACCCCGCTTTCTGTTCTGTCCCGAAAGCCACGTCGCCTCTATAATTATTTCAAACAGCTCTTTGCCCAGGTCACGAATCCTCCGATCGATCCGATCCGTGAAGAGATGATAATGTCGCTTGAGGTCCATCTGGGTGCCTGTAAAAACTATTTTCAGGAAACCCCCGAACATGCCTCGCGTCTGACCCTCTCTTCGCCAACCCTCCTCCCGGAAGAATTTGAGTCCCTAAAAAATGATCCTGAATTTAAATCAATTATCCTTCCAGCGACCTTCCAGGTCTCCGAAGGGGCCGATGGGATCGAGGATGCCTTGGTCATTCTTTCAGAGGCGGCACGAAAGGCGGTTGCCGAGGGATACAGCATTATCATCCTCTCCGACGAGGAGATCGACAAAGATCGAGCCCCGATCCCGATGCTTGCCGCTGTCGCTGCGGTCCATCATCACCTGATTCGCGAGGGACTCCGGATGAAATGCTCGATCGTCGCCGCGGTCGGAGACGCCTTCGATATCCATCACTTCGCCTGTTTGCTCGGTTACGGCGCCTCGGCGTTCTATCCTTATCTTGTTTATGAAACCCTCACAGAACAGGTTAATCGCGGCTATCTTCCCTCCACCGATTCTCCCACCGCCTGTCTCCGTTTCAAGAAGGCGATCGATCATGGGATCTTGAAGATCATGTCAAAAATGGGGATCTCGACGCTCTCCTCCTACAAGGCAGCCCAGATCTTCGAAGCCATAGGCTTACGGCGATCCGCCATCAATCGGTACTTTGCACTGACTCCCTCAAAGATCGGAGGCATCGGTCTCTACGAAGTGATTCATGAAGTCCTCGAGTGGCATCGAAAGGCCTACGCGGAGGGGGAAGACAAGCTACCACTAGGGGGTTATTACCGATTTCGCCGTGGCGAGGAATACCATGCCTTCAATCCCGATGTGGTCAAGGCGCTCCATGCCTACGCCAAGAGCGGCGACTATGAGGATTACAAAAAATACCAGAATTTGGTGAATCAACGGACACCAACCTGCCTTCGTGATCTTCTCGACTTCAAAAAAGGGGCACCGATCCCGATTGAGGAGGTTCAACCGATGGAGGAGGTTCGCAAAAAATTCACCACCGCCTCGATCTCCTTCGGGGCCCTTTCGGTCGAGGCCCATGAAACATTGGCAATTGCGATGAATCGGATCGGGGGGAGGAGCGGGAGCGGTGAAGGGGGAGAGGACCCGGCCCGTTATCATCCGCTTCCAAGCGGCGATTCCAAAAACAGTGCGATCAAGCAGGTCGCCTCCGGCCGGTTTGGGGTCACCACCGAGTATCTTATCCGTGCGACTGAACTCGAGATCAAGATGGCACAAGGCTCAAAACCGGGCGAGGGGGGACAACTTCCGGGACACAAGGTGACCCCCGAAATCGCCCGCGTGCGACATGCCCAGCCTGGTGTCACGCTGATCTCGCCTCCCCCTCATCATGACATCTATTCGATCGAGGACCTGAAGCAATTGATCTACGATCTGAAACAGGTCAATCCCGAGGCCCGAATTGCGGTAAAGTTAGTCTCTGAATTCGGTGTCGGGACAATCGCCTCCGGGGTCGCGAAGGCGCATGCCGATACGATCCTGATCTCCGGCCATGAGGGGGGGACGGGGGCCTCACCGATGTCGTCGATCAAAAATGCCGGGAGTGCGTGGGAAATCGGACTTTCAGAAACCCAGCAGAGGCTTGTGAGTGGGGGGCTTCGTGAAAGGGTGACCCTGCGCGTCGACGGGGGGATGAAAACCGGTCGCGATGTCGTCATCGCTGCAATGCTGGGGGCGGAAGAGTTTGGGTTCGGAACCGCACCGCTCGTCGCCGAAGGATGTGTCATGGCACGACAATGTCATTTGAATACCTGCCCTGTCGGGGTCACGACTCATGACCCGGAGCTCCGGGCAAAGTATGTCGGAACCCCGGAACGGGTCGTTAATTTTTTCAATGGTGTCGCCCAGGAGGTTCGAGAACTTCTCGGCGAGCTTGGATTCCGCTCTTTGGACGAAATTGTCGGGCGTGTCGATCTCTTGAGGATCCGGGAAATTACCGATCACCCGAAGACAAAGTATGTGGAGCTTTCACCGATCCTGCATGATGTCGACCCGGAGAAAAAACTCCCACGGCGAAGGGGGTGGGACCGAAATAATGCCCCGGATCAGCCGCTTGATGAACGGATCAAGTCCGATGCGCGCGACGCCCTCGAAGGGAGACGATCCGTAAAACTCTCCTATCCGATTCGAAACATCCATCGGACCGTCGGGGCGAGAATCGCCGGGGAGATCGCGCGCCATTATGGAGATGCGGGATTACCACGCGGGATCGAAATCCATTGCACCTTCGAGGGGAGTGCCGGTCAGAGCTTCGGCGCTTTTCTCGTGCCAGGGATGAGATGGACCCTTTTCGGAGAATCTAATGATTATGTCGGTAAGGGAATGACAGGCGGTGAGATTGTGATCCGGCCTCCGGAACGATCCCTTTTCATTTCCCATGAGAATGTCATCGCTGGGAACACGATCCTCTACGGAGCGACAGGGGGAACTGTGTATATTTCGGGCACCGTCGGTGAACGCTTCGGTGTCCGGAACAGCGGGGCGACGGCGGTTGTCGAGGGGATGGGGGATCATGGCTGTGAGTACATGACCGGGGGAACGGTCATCGTACTGGGCAAGATCGGCCGAAATTTTGGCGCCGGGATGAGTGGCGGAATGGCTTATATTCTGGATGAACAAAAAAATATCGAGCGCTTTTGCAACCTCGAGCTGATTGCTATTTCGACTGTCCCTCCAGAAGCGGAAAGATTCCTGCGTGAGATGATTCAAAACCACTTCAAATATACCGGCAGTCTGATCGCGCAGCGTCTCTTGAAGAAATGGACCCGGTACGGAAAACTTTTCCGCTGGATCCATCCAAAAGACTTGAGGGTGGTCCAACACCTGACCGCCGCCGCCGGGTGGACCGATGAACCGGCCGAAGAGACCACCCTGCCAGCAAGGGCTTGATCTAACCAGAAGGTACCGGTTACTTTCTGGTTGTGACAAAAGAAACGGCTAAACGGTTTCTCCACCAAATCGTCAGTTCCTACAATCGTCACCTGATAAAAACCGACCCGGTCTCATTTGTTCACCGGTACGCTGAACCACTCGATCAAGAGCTGGTTGCGTTTCTCTCGGCGGAGCTTGCCTTCGGGAATGCCAAGTCGCTCATGGCCTCGATTGAAAAATTGCTCAAGATCCTCGGCCACCGTCCTCATCAATTTCTAACCGAGGCGACAGAAAAGCAACTCGACAAGATCGACCACTCCGGCCACCGTTGGATTCGTGGGCATCATCTCATCCAACTCTTGAAACTCTTACGTTCTGTTTATCGAAAAGAGGGTTCGCTCGAGAAACTGTTTTTGAGGGGATATGCACCAGGAGATCTGGACGTTGGTCCGGCATTGGAAAAATTTTGTGAAGGGATGCTCCCCCCTTTGAAAAAGGGGGGCCAGGGGGGATTTTCCTACTTCTTTCCCACTCCATCCAACGGCTCCGCCTGCAAGCGACTCAACATGTTCCTCCGGTGGATGGTTCGACCGGCGGACGGGATCGACCTCGGTCTCTGGAAAGGAATTCCTCCCTCAAAACTGATCATCCCGCTCGATACACACCTCTATCAGTTCGCGCGAAAATTTAAGATCACCTGCCGCAAGACACCGGACTGGAAGATGGCGAAAGAGATTACCGAGTTTCTAAAGCAAATGGATCCGGAAGACCCTCTACGGTTCGACTTTGCGATCTGTCACTATGGAATGGAGAGGGGGTGGAAGGGACGCTAAGAGAGATGCTCAAAATCTTTCCAAGACCTCTAGCATTTGGTGAGGAGGCAAAACCTTAATGCCATCCATCGTCAGAGGGATCTCAATCGGTGCCACGATATAGCAAGGTTTTTTTGGATAAACCCCTCGAAAAGAATCAATGCCGGATAAATCCGCTCTGGAAATCGTTTTCTTAAATTTGCATTCGATCCCACAGAGAATTTCCCGCCCTCTTTCAATGACCAAGTCGACTTCAGCCCCATGACCAGTTCTCCAAAATGAAAGCTTCCAATCTTTTTGCCCATAAGCGTTCATTCGATAAACCTCCTGGATAAACCATTGCTCGAAAAGACGCCCCCTTTCGAGGGGGCTTGCAGCGGTTTTTAATGTCCCGAGGATCGCTCGGGTAACCCCATTATCAAAAAAATAGAACTTGGGGCTATGGCTCATTCTCTTTCTAAGACTCTTGAGACATGGAGGCATGATAAACCCCATAAGGGTATCTTCCAAAATAGAGTAAAACTCTCTGACTGTTGAATAGGCAACAGCGCATTCACGTCCCATATCGGTAAAATTAACTTGCTCAGCAAATTGCGCCGCCGCAATATCCAAGAAATTTTGAAAGCCCTGGAGATTTCTAACGAGGGCTTCTGCCTTTATCTCTTCTCTGAGATAGGTAATGACATAAGAACGCAAGAGATCTTGGGCTACATCTTCCTTCCCTTGAATAAGATGTGTGTAAATTTTTGGCAACGTTCCAAAATTCAGGACCCAATCTAAATGGAAGTCCTTTCCTAGTTCCTCAAGAGTTAGGGGATGCATTGTCCTATAAAGAGCACGCCCCCCAAGAAGATTGGCGGCCCCATGTCGGAGTTTACGTGCACTGGAACCGGACATCGCAAAATTAAGCCCTGGCTGTTTCTCTAGCAGGCCATGAATCACGTCGAGAAGTTTCGGAACCCGCTGAATCTCGTCAATAAGAACCATCCCCTTGCGAGGAAGAGATTCAAGTTGCCTTGATAGAAGGGTGGGGTCTTTTATGTAGGTAAGTTGTTTTTCTGGATCGAGGAGATCAACGGTAAAGAGGGTTTTGAGACCTCCAAGAAGCGTACTCTTCCCGACCTGCCTCGGTCCAAAGAGAAAAAAGCTTCGCTGAGGCAACTTCCCCTGAAGGGTTCTCCTAAACATCGCCGCTAATATACACGGCATATTATTTTAAATCAATAGGATTTCCCGAGGTAGGCTCGGGAGAGGGGGTGAGGCAAGATTCGCTAAAATTGGCCGATTTTAGATGTCGAGGTTTTTGACCGACAGCGCGTTTTCTTCGATGAATTCACGGCGGGGTTCCACTTCATCCCCCATTAGGACGGTAAAGATCTGATCCGCCTCGACGGCATCCTCGATCTTCACCTGGAGGAGTGTGCGGGTCGCCGGATTCATCGTCGTATCCCAGAGCTGATGCGGGTTCATCTCTCCGAGACCTTTGTAGCGTTGAACATCCTGCCCCTTTTGACCATGGCTCAAGATCGACTCGCGAATCTTGTCTAATTCCTCAAACTGAAGCTTTTCTTCCCCCAAGATGAGTTGATACGACCCCTGTCCCAGTTTTTCAAACTCCTCGGCCATCTTTTTCAACTCAATAAATTCTGCTGAATTAAGGAAGTCGAGATCGACGACTGTCTTCTTGGGAGAATTATTGTAGGTCGTCTGATAAACGGCCCGCGAGGCGTCGTGTTCGGTATCCTGCTCCACCTCGAGTTCAAAATCCCGGAGCTCAGGGTAATGCTTCTTGAGATATTGGGCGATCTTATCCAACTCGAGATCGAGCTTCTTCCCCCCCTTGAGGGTTGCCGGCCCACTCAAGACCTCGACAACCGCATCGACAATACGCGGGTCTTTTTTCTGTTGGATGAGATCCAGGACTTTTTTGTATCGAATCAGTTTTTTCGTCAGTTTGCCGAGCTCTTTGCCACTGATCTCCTCTGCCTTAACCTTAAGCCTCACCCCCTCGACACCGAGTTCGATCAGATAGTCTTCCAAGGCGACATCATCCTTGAGGTATTTTTCGCTCTTCCCCTTCTTCACCCGATAAAGAGGAGGTTGGGCAATATAAAGATGGCCCCCTTCCACCAGTTTCGGCATCTGCCGATAGAAAAAGGTGAGGAGGAGCGTCCGAATGTGGGCGCCGTCAACGTCCGCGTCGCACATCAAAATGATGCTATGGTACCGAAGCTTGGTCATGTCCGGCCCCTGCCCATCTTCACTCGAGATCCCGACCCCCAATGCCGTAATCATTGTCCGGATCTCCTCGGAAGAGAGCATCTTATCGAAGCGAGCCTTCTCGACGTTCAAAATCTTTCCCTTAAGTGGCAGGATCGCCTGGTTACGACGATCGCGCCCCTGTTTGGCTGAACCACCAGCCGAATCCCCCTCGACAATATAAAGCTCCGAGAGCTTCGGGTCGGTCTCCTGACAATCGGCCAGCTTTCCAGGGAGTGACCCTAAATCCAAGGCCCCTTTTCGCCGGACAAGGTTCCTTGCCTGGCGGGCCGCCTCACGCGCCCGGGCCGCCTCCATAACCTTCGCAACGATCTTCCTCGCAATCGTCGGTTTGCTTTCCAAAAATTCTGAAAGCCGTTCGTAGACGATCTGTTTGACGAGCCCCTCGACCTCGGAATTTCCCAGTTTCGCCTTGGTCTGTCCCTCAAACTGGGGATCGGGGATCTTTACTGAAACAACGGCGGTCAAACCTTCGCGAACATCCTCACCAGTTGGATTTTCTTTCAGATCTTTGAGGAGACCGCTGTTTGAAGCAAATTGATTGATCGCACGCGTAATCGCTGACTTGAATCCGACGAGATGCGTCCCTCCTTCTACGGTATTGATATTATTGGCGAAGGAGAAGATATTCTCGGCATAGCTGCTGTTGTACTGCATCGCCACTTCAAGAATGATCCGGTCTTTTTCGGCATCGAAGTAAACGACATCATGCAGCGGATTTTTCCGTTGATTCAAATAGTCAACAAAACTCTTGATCCCACCTGCATATTGAAATTCATGCTTTTTGTCAGGGGCCCTTTCATCGGTAATCGTGATTTTTAGCCCTTTATTTAAAAAAGAAAGCTCGCGAAGTCTTTGGGAAAGGATATCAAAACTGTACTCTGTCGTTTCGAAGATATCGGTATCCGGTTTAAAGGTAATCTTTGTGCCGCGACGATTGGTTTTGCCGGTCACCTCAAGCTTCGCGACAGGAGTCCCCCTCTTGTAAACCTGATGGTAAACCTTTCCATCGCGGAAGATCTCGAGATCCAACTTTTCCGAAAGAGCATTCACAACAGAGACACCGACGCCGTGGAGCCCCCCAGAGACCTTGTAACTGCTGTGGTCGAACTTCCCACCGGCATGGAGTTTCGTGAGGACGACCTCGGCCGCAGAGATCTTTTCGGTAGCATGAATATCCACAGGAATCCCGCGTCCGTTATCAATGACGGTGATGCTGTTATCTATGTGAATGGTAACGTCAATCTGATCGCATTCCCCAGCCAAGGCCTCATCCACAGAGTTATCAACAACTTCATAAACAAGGTGATGGAGTCCTGGAGAACCGGTCGAGCCGATATACATCGCCGGTCTTTTGCGAACCGCATCAAGCCCCTCGAGGACTTTTATGTGTGAGGCATCATACGCCGCAGATGTCTTGTTTTTGGGTGACATTTTGTTCCGATTTTCTATCAAGAAAATCTTTTTTTATCAACTAGATAGATTAAACCCGCATCGGCATGACCAAGGCCAAAAATCCCCTGTCAAACTCCGATCGGATCACACAAGGCGAGACCTCATCCTTGAGTTCCAAAACAACCTTCTCATCCTCCAGAACTGCAAGGACATCGACCAGGTATCGTGGATTGAAGGCGACTTCAAATTTCTGCCCCTTATAATCAACCGGGATTTCTTCCCTGGTTTCTCCCATCTCAGGGTTCGAACTGAAAATTTTCAGGAGGTTTGAAGAAAAATCGAGCCGAACTCCCCTCCCCTCTGCAGAGGCAAGGATGGAGGCCCTCTTCAAGGCTCCCATGACGAGTTCGCGTCCCACAGAAACAACCCGATCGGTACCCTTAGGGATCACCTGTTCGTAAGCGGGATATTCCGCCTCGATGAGACGAACCAGGAGCATCACCGGTCCGCGGTGAAAACAAATCCCCTTGTCATCCAAGGCGACCGTCAACTCCCCAGAACCCTCCGCCAAAAGTTTTTTCAGCTCCTGAACCCCCTTGCGTGGAATCAAAAGCCCTTTGCCAAGTTTCCACTTCTTATCGATACCCCTTTCGGAATAGGAAAGACGATGTCCATCCGTCGCCACCACGCGGAGCAGATTTTGTCCTTCTTTTTCCTGAAGACCGACAAAATAGAGGCCATTTAGATTATACCGGGTCTCATCTGTGGAAACAGCGTAGGCGGTGTTTTCAATCATCTCGGAGAGATCATCGGCATCGACCTTGATTTCATCTTTTGAGGAGATCGAGGGGAGTTGAGGAAAATCATCCGGCTTCATCCCGACAATACGAAACTCGGCCTTGCCCGAGGTAAGGTTGAGTCCCAACCCCTCGCCAGTTGAAAGTCGGATCTCCTCCTGAGGTGCCTCTCGAACAAGCTCATAAAGATGTCTGGCACTGACCACCCATCGTCCTGATCCCTTCCCCTCCACCTCTCCTTCAGCGGATAAGACAACTTCAAGATCGGTCGCTGTAATTTTTATTTTTTGGGAGGCAACGTCGATGAGGAGATTAGAAAGGATAAGCATTGTGCTTTTTCGTTCGACGATTCCTTGAGACCATCGAAGGAGATTGAGGAAGTTTGTTTTTTTGATCCTTAATTCCATCTTTTCACCCTTCCCTTCTTATTTGTATTTAATAAATATATAAAACATAGTCCTAGTAGAGGCTAAATAGATGCTGCGGATAAGCACGTCAAGACGTTGTTCTTGAGCGGTTTTTCTCCCCGGAACAGTTTGCGGAAAATACGCTGGAAGATCTGTTGACAAAGAGTGGGTAAGAGCGAGGGAGCAGTTATCCATAATTTATCCAGCTCCTCATAAACAGACTTATCCTGAAGCATTACTGACTTGTGAGATATTGTTCGAGAGAGAGAATCTGTTCGCGGAGTTTGGGATCTTCCTCAATCAAATGTTTGATTTTCGTTACGGCATGGACCACTGTCGAATGATCCTTTCCGCCAAATCGTGATCCGATCTCCGGAAACGAGGCCTTTACGTGTTGCCGACAGAGATACATGGCGATCTGCCGCGGATTGGCAAAACCTCGTGTGCGTCGTTTGCCTGTCAGATCGGCAACTCGGATGCCAAAAAATTCCGAGACGACTTTTTGAACCTTTTCGACAGTCAAAACCTGACCGATACGGCCGAGTACGTTTTTGAGGACCTCTTTGACAAAAGGGACGGTAATCGCGACATGGCCGAGGGAGGCAAAGGCGTTTACCCGGATCAAGGCCCCCTCAAGCTCCCGGATATTTGAGGTGATGTGGGTGGCCAGAAAGAGGGCAACGTCATCGGGCAGGTCAATCTTATCCTGTTCCGCCTTCTTTTTTAGAATAGCGACACGCGTTTCAAGATCAGGCGGCTGAATATCGGCAATCAATCCCCATTCGAAACGTGAACGGAGGCGTTCCTCCAAGCCAGGGATCTCCTTTGGCACCTTATCTGAGGTCAGGATGATCTGCTTCGCTGATTCATGAAGTTGATTGAAGGTATGAAAGAACTCTTCCTGACTTTTTTCTTTTCCACCAATGAACTGGACGTCATCCATGAGGAGGACATCGCAGCCTTCCCGGAATTTTTTGCGAAAATCCCCCATTTTTTCATAGCGAAGGCATTGGATCAGCTCATTGACGAATTTCTCACCTGAAAGATAGAGGACCCTTAACCCTTTCTTTTGAGAAACCAGCGAATGTCCGATGGCATTAATGAGGTGTGTCTTCCCAAGACCGACACCCCCGTAGATAAAGAGCGGGTTATAACTCCCAAGCTCGCGACAGATCGATTGACCACCGGCATGTGCAAATTGGTTAAAAGAGCCGACGACAAAGTTATCAAAGGTATACTTGGGGTTTAATCCGATTGCTGATGATCGATCGATCGTTGGAATCTGTTCCCGAACAACTTCTGCCGCTAACACAGGTTCTTCACTTTCTCCCTCTTCAACCACGATCTGGACAGGGACCTTCTTTCCTAGAACAGAGGCTGATTCATTAGCAAGCAGATCCAGATAATTCTCACGGATCCAATCCCGGACAAATTTGTTCTTGACCTTCACGATCAGGCCGGTCTCATCGAGCGATGAGAGCTCGATTTGTCCCAGAAAGGCAGGAGAGCTAGTAAGGCTTTTTAGCTTTTCTTTTAGAAGATTCAGAGAAATAGTTTCCAGACTCATGATAGGCCGTTCTAATAACCCACAGAGTTATCAACAATTGTGGATAGATGAATTTAGTATTCCAAAACCATGCAGTTGTTAGCCACTGCCAACAGCACCTTCTGCTCCGCCTGTCTCAATGGCCCACCGCATTGAGCTTCTAAGAAAAGTAACGGTGAGATGACGTCCGAGAGCGTGCGAGGAATAAACGGAAACGAAACAGTTTGTCAAAAAAAAATTGAAAAAATTTTTTTTCGTGATGAAGTGTTTGAAAAGGTGAGAGAAAATTTTCTCTTGACGGAACGACAAATCGGTTCATAGTTTTTCAAAAAAAAACAGGAACCGCAAAAACAACAAAGAAAGGCATTAGAAAATGAGTCAAACCTTCCAACCTAGTAAAATCAAGCGTTCCAGGACGCATGGCTTTAGAAAGAGAATGCGTTCCCCTGGAGGTCGACGCGTTTTAAAAAAACGACGGCAGAAAAAAAGGCATCGTTTGACGGTGCGATAAAGAACAACCTGAATTTTTTATGAAGAATTTTTTCCCCAGAAAATTTTTTACGAAAAAACTCCCAATTTTTCTTGTTCGGGGCTACCAATTTTTTTTGTCTCCCCTTATGGGAAAGGAGTGTCGATTTTACCCCACATGTTCTGAATTTTCAGTGGAGGCCCTGGAGAAGATAGAATTTCCAAAGTCATTTCAAATTGTTATTAAGAGAATTCTCTGCTGCCATCCCTTTCATGCCGGGGGGTATCATCCGGTGCCTCTCCCATGAGTCAGGAACTTCGTGCCCTTTTGGCGGGCGCTTTATCTTTGGCGGTCTTCCTCGGTTGGTATTATTTCTTTGCCCCTAAGGCTCTTCCACCACCAACCCAATCGTTAACAGAACGGAGTCTTGAGTCTCCGATACAAAAGCCTGAAAGTCCGACTGATTTTCTCCAAAGGGAAAAAACCTCCCCAGAGATCGTTGTCTCTTCCCTTGGGAATGATCTGATCCAATGGGAGGTAAGTTCTTATGGTGGACGAATCCGCAAGGTGCTTTTAAACAGCTATCAACAGAGCGTCGAAAAGGAGAGCCCCCCAATCGATATGATTCTTTCTGGAAAGGAGGCGGGGCCCCTGATTGTCTGCCGCGATTGTAATTTTGTCCTCCCTCCGGACGAAAACTATCATCTTACCACAAAGACAGAGAGGGAATTGGTTTATGAGGCGAAGGGGGAAGGGTTTGTTCTGAAAAAGATTTTTCGATTTGCCCCGGATCAGTATTTTTTTGAGGTCAGTGCCGTCATGACCAATCTCTCGCGCGATATCCTGACAGGCCAACTGGGTTTCTCCTGGCAAGGGACACAGAAGATTCAGGAGAAGCAGGGATTTTTTAGCTTCCTGAAGGGTCCTCCCGATCAGAGGGGATTTGTCTACCAGATTGGGGGAAAACTGGCGCATGCAGGGAAGAAGCAAGAGGTTATTGAGGAGAGGGGAAATCTGTCATGGATCGGACTCGAGGACCGGTATTTCCTTATTGCCCTTATTAATAGAAAGATTTCGTCCGAAAGCTGGGGCCGGCTGACCAGTGATGCGGAATTGCTTACCGGAACCCTTTATCCAGGGGCCTTTTCTATCCCCCGAAATGGAACGAATGAGGAGAGCTTCATCCTTTATACGGGGCCGAAGGAGAGGGAGCGGCTCAAGATGTTGGGGGTTGGTCTCGAAAAGGCGGTCGATTATGGTTTCTTTTCCATCTTTGCCATACCGATCCTGAAGCTCCTTATCCTTTTTAATTCCTTTTTAAAGAATTGGGGCCTCGCGATCATCTTTCTCACAATCTTGGTGAAGCTCATTTTGAATCCACTGACTGTCAAATCGCTAAAACAAATGAAGGAGATGCAGAATCTCCAGCCAAAACTTAAGGAGATCCGGGAAAAGTATCAGAATGACAAACAGCGCCTGAATCTGGAAACAATGCAGCTTTTCAAAAACCATAAGGTGAATCCCTTGGGCGGCTGTCTTCCGATGCTGATCCAGATGCCGCTTTATATCGCCCTCTATAAGGTCCTTTATAATTCAATCGAACTCTACCATGCCCCTTTCTTTGGTTTTTACCGTGACCTTTCTGCCCCGGATCCCTATCTCATCCTTCCGGTTTTACTCGGGATCTTTATGGTCCTTCAACAAAAGATGACCCCCTCGGGTTCGGCAGACCCCGCCCAGCGTCAGATGATGATGTTTATGCCGATCCTTTTTACCGGCTTTATGCTCTTTTTACCCCTTGGCTTGGTTCTTTATATATTCGTCAATACTTTCATGTCGGTCGCCCAACAGTTTATGTACCAAAGAAACTTAAAAGTAAGAGACCTCCCCCATTTATTTAAAAAGTAGAACTTTCCTTGATGCCTTGGCCTGAAGAGTGTATTTAAACAGGATATGGTCGCTCAGGGCGACAACTTAAAGACTGTAGCCAGTGTCGCCCGGATTCTTCAAAAATCTCACCCTTCTGAAAATCCGTTGGCCCATATTGTCACGCTTGTTCGAGAGGCGATGAAGGTCGATGTCTGTTCGCTCTATCTCCTTCAAGGTCATACCCTTAGTCTTGTGGCGACGGATGGTCTCGATCCCTCCTCAGTCGGTAAGGTCAAGATGAAGGTGGATCAAGGGCTTACCGGTCTCGCAGTTGAAAAGCGCCAACCTGTTTTGGTTCGGGAGGCCTCCCTCCATCCGCGCTTCAAATATTTTCCGGAGACCGGTGAGGAGAAATTTCATTCCTTTGCCGCCTTTCCCCTCTTTGATCGGGAGGAGATCGTCGGTGTTTTGACGATTCAGACTATAGAATCGCGTGATTTTTCTGCCTCGGATGTCGAGATGCTGAAGGTGATCTCCTTCCAGCTTGCTGGGGTTATTTACAGGCTGGTTGCGTTGGAGACGATTCAGACACGCCCCCGATCGGAAGGGCATATGGAGCGGTTGAAGGGGATCCCTGTCGCCCCCGGTTTTGGGATCGGGAGCTGTTTTTTTCTGACACCTGGAGTCCCCCCGGTTATTTTGATCCCTGGGAAAGGGAAGAAGGAAAAACCGGCTACTGCCTGGAAGCGGCTTAAAGGGGCTATTGTTAAAACCTCCTCCGATCTCCTGCGTCTTGAAAAGAAACTGATGAAGCGGCTCTCAAAACAGGAATCGGATATCTTTTATAGTCATCGGATGATTCTCTCCGATCGAAGTTTTCAAAAAAAATTAAAATTATGGATCGATAAGGGGCACGGACCGATCGAGGCGGTTCGGGATGTGATTGCCGAGTACATTCATCAGCTTGAATCGGTCGATGACCCCCATTTTAAAGAGAGGGCAGGAGATCTCGAAGATATCCGGCAGAGGCTCATGGAGCACCTGATCGGGGGGAGTCGTCTAAAGAAAAAAGAGGTCCTCGAGGGGGTTCTTGTAGCCGAGACGTTGGTCCCTTCAGATACCGCTCGGTTGGATCCAAAAAGGATTCAGGCGATTGTTACCGAAAGAGGGGGGGTGACCTCTCATGCCGCTATCCTCGCACGGTCCCTCGGTATTCCAGCGGTTATGGGGGTTGGGGGGATAACACGACACACAAATCCTGGAGATATTTTGATTGTGGATGGCGACAGTGGCCAAGTCATTCTGAATCCCCGCAAGGAGATCATGCAAGAATATGAGAGGATTCAGGATCGCTATGTCGATCGGCTTGTCCACCTCCAACCACTGGTTCATATGCCGGCGACGACCAAGGATGGTTATCGCGTGATCGTCGAGGCGAATGTGGGGCTTTTGGCAGGGGTCAAGTCGATCCGGGATTTCGGAGCGGAGGGGATCGGTCTCTACCGGACGGAATATCCGTTTATGATCCGGAAGAAACTCCCTAATGAGGAGGAGCAATATCAGATCTATTTACAGATCGTGAACGAGGCGGGTGGGTTACCTGTTACCTTTCGGACCCTCGATGCGGGTGGTGACAAGCCGGTAGCGGCACTCGATGGCCTTTCAACTTCGGAGGCGAACCCCTTTTTAGGGTACCGATCGATCCGGCTTTGCCTTGCCCAACCAGAGCTTTTGATTGTGCAGCTTCGGGCCCTTCTGCGGGCCTCGGCCCATGGGAAGATCAAGGTCTTGATTCCGATGATTTCCGGCGTCGAAGAGATTCTTCAGGTTAGGGAGATTTTCAATAAGGTTCAGACAGAGTTAGAGAACGAAAATACCCCCTTTGATCAAAAGGTCCCCTTGGGGATCATGATTGAGGTCCCTTCAGCGGTTCAGATGGCAGAGATCCTGATTCGGTACGTCGATTTTTTCAGTATCGGAACAAATGACCTTATCCAGTATACCTTGGCGGTTGACCGCAATAACGAAAAGGTGGCGGCCTTTTTTGAGCCGCTCCATCCGGCGGTGCTCAAGTCGATCCATAAGGTTTGTGAGGTGGGGCGTCAGGCGGGAAAACCGGTAGGGGTTTGTGGTGAGATGGCAGGCGATCCACTTCTGACTCCCCTCCTGATCGGTTTGGGCGTGAGTCATCTCTCGATGATTCCGGGCAATGTGTTACAGGTGAAGAATATGATTCGTCAAATCACGCTGGCGGAGAGCCAAAAGCTCGTCGAATTTGTCTTACAGGCCTCAACCGCTGCCCAGATTCGCGAGAGACTCCTCCCCTATCAAAAACTTCTTGCCTCTCAGTCTAACTAACAGTTTATTAATCAATGATGCAGCTGACCCGCGAAGAGTTTAAACGAAGGATTGAAGAGAAGAGACTCGCGATCGCCTTCATCGGGATGTCCAATATTGGGAAGAGCTATCGAGCACGCCAGCTCAAGGAGGAGAAGCGGTTTGATCTCCTCTCTGTGGATAGCGAGATCGAAAAGATCCTGGGGCTTGAGGGGATTGAGGCGGTCGCCCATTGGATGGGGTTTCCCCATGAGAGGAGATATCCGAAGGCAGAAAGGGATTATCTGGAGGCTGAGGCCCAGGTGATGGGGCAGCTAAAACCACCACGCAAGAAAAATTTTATCCTCGATACGACGGGAAGCGTTATTTATCTCACCCCTGAAACTCTTGGGTTACTTAAAGAGAACTTTTTTGTGGTCCATTTTGCGGTTGATGCGACGATGATCCAGGAGATGACAGAAAAATTTTTTGCCCATCCAAAGCCGGTAATCTGGGGGGGGATGTTTCAACAAAAACCAAAAGAGTCGCTCGAGGTGGCATTTCGACGGTGTTACAGTGACTGGCTCAAGTTTCGTCTGACGAAGTACCATGAGCTAGCCGACCTCTCGATTTCCGGAAAAATTTCTACTGATTCAAAAATTTCGATCGATCAGTTTCTAGAGGCGATTCAGGAAAAGTTATTTGCTAGCGGCGACGCCCCGATCTCCAGGAAGAGCGACTAAGATCCTGGTCCCACTCGTCGCGTCGCCACTTGACCGTTTTGGAAACATGACGCCTCTTTCTTGGAGGGCTGGCCTCTTCGCCCATTGCCACCACCCGCCTTCCCTTTCGAAGGACGGAGGACCGACCTAGCCGGATCGGATGACGACCGAGCAGCCCAATCCCCTCTCCACGGCCGCCGCGGAGTCCTATCGGTTTTCTCCGACCACGGAGGACGATTCCGAGACAAAGGGCGGTCAGTCCGACTTGGGCCGCCCAATAAAGGGATTGAAGTTGTGAGTTATTCTCGGACTCGGGAGAGGAGTCAGAGTTTCGAGGAGAAGGGAAAATGGCATTTACCAATCGTGCAAGCCATGAATTCCCTATCGCGTTGATTGCCATCAGGTAAGCCTGAATCCTTCAAACATATTTGTCGCAATCCACTCAAGATGTCGTGTCAATGTCCCATATTCCGCCAAGAGGAAACCAGGTGTTAATGGGTCATCCGCTTTCTCAACAAGGCGAGGTCTCTTGAGGGCGCCTCCCTCTTCGTAAGTTGCTTGAAAGTATCGATGCGATCGAACGGTTTTCGAACATTGCTGCAAATATTCATGGGCCCTACGGAGCCCATCTCGAGTCAGATCAAAAACCGGTTTGGATGTCACGTCAGGTGCCGTCGGATGGGAGTGAGCGAGGACAAACTTGAGACTTTTCTGCTCTATAGCCACCTCCCTCGCCAAACTGCCCCATGTGTAGATTCCCATTGAGCGGGAGGCGATACGATCTGCAATAAAAAATCGGTCCAGGCAAAGCATTCCGGACCCATCAAATCGCCATCCCCCTAAGAGGCGAGTTGGTTTTGTGGATGTTAGTGTCGACACGATTGAGGAAGAGGCACGGCCTCGGCCCCCTGCAGCACGAATAGCGAGAGTTGTCAGGCCAATCAGGAGGAGGCCACCAGCAATACCACCTACCATATCCCCCATTCCCATCGTGGTAGGGGGTGTCCCGCGAGAAGCGACGCACCGACCCGCCTCTTCTACCATATTTCTTATCTCTTCCAAGCCCACCTGGATCTGATTGAGACAGTCTTCCCTTACCGGTTCATTTCCTTTTATGGAGGCGTTTTGAAAACGCCACCGGTCATCCATGAGTTCTTTAAAGAGATCCTCGATCTCGTTCATCTTTGGTCGAAGGCAATTCCTCGTCTTGGCGTCAAAGTCACCATATCGATTCAGCATCCCGCTCCGGAGGAGATACAGTTCATTAACCGTTCGTTCGACCTGTTCCCAATCCCCCCGATCTTCGCCGGTTAAATCGTCTGGGGGGCGTGAGGGATTAAAACGAATGTCATCGGCCCGGAAGCGAATACAGGCGGTCAGCCCGGCGCTGAGAAGCCCAAGAGTTGCGAGTTGGCTGGCTGAAATACGCATATTTTTCAATTCTACTATCGAGATCGATTAGCAAACGTTGTGAGGAAAAATAATGGCACTTTACGAACTTTCGCTAGCAACTTTTAATGAGATAAGCCGAGAACAATAATGAAAGCTGCTTGGGTAGTAAAAGCAAAACGGGGGATCCAAAAGTGGATCCCCTTTTTTATTGGTTAAAAAGGTATGGGCAGGGAGGGAATCGAACCCCCGACGCACAGATTTTCAGTCTGTCGCTCTACCGACTGAGCTACCTGCCCCAACGGCGTTAGGAAACGCCCTCTTTTTGGCAGGAGGGAATGGAGCTGTCTAGGAAAAAAGACTTTGACGGTAAGTGTCATTTATGATACCTAAAGCGATCTTCAAAATTAGAATTTCTGAAAACCTCAAGGAGGATCAGTAACATGGCGCTCCAATTCAAACCTGGTGATAAGGCAGTCTACCCTGCTCATGGTGTTGGTGAGGTTAAGGCTGTCGAAACAAGAGAAATTTCAGGAAACAAACAAACTTTCTACATCCTTTCTATCCTGGATAACGGGATGACGATCATGGTCCCGACCCAGAATGTGAAGAGTGTCGGGTTGCGTGAGATTATTGATGAAGACCAGGTGGACGAGGTGTACGAAATCCTCCAAGAGCGTGATATTACTATTGATAATCAGACCTGGAATCGACGCTATCGGGAGTACATGGACAAGATCAAGACCGGTTCTGTCTATGAGATCGCCGAGGTCATGAGAGACCTGTCTCTTCTCAAGTTTGAAAAAGAGCTTTCGTTCGGAGAGCGCAAGATGCTCGATACCGCCCGTAGCCTCTTGATCAAGGAATTGGCCATTGCCCAAGACTGCTCCGAAGAAGAGGTCTTGAAAGAGATCCAGAAAATCTTTAAATCCTAAAAGAATGGATATTCAGGCGATCATCCCCTCTGCAGGGCAGGGGAGGCGCTTTGGTGCCTTGAAGCAGTTTTTAGATCTCGAAGGCAAACCGCTTCTTTGCCATGCCTTGGAATCTTTTCTGAAGTCTCCCCTTATCACGGGGCTTTGTCTTGTTGTTCCTGAGCCAGAAATGGAACAGGCAAGGGAAATAGTCGACTCGTTTTCTACCAAAAAACAGATCAAGATTATTGCTGGAGGGGCAACACGACAAGACTCTGTGGCACGCGGTTTTGATGCCCTGAAACCTTGCGATCTCGTTGTCATCCATGACGGTGTCAGACCATTGATCTCAACCACCTTGATCGAAGATGTCATCTCTGCGGCACGGGAATCCGGCGCCTCTGTCGCTGGCTTGCCTGTTAAAGAGACCACGAAGGAAGTGTCGAAAGAGATGTTCGTGACTAAAACAGTTGATCGAAATCAGCTCTGGAGTATTCAAACACCACAGGCCTTCCGTTACCCCCTCCTCAAAAAGGGGTTCGAGCAAGCGAAGAGGGACAACTTTACAGGGACAGACGAAGCGATGTTAGTCGAACGAATAGGGGCAAAGGTCAAGGTCGTCGAAGGAGATCCGTATAATATTAAGGTGACTCGTCCTCAAGATCTGGAAATGGCAAAAAAGCTTCTGGTGCTCCGGAGGGCAAAATCATGAGAATCGGATTGGGATACGATATTCATCCTCTGGTAGCCGGGCGAAGTCTGGTCATCGGGGGAGTGAAGATCCCGTTTGAAAAAGGTCCGATCGGACACTCTGATGGAGACTGTCTTTACCACGCTATTGCGGATGCCCTGTTGGGGGCTGCCGGTTTAGGGGATATGGGTCACTACTTCCCCGATACCGACCCTCGCTGGAAGGACGCTCGTTCCGACATTTTCCTAAAAGAGGTGCGAAAACTTATTCGAGATCGTCACCTTGCTATTGAAAATATTGATGTCAATATCCATCTCGAAAAACCGACGCTCAAGCCTCATCTCGCTGGAATGATACAAAATATCAGCGAGCATCTTGGCATAGAAAAAGAGAGGATTAATATTAAGGCGAAACGGGGCGAGGGGCTCGATGCCATCGGTCGTGGAGAAGCGGTCGCTGCCCAGGCGATTGTCCTTCTCAAGGAAGGCCATTAAGAAATGACACTGGCAATCTACAATACCTTTACTCGTCGGAAAGAAACTTTTGAACCAATCAAGCCAGGCGAGGTCAAGATGTATGTCTGTGGAATTACCTCTTATGATGAGTGCCACCTCGGACATGCAAGGGCTGCAATCGTCTTCGATATTGTTTATCGTTATCTAAAATATTTAGGTTACGAAGTGAGCTACGTTCGAAATTTCACGGACGTTGATGATAAAATTATCAAGAAGGCGAATGACGCCAAGACGAGTTGTGAGGCGATCGCTGAAAAATACATCGTTTCCTATAGCGAGGCGATGGCTCAGTTAGGAGTCCAATCTCCAACGATTGAACCCCGTGCCAGTCAACATATTGCCGAGATGCTGCATTTGATAGATTCCCTTGAGAAAAAAGGGTTTGCCTATGTTGCGGGAACGGATGTCGTTTATCCCGTTCGTCAGTTTCCTGGTTATGGAAAATTATCCCATAAAAAAATCGACGAACTCGAATCCGGCGCTCGAGTCGATGTCGACGAAAAAAAGAAAGACCCTCTGGATTTTGTTCTCTGGAAAGGATCGAAGCCGGAAGAACCGAAATGGCCTTCACGATGGGGCGAGGGGAGACCCGGTTGGCATATCGAATGCAGCGCCATGAGCATGAAATATTTGGGAGAGAGTTTTGATATTCATGGAGGTGGGCGGGATCTTATTTTTCCCCACCATGAGAATGAAATCGCCCAGAGTGAGGCGGTAACAGGGGTCTCTTTTGTCCGCTATTGGATCCACAATGGTTTTGTGAATATCGATCAAGAGAAGATGAGTAAGTCCCTTGGGAATATCCGAACAATTCCTGAGATCCTCAAAAAATGGTCCCCTGAGTCCGTGAGGTTATTTCTCCTCTCAACCCATTATCGGAGTCCCCTGAATTTTACTGAAACAAGCCTCTCAGAGGCTGAGGAGGCGGTTCGGCGCGGTTACGAAACACTGCTAAGATTAAAAAAACATCCTGAGGGAGAGACGGCGCTCCCTGAACCCCATCTCTTGAGCCATTTTTCAAAGTATATGGATGACGACTTCAATTCTGCGCAGTTCATTGGCACCCTCTTCAACAAAATCCGTCACCTGAACAGCTGGCTGGACAAAACTCCCGATGTCGAAGCCGAAAGTCGAACAGATTTTTTCGAACAATTAAAAAAAATCGGCTCTATTCTTGGAATTTTTGACAAAGATCCTGAACAATACCTTCAGGCCAAAAAAGAATCTCGTGTATCTACCCTCGGGCTCTCACCTCAAGAGATCGAAAAGAAGATCCTTGCCCGGCAAGAGGCCCGCTCCCAAAAAGATTGGAAGGCGGCCGATGTCATTCGACAAGAACTGGCGCAAAAAGGTGTCGAGCTCAAGGATAACCCTGATGGCACGACAAGTTGGAGCGTCAGAGCAACTCCCCAGTGAAAATATTCAGGTGATGTTTCAGCTTGAGTTGCCGGTCTTGGTCCATCATGCCACTTGAGAGTTCGTCTCCGATCAAACCGAAGACCCGACCTTCTAAAAATATCGGACGGGTATTACCGTACCAGTCAGCGCAAGAGGTGGTGCAACTCTCGGATGGCTCGTTGAAGGCTTGGAGCCCTGTCGTTTGACTGAACTCAATGGATCCGTCAGTATCGATATTAAAGAAACTGATCGATGGGATGATCTCATAGCCGTCCCAACAAAAAATATCCGGAGAGGAGACATCCTCCAGACAGGATCCGACCTCGACGATGGACTGCGTTGCAAGACCAAAAGTGTCGAAAAATTCCCCCTCATGATAGGCATACCCGTGGCTCCGCCATTCCCCTTCAAAAAACGGAACCGTAATGGAATCGGAGATTTTTGGCGTGTTGTCTAAATCAACAAGGTTAATCCTCAGGTTGGAATCAAGATCAAACTGGTCTCCCTCTGGACCGATAGCGACAAATCGGTTGCCGGCAAGTTCCAATCTCTGGACCACCATGCCGGTATCCAAACGAGTCACCTCTTGAGTTCCCCGGTTAACGATCGTCAGAAATTTATCGCCGCCCAAGGCGAGATGCGTCGGGCTGAATCGATTGACCCATGGTTTCCCCCCCAAATCGATTATCTTCTGACGAGAAAGACTTGAGGGGAGGTCATCAAAGGCATCGAATGGGATTTGTGTTAAGGTGGTTTTCGCTTCGTATCCAGAACTTGTCCGTTGAAAGTTCATGAGCAGGAGATCAATGCCATCCTCTGATTCACTGAATGAAAACTGATCGAGAGGAAACCCTTTTACCTGAACAACACCACTCGTCGAGAGATCCAGAGATAAGCTGTAGAGCAGATTCGCTTCCTTGTCGTTATTGGACCACCCCTTGCCCGCAAAGAGATAGGCGTGATTCTCCGAGATGTAGAGCTCACGGGGCCATGAGGCGACAAACGCCTTCCCCTCGCAATCAAGGCGAGAACTTTCTTCAAGATCGCAGATCAGGATCGAGTGCAGAACCGGCCAGCTTGTCTCTTGGATCGGCTTGAAAATGTCGGTCGGCCGGAACAAAGGTGCTTGCGGTGTGAGTTTCCCCTCCCCTTCATAAATGTAGAGCTGTGGCATTTGGAGGTGCCTTTCAGAATCGAGTAGGCTGGAAGAGGCATACGGTGTATAAAGAATAAGTTTCCCATTCAAGAGTCGTCCCGCATAATTCTTCCAGGAATAGTAATCATTCGATTCGATGAAAAAGGTTTTTAAACGCGAGAGACTTCCCTCTTCGGAGATCTCGAAAAAATTAAGCTCTGTCGCACTCCTTTTATACGGTTTGTTCGGGATCACACCATAGCGATAGCCGATCACGATCGCCCGATTCTCGTGGACCAGAAGTTCATCATACCAGACGTTATTATCAAGCCCGGCAGGTGTGACCTCCTCCTGATCAATCTTCTTCAGAGAACCGTTTTCCCCGACTTGGACAGTCACAAGCCTGCCACGACGCAGGATGATCAGAAGATCCTTGTAGTTCTTGACCAACCCCCCTTCATCAACACCCGATTCCTGGTTATTGGTGATCTCGGCATTGTTGCCGCTTGACGCCGCATCGGCAGCCGGTTCGCTCGATACTCCCGTTGTCTCGGCATCTGCAGCGGAGGAATCGCTGTTCTTTATGGCATCTACCTGCAGCAGGTAGTCTTGCAACTCAGTGTCGTCAGAAAATGTCTTTAATTGTGACAGGACAAGGTCGGGTTTCAGGTCCGGTGGGACAGGTCCCGGAAGGCCGGACCCCTGCACAAGACATCCTGCATAGATAATAGTCGTTATGATGACCCCGATGAGTTGTTTTGTCTTCATGATGATTCTCCGTTTCATGAATCTATTATCGCCGGAAGGTCTTCAGGGGTCTATTGGGAGGGATCTGTTTTTGTATTCTGGAGAATACGGCTCTATTCGAACCGAAGTGAATCGATGAAGGCCTCAAATTTCTTAAGTCCATCGTTAACATCGAAGAGATCGGTGATGACGTAAAGGAGAGTTTTTTCGTTTAAAAAATAGTATTCCTGCCGATCTCCTCCCGTATCTCCGGCCTCAGGATTGTCATATTTAAAACCGGATATCTGGCTGTTGGAGAATTCCTGAAAAACACGGGAGGGAAACTTGGATTCCAGGTAATTCAAAAGACTGTCAGGCACCGAATTCAAGGTGACATAATAAATAGTTACGATCGTCGTCCCATCAGTGAATTCTGTCGACGGTGAATCCGATGTGTCTATCCCCTCGGCAGGGGCAGCAATAGGGGCATCACCGGCAGTGGTACTGTCTGGCGATCCAGCAGCAGGAGTCTCTGTCACACTCCAACCACTGTCATATCGGGCGGAAACCCCAAAATCATCATTCGTATAATTTGGCTCTTCCTCTTTTGGAACCCCAGGTGTTTGAGGATTCCCGGTCTCTGTCCCCCCAAAACAACCACCTAAAATAACAAAAGAAATGAGAAAAAGGGTCCGCATCCGCTTCATTTTGGCCACAAAACCCCCGAGAGATTGAAGATCTGAAAATTGAGTTGGTAAACAGAATCAACTTTTTGATCATCCGATAGCAGGATATTCAATTCACGACGGAAATCCTGAATCCTCCGTTTCGCCTCCTCAAATTTTTCCTTAGACAAGGCTAATGTTAGCGAGGAGATATCCCTTTTTTCTGGAGGTGTTTTCTCGATTGATTCAGCGGCCTTTTGTATCATTTCCCGATGAAAATTGGCGATCGCGAGTGACACCACCTCGCGATCGGTTGTCATGTTACGAGTTGCCTGGATAAGGTGTCCCGAAGAATTCCTCTTCAAGAAACCGAGTTCCAGAAGAAGTTCCAGAGCGACCTTGGCCTCTCGGGGTGTAATCGGAGGAAAGAGTCTTTCCGCAATCCATTGGGGGTCTTCTTTAAAATCTGGGAGCAAGACTAACTCGCGTACGGCTGGATAATACCATCTGGAATAATAGACGAAATAATCCTTTTCGATCTGCTTGATCTCGCGATAACGACGCGATCGAGACAATGTTTCGTACCATTGATTTCTTTCGCTATCATTGGGCGCCTGATTAAAATTAACCAGCGCTTCGAAGAAGGAACTTTCCTCCTTGTTTAAATGAAGCGCCTTGCTAAAGCCTCGGATTCCCTGCGGACCAAGATTACGCTTCCCCTCCATCACGAGCTTGAGAAAATTGGGCGATTTTAATCCGGCCAATCGAGAAAAAGTCCTAAAGGAAAATAGAGCCCCCCTCTTCTCTTTTGCCTCTCTATAGTAGTCCTTGAGAAAATGACGGTAGTTAAGATAGTTAAAAAGATCCGGCACGATAATAACCTTTCTTAACTCTATTATCGTGAAAAGGAGGTGTTGAGTCCACTCGATTTTTAAAAAGATACATTTTTAAGAATACATTAATAATATTAAATTTAATAATTTCATTTACTTATTATTAAATATTTATATTTTTTAATTATACAGAATACATATGGGAAACGGTAAATTCAGATTAATTAGCGAATTCAAACCAAAGGGGGATCAGCCGAAGGCGATCGAGGCCTTGACCGAGGGGATTTTAAAAGGGACCAAACACCAAACTCTTTTGGGGGTCACCGGATCTGGCAAGACCTTCACCATGGCTCACACCATTGCCAATCTGAATAAACCAGCCCTCATCATCGCCCCCAACAAGACACTCGCCGCCCAACTTTTTTCTGAATTTAGGGAGCTTTTCCCTGAAAATGCGGTTGAGTATTTTGTTTCCTACTATGACTACTACCAGCCGGAGGCGTATGTTCCGCATCAGGATCTTTACATCGAAAAAGATTCTTCGATTAATGAAGAAATCGACAAGCTCCGCCACGCCTCTACGCGATCCATTTTAGAACGACATGATACGATCATCGTCGCCTCGGTCTCGTGCATCTACGGTCTTGGTTCTCCCGAGGCGTACCATGGGCTTGTGGTCCCTATTGAAAGTGGAAAAGAATACCCCCGGCAACAGCTCCTGAAGGACCTTATCAAGGTTCAGTATGAAAGAAACGACTATGATTTTCATCGAGCCACCTTTCGTGTCCGAGGGGATGTGGTTGAGATTTTCCCGGCCCATGAGGAAGAGCGCGCGATCCGTGTTGAATTTTTTGGAGATGAGATTGAACGCCTGACTGAGATTGATGCCCTGCGTGGTCAAATCCTCAAAGAACTTGAATCGATCACTATCTATCCCGCCTCACATTACGTCACCCCTGAGGAACAGATAAAGCGTGCCATCCAGAACATTCGCGATGAACTGAAAGAACGTCTGGAATGGTTCAAAAATCAAGGGAAGCTGGTGGAGGCTCAACGGCTCGAGCAACGAACCAACTTTGATCTGGAGATGATGGAAGAAATGGGTTTTTGTAAGGGGATCGAGAACTATTCACGACATATTACAGGACGGGGTGCTGGGCAGCCACCACCGACGTTGATTGACTACTTCCCACGCGATTTTCTTCTTTTTGTCGATGAAAGCCACATCACCATCCCGCAACTCAATGGGATGTACAACGGAGACAAGAGCCGAAAGGCAAATCTTGTTGATTACGGGTTTCGCCTTCCCTCAGCCCTCGACAATCGACCGCTCAAATTCGAAGAGTTTGGGGAACTGATTCATCAGATCATCTATGTCTCCGCGACCCCCTCAGACTACGAAATCAAAACATCGAAAGGGGTTATCATTGAGCAGCTCATCCGTCCCACCGGTTTGATCGATCCAAAGCCAGTTGTACGACCGGCAGAGGGGCAGGTCAGTGATCTTGAAAAAGAGATTCGGCTTCGTGCAAAAGAGGGAGAACGGGTTTTGGTAACCACTCTCACAAAAAAAATGTCTGAAGATTTGACACGTTACTATCAGGAGAAGGGGATTCGGGTTAAATATCTTCACTCGGATATAGAAACTCTGGAACGTGTGGAGCTGCTTCGGTCATTACGGCTTGGAGAGTTCGACGTCCTTATCGGCATTAATCTTCTTCGTGAAGGGCTTGACCTCCCTGAAGTATCTCTGGTTGCCATCCTGGACGCCGATAAAGAGGGTTTCTTGAGATCGGCGCGGTCTTTGATCCAGACCTTTGGCCGTGCAGCCCGAAATCTGAAGGGAGAGGCGATCCTTTATGCCGATCGGATGACCGACTCGATGCAAAAGGCGATCGAGGAAACTCTAAGACGTCGCAAGCTTCAAACCGACTATAATAAAAAACATGGGATTACCCCTCAGTCTGTAAAGAAAAATATTAGTGATGCCCTCCACTCCATCTATGAAAAAGATTATTTTACCGTTCCCGCAGAGACCACGAAAGGGGGAGAGAGAATCCCCATCGAAAAAATCCCTGAGATCATTGAAGATCTCAAGAAACAGATGAAGAAATTTGCCACCAATATGGAATTTGAAAAGGCTGCTGAAATTCGAGACAGGATCAAGCTCCTGAGGGAGAAGGAACTCACGCTGGGTATCCGCGCTTAAGTACCTGGGCGATGTCTGTGTAAAATCAGCCCGTGGGTCGGATCATAGGGAGACACGCCAACCGTAACCTTGTCTCCCACAATGACCCGGATTTTAAAGCGTTTCATCTTCCCGCAAAGTTTTGTTGAGACCGTCACGCCGTTCTCGAGGGCGACCATATAATTCCCACCGCCGGTTGCATCTTTGATCTGACCCTCAAACTTAACGAGATCGTCTTTCGACAACGCCTAGAATCCCCCTCGAGAGCCTCGGCGTCCGCCGCCACCACCACCACCAAAACCGCCACGTCGTCCTTCATTACCACCACGATCCCGATCGTCACGTTGCTCTTTTGGACGAGCTTCATTGACGGTCAAGGCACGACCTGAATGGTCCTTGCCATTCAACTCAGAAACAGCGCGAAGGGCCTCTTCGTCAGTCGACATCTCGACAAAACCGAAGCCCTTGCTCCGTCCTGAATAGCGATCCATGATGACCTGTGCGGAAACGACAGTCCCCATCGGAGCGAAAAGCTGTTGGAGCTCCTCGTCTCGGATGGAATAAGGCAGATTGCCTACATACAGTTTCTTACCCATGATTAACCCTCCTAAGGTTTGGGTGTGAGCCTTAAGAGGACATGGGCACCATGCTCAAATCTCTCAAAAAAGGCCACGATCACTGACCGGCCATTTATGCAACTTTAGGCTAAAAATGTCAACGGGGTGTCATTTTCTACGCACCCGTTTTCTCATTTCGTCGATAGGAAGCCTGTCAAACGGAGGTTATTTATGCCCGATACTGACCAACGCCGTCATGCCCGCCTCGATATCGCACTTTCAGTCAATTATGTCATCCAGAAGCCGGGCGGCGATCTGAGTGAGATCGCCGAGTCAAAAAGCGCAGATATCAGTGCCGGGGGTATTCGCTTGATGACCCCCCATCTACTTGAAAATGGGACACTTTTAAACCTCGAAATCCAACTCCTTGACGAAGAGGACCAGGAACCGATCCGTGCCCAGGGGGAGATCGTCTGGCAAAACAAGCTTTCGGATCATTGCTTCGAAACCGGTGCGATTATTCGGGATATGGATGAAAAAGACAAAGAACGCTTCATGACCTTTATCTACAATCAGATGTCCCGCCTTGTGGAGACGAATGGCACGCCTAGTCGCTACTTGCATTAGTTTGAAAAAATAACCGAAATCATTTATCCCTTTTCTCCGTGAATCTTAAAGAGAAGTCCTCTCATTTTCCCACCTCTCCTGGGGTCTATTTAATGAAGGATGACCGGGGAGGTATCCTCTATATTGGCAAGGCCAATGATCTCAAAAAGAGGATTAGCAGCTACTTTGGGAAGACAAAGGAAAACCGGCATCAGATCCAATTCCTCATGAGGCGTGTCCAAGACCTCGACCACATCGTTACCGAAAATGAAAAAGAAGCGCTCCTTTTGGAGAATACGCTTATCAAAAAACACCACCCTAAATACAACATCCAGCTTCGAGACGACAAAAGCTATTTAAGCCTTAAGCTCTCAACAAAGGACAAATTCCCCCGCCTCTATGTCACCCGCCAGATCAAAAAAGATGGTTCCCTTTATTTTGGCCCTTACTCATCGGCTGCTGCTTGCCGTGAAACGGTTGATTTTATTGAGCGACATTTTCGGCTCCGGACCTGTTCAGACCAGGAGTTGACGAACCGTATTCGCCCCTGCCTCCAGTACCAGATCCATCGATGCGATGCCCCCTGTGTCGGCTATATCTCGGAAGAGATTTATAAAAGGACAGTCGAACAGGTAAAACTTTTTCTCCAGGGTCGAAAGCAGGACCTCCTAAAAGAAGTCGAACAAGAGATGGCCAAGCTTTCAGAACGGGAGGAGTTTGAAAAGGCGGCGAAGGCTCGCGACCTGATCCGGTCTATAAAGGAAACTCTCGAAAAACAGTCTGTCGCACGGCATCGGTGGATTGACCAGGATGCCATTGGGTTCTACCGTGAAGGGGAGCGGATCACTTTTTGTGTTGTGGAGATCCGAGAGGGGAAGGTCTGGGAATCTCGACTTTACCATCTCAAGAATTATCAGGAAGAGCCTGTGGTACTCGAGGAATTTCTGAATCAATACTATGGAGAAGGGCGTCTCATCCCGGATGAAATTCTCTTGCCCTCCGATTTGGAAAATAAAGGGCCTCTTCTTGAGGTTCTTCAGGAACGTCGTGGGAAGGCTTGTTCTCTCCTCTCTCCCCAAATGGGTGATCGGAGGGATCTGATCCGGCTTGCCTTCAAGAATGCAGAGGAGGGGTTTCGTCACCGGGAGGCGAAACAGGAAGAGATCGGGGAAATCTTGGACCACCTCCAGTCGGTTCTGCACCTCCAGAATCTTCCACGACGGATCGAGTGTTTTGATATCTCAAATATCGGAGGAACCCTGGCAGTCGGGTCTCTTGTCAGTTTTCTTCAAGGAGAACCTTTCAAAGAAGGGTACCGCCGATTCCGTATCAAAACAGTGCTGGGACCCGATGATTTTTCGATGATGAAAGAGGTTTTGAAAAGACGACTGATCCGAAGCGAAAAAGAGGGGGATAAGGGAGAAAAATGGGAAAGACCCGACATGATCCTGATCGACGGTGGCAAAGGACAACTGAACTCTGTTATCGAAGTCATGTCTGAACTCAATATTACGGGAATTGATATTGCCGCGCTGGCAAAGGCCCGACCCGACGAGTCAAGCGACAAGGTCTACCTTCCAGGGAGAAAAAATCCGGTCCGATTAAAACCCCAATCGAGCCTTCTTCATCTCCTCATGCGGATCCGTGATGAGGCGCATCGCTTCGCGATTACCTACCATAAGAAGCTTCGACAAAAACAGTTTCTGTCAAAATAATGACACTTGTTTATCATTTTGAGACACCAGCCACTCCATTTCTAAAAATAGAAAAATAAAAAAGATTTAAAAATCATCTAGTAAGCAGAAATAGGGGGCGGTCCATCCTGTGGCACAGGGATTGCACTTTCATGAAGGCGGGAGGTGCAAAGGATGTTTGCCGATCCAGAATTGGAAAGCGTCCTGGAGTCGCTCTGTTTCGAGGTCAGGGGGGAGACCTCGAATCCCTCTCAACCAACGGTCCTTTCTTGTGGTGGGATTCTTTTGCCAAGACCAAGTTCTTCGATGCATCTTCAGAGATGGCAACAAGTGATTAACCTTCCTCACGGTGAGATCTCGGCAAAAATCTTTATCCACAATGCGCCGGACAAGAGAGATGATCTAAGGCACTTTCTCTTCAAGGAAACGTTAAACTAGTCCTGAGTTCATCGAAGGATTAGACGGGATCAAGCCAGGCACGATATTTCGAATTCTCTCCCCGGACGACGCTGAAGAAAAGCTCCTGGACCTGTCGTGTCACGCTACCAGGCTTTCCAGCGCCGATGGTCCTGTTATCGATCTCCCGAATTGGTGTGATCTCCGCTGCAGTCCCTGTTAAAAAAACCTCGTCAGCAAGATAGAGTTCATCCCGACTGAATCTTTCTTCGGAAATAGAAATACCGTTGTCTCGCAAAAGTGTGATGACGGAATCCCTCGTAATTCCCTGAAGAATCGAGGAACCGAGAGGGGTTGTCTTGGCAGAACCATTCTTCACCAGGAAGACATTTTCTCCAGAGGCCTCCGCAACAAATCCATCGACATCAAGCAGGATCGCCTCTTCATAGCCGGCCAATATCGCCTCTCTTTTTGCCAAGATTGAATTAATATAGTTCCCACAGGCCTTTGCCTTGTTCATCGTGGTATTAACGGGGGGTCGACTGAATGAAGAGACCTTTGCCCGGATCCCATTCTTGATCCCCTCGTCACCCAGATAGGTTCCCCACTCCCACGCCGCTACTGCCACACGCACTGGATTTGACGTGGCATAAAGCCCCATCTCACCATCCCCAAGAAACACGATGGGACGGATATATCCTTTCTTAAGGCTATTGATACGGATCGTCTCTTTACACGCCTCAATGATCTCGTCCTTACCAAAGGGGATCTTCATATTAAAAATGTGGGCCGAATCAAAAAGGCGTTGGATATGTTCCTTCAGGCGAAAGACCGCCGATTTTCCGTTTGCCCCCTCATAGAACCGGATTCCCTCAAAAACGCCGAGACCATAATGGAGGGTATGGGTCAAGACGTGAACATTCGCCTGATCCCAAGGAACGAGTTTGCCATCCATCCAAATTTTAGCCGCTTTTTTGAGCATCGATGCCTGTTCCTACCGTATCCCACTCCCGGAGTCGAGATGTTTTGTGGTTTATCAAAATGATAGAATTATCAAAATGATAAGAAACCATAGTTTCGATATTCAGTTTGGAGATCGATTCAACCTACTGAATAATAATGGAAATTATCTAATGTTCGCGCCTGTCTTGCTTTGGCACTTAAATTGCTCTATCACTCATGTATGATGATCTCTTCTCCTAGGCACCAATTCAAAAAATGGCTCCCCTGTCTCATGTTCTGTGCCATCTCATTTATTTCTCCCGCTATCTTCGCACAAGCTGTGACAATTAACGTGACTACCTTTTCAGACGAATTTGATGAAAGTGGAACCGGTACCGGCTGCTCACTCCGAGAGGCGGTCCAGGCGGCCAACACCAACGCCCCCTTCGGTGGTTGCACGACGGGGGGGACAGGCCAAGAGACGATCCAACTGCCGATCGGTACTTACACATTCACCCTCTCTGGAACAGATATTACGAACATGGCCGGAGACCTTGATATTAGCTCCAATCTGATCCTCCGGGGAGAGGGGACCATTACGGATAACACCGTGATCAATGCCAATGGGCTTGATCGGGCCCTCCAGATCCTCTCGGGCGGCATCGTGGAGGTCAATAACCTGACCATTCTGAATAGCAACGCTGGTGCCGGTCTTGGTGGAAGTATTTATAATAACGGGACGCTGACGCTGAACCGCGTTGTCATCAATGGTGGTCAGTCATTGGATGGGACGGTCCAAACCTTGAATGGAGGACTGCAGGCGAGAGGTGGAGGCGGAATTTATAATGAAGGGACACTGACGATCACTCGAAGCACCATTCGACATAGTCGTGCCTCCGAAGATGGGGGTGGACTTTATTCGGTGTTGGGGAGTGTCACCATCACAAACAGCACATTTGGTGAGAATCGGGTGAATCGAAACGGAGGTGGAATTTATTTTTCGGGTGGTACAGCAACGCTCCTCCACGTCACTATAAGTCGTAACTTTGCCGACAATGACTATACCGTGAGTCGGGGTGGGGAGGCCGGCGGCCTGTATGTCGATACGGGAGTCCCGGTGACCCTGACCAGCACGTTGGTTGCGGGTAACGCTGATTTTTCGACTTCCGCTGGTGTTGCCCATGATTGTGTCGGGACGATCTCTTCAGGGGGTGGGAATATCCTCCGCAATAATGCCGGTTGCAGCTTCAGTTCCGTCGCTTCGGACCAGGTGGGGACGAATGCTGCCCCAGTGAGTATCTCCATGCCATCAACTTTTACGAACAGTGGAGGACCGATACCGGTTTATTACATAGGCGTTATCACCAGTCCTATCGTTGATAATGCCGTCTCTACCAGTTGTCCCGCAACAGACCAGCGTGGTTTTAACCGGGAAGTGGGGGCCTGTGATGTGGGGGCGGTGGAGATTGTCTGTGGAGATGCCCTGGTCAATGGACCGCGTGAACAATGCGACGATGGGAATACCGCCAACGGTGATGGTTGTAGCAGTACCTGCCAGAATGAGTGGACCTGCCCGAACGGGGTTCTGGAAGTGACCGAAGAGTGTGACGATGGGAATAGCGTCGATGGAGATGGGTGTGATTCGAATTGCCGGACGACCCGATGCGGTAATGGACGAAGGACCGACGGTGAGGAGTGTGATACAGGTGGTGTCCAGACCAACGGTTGTGAAACGAACTGCCGATCTTCGACCTGTGGTGACGGGATCCTCAATACCCTCCGAGGAGAGCAATGCGACGACGGCAACGCTGTGAATACGGATGCCTGCACCCTTGGCTGCCAAAATGCGCGATGTGGCGACCGCATTGTTGGTCCGGGAGAAGAATGTGACGATGCGAACAGCATTTCTGGCGACGGTTGTGATGTCAACTGTACAGAGACCCGTTGTGGTAATGGTGTGATTACTTTAGCAGAGCTCTGTGATGATGGTGCCTTGAACAGTAACACTGTCGCTGGGGCCTGCGCGACCAATTGCCTGAGCCCCACTTGCGGTGACGGTGTGGTGAATAGCAACAATGACGAACAATGTGACAATGGTGTCACTAATAGCAATTCCCAATCAAATGCTTGCCGGACGACCTGCCGAAACCCCTTCTGTGGTGATGGTGTGACCGATAATACAAGTAGCGAGACCTGTGATGACGGTCTATTGAACGGACAAGCCGGCCGCTGTAACAGTTCCTGCTCCGGTATCGTTCCACAGCCAGCCCAGGAGCCAGAGGCTTCACCAGCCAGTGCAGGGGGGGACACCCTCAGTGGGTTTACCCCGGTTGTTGCCCCTGGAGTGGCAGAGGTACCGTCTGGTGTTATGCCTGAAGCCCCCTCAACCTCTCCTCCGCGACGCGCGGCGAGAGGGGGGGGATGTCAGCTGATCACGCGATAATTTTTCTGAGATTTTCGCTGTAGGGTTCTCGCAGGATCCCCTTCTCTGTCACAATCGCTGTTATCAACTCATGGGGAGTCACGTCAAAAACCGGATTCCTGACCTTGATCCCTTCCGGGGCGACCTGTTGACGGTAAAACCGCGTCACCTCATCGGCGGACCTCTCCTCAATCGGTATCTCCTGACCCGTTGGTGTCTCGAGGTCGATTGTTGAGGTCGGTGCTGCCACATAAAAAGGGATATCATGTTGTCTCGCGAGGACAGCGACGCCGTAGGTCCCGATCTTGTTGGCCACGTCCCCATTCGCAGCGATCCGATCGGCCCCGACAACGACCGCTTGGATCTTTTTCTGTCTCATGAAGTAGGCAGACATATTATCCGTAATCAGTGTCACCGGGATCCCATTTTTCGCAAGCTCCCAGGCGGTCAGTCGCGAGCCCTGAAGAAAGGGACGGGTCTCGTCGGCAAAAACCTCAAACCGTTTTCCTTGATCCCAAGCAGCATAGAAGAGACTGAGCGCTGTCCCCTGTCCTGCTGTTGCTAAGGCACCTGCATTACAATGGGTTAAAATCGTCTGGTTTGCCGGGATCAATGTGGCCCCATGCTCTCCAATCTGGCGACACATCTCGATATCTTCCTCACAGATTCGAATCGCCTCTTGTTTGAGCCTCTCCTTGAGTTCTGAGACGGAAAGGGTCGGATTCTTGACCATCACCCGTCTCATCTTTTCCACGGCCCACTTCAGATTGACAGCGGTGGGACGTGTCTTCAGCAATGTCGTGAGGATCCCCTCCATTTTGCCGCAAAAGGATTGGTAATCCCTTGCATCGACCCCCATCGCCCCCAACGCAACCCCCATCGCCGCCGTGACGCCGATCGCCGGTGCCCCCCGAACGGTCATGTTCCGGATCGCATCGGCCACCTGCATGTAATCGGAACATTCGACATAGGTCTCCTCAAGCGGCAGCTTTCGCTGATCGATCAGGATCACCTTATTGTCTTTCCACTCAATGGTTTTGAATTTCATGCCCTCACCCCATCCACCTTTTAATCGGAGGGATCTTATTGAGTAGACGAATATTGTCAACCAGTGTTCCGAAAAAACTCCCCACCCCCGATAGGCTGGGGATGGGGAGTTGAACGAATCTGTGGCAGGCGATTTACGGTATCGTGACAGAGACCTCATTACTTCCAAATGAGTCGCCATATGCATTGGTTGCCTTAATCCGATACCAGTAAGTACCTGCAGCCGGGACGGTGTTCGTGTAGGATGTCGCATTCGCTGCTGTCGTCGTCACCACTTCAAAATCACCTTCCAAACTGTCTTTTCGAAGGATTTTGAAACCGGTCTCATTACTGCTGTTATCTGACCAGGATAAAGCGACACTGGTTTCACTCGCTGTAGCTATCAAGTCTGTTGGAGCAGATGGCGGAATGTCGATTTTGTCGCAAACAAGGCCAACGCCATGATCGGTCCCTAGTTCTTTCACAAAATCAATACCCGTTACAGACCTTCGTGTGATACTAAAGACCTGTCTAAAAAACCTTGTGCTACAGATTGATAAGCAAGGGTTTTCTTGCATGGTGACACCAAGATAGCCATCCCTCACCCCAATGCTCCCGGTACCCCTATCACAGGCAGGGGCACAACCACCTCTTCCAGCCGCGCTGATCCATGCGATCTCGGGTGATGAATTCCAGGAATATGTCCCATCGCCATCGTTCACAATATTCAAGGTAATAGTAGACCGATTAAAGGCCCCATCAAAAGATGAAGCACCGGGATCCCCAACGTAATTATCGCTCTCAGCAGCGTACTTGGAACAGCTCCAACTTCCCACCACCTGATTGGTGCTGGTAATCCGCTGAAGGGCATCTTCAATAGTCCCAAAAACCTCATTCAATAGGTCCGCTGAAACGATATCTCCTGCTGAAACTCGTGGCAGACGAAAGTCCTCAGCGTTCGCTAACCGTAACATCATGGTCATTAAGAGAATGATTCCCAAGCTGACCACCGTGCTTTTTTTGCTGCATTTATTGAACTGCATATTGTCCTCCTCAATTCGTTTTTATTCAAAATTCGACTCACCAAACCCTGACTCTCCGAATCGATTTTTCTTCTGTGCCGCATTCGCTGGCTTTCCTCCAACACCCCCGCTTCCTTCGCTTCCACTTCCTACAGTAGAACCGACATCCCTCTCAGCAGGTGTCTCCGTGGCCCCTTTTTTGCCACTACAACCTACCGAGAGAGCCAAGTCCCCTATCAGAAGGATCGCAAAGAGCATCTTCCCCCACCTCATAAAACTCACCTTCCTTTCTCATTACTCAAACTTTGCATTACCAAAAGTTCCGATACCAAATTGATTCGTGGCCGCCGTTGGTTTATCCCCTCCTCCTGATGGATTTCCAACAACCGTACTTTCCTTTTTCTTGAAGCAGGAGGTCAAAAGAAGGAGCAGGATAAACGCTAATATTTTGAATCTCTTATTCCTCATTTTTCCTCCTTCACTGTCTTCATCTTCGTGAGACCGAAGAGCTGGAAATTTAGTTGATAGATCTCCTCCGAGGCCCTTTCCAAGGCCGCTGACCAACTTTGGATCTCTTTCAGAAACTGGAAAACCTTCGTTTTAATGAAGGGAAACTGCTGCCTTGGCAGAGGGAGTGTAATCGAGGAGATGAATCGTTCCTCCTCCGGATAATTGAGCGCCTCCAGTCCCCTCGAGATCATCTGCTGATGAAATTTATAAACCGAGATCGTCTTGACCGCCTCATCCGTAGTCAGATGAGTTTCAGAGTGTTTTAATTTTCCCCTTTCATCGCGGACGAGCAGACCGATTTGTAAAAGGACCCGAATCGCCTCCTTCACCTGCTCTTCGGTAACCGGCGGATAAAGGGAGGCGGCGATCACTTTCGGATCTTCCTGAAAATCTTTTAGGGCAACCATTTCCCGAATAGCGACGTAATACCAATTTGAGAAATAGGCGTACTGTTCCGTTCGAATCCGAGTTGTCTCACGATACTCACGGAAACGGAGAAGCGCCTTGAAATAGAGGTCTTTTTCACTTGCGGTTTCCGCCTGCGTAAATTTTACAAGATTTCCAAAAAATTCCTTCTGACGATTTTCCAATTTAAGCGCCTCGGCGAACCTCGGAATCATCTTCGAAGAGAGATTTCTCCTCCCTTCCATGATTAATTGAAGGTAGTTCGGTGATCTCAATCGTGCCCGTTTGGAAAAAATGCGGAATGAAAAACCATGTGTCGATTTCTCTTTATGAAAGCGGTAGAAATCCAAAAGATAAGCTCGATAATTATTGTATTCGTAGATATTCGGTTTCTTTTCTAAAGGTTTTTCTTCCACGTTGACTATTATCGGCGAATCCTCGGACCAAGTCATCCGCTATCCGCATAAAATCCGTGATTTTGTATACAGCGAGTCTTCACCCCAAGAAGGAACTTCATCAAAAAAACTTGTTGAGAATCGGGATCTTATTGACCAATGTTCCAAGTCTCGGCAAGGACGACACTCCGCCTAGGAAGATCAGGATCACCCCCACAATCTCGAGGAGGCGATGAATTCTCAAAGGAGAAAGGTTTCTTTTGATCGGATGGGAAAGGATAACTAAGATCACCCACCAGACGAGGGAACCGGAAAAAACCCCGAGACAGATCCGGAAATAATCGATCTTTCGAGGATCCAGTGGAATCAGATTGGAACCGGCAAAGAGCGCGGCAAACGCAATGATCGTCATCGGATTCGTCAGTGTTAAAAGGAAAACAGAGAGGGTATCCCACAGATAGTGATGGAGGTAGCGCTCTGAAAGGACCTCTTCGGTCTGAAGCGCGGGCGGTTTTTGAAAAAAAAGTTTGAGGCCGACGAGGACAAGCACAATGCCACCGAATCCTCCGACAAAGGGATGAGAGCCACCAATCTCCTCAAGCAGGGCCGTCAATCCGAGGCCGGCCAAGAAGGCAAAAAGGCCATCGGCCAAGGCGGCGCCGATCCCGCTCGCAATCCCGGCTAACCAACCGATCTGAAGGGAGCGTTGCAGGATCAGGATCGCAATCGGCCCGACAGGCAAAGCCACCAGAAAACCTAACAGGAATGATTTAAAATAAAGAATCATCTGCCGATCTTTTTCCGCAAGAGATCAGCGACGATCTTTGGGTTCGCCTTCCCTTTGGTCTTTTTCATCACCTGACCCAGAAAGAAGGCAAAAAGCTTTTCTTCTCCACCCCGAAACCTTTCAACCTCTTTTGGATTTTCGGAAATGGCCTCATTAATAGCCGCCTCAAGAGCCGCTGTATCCGAAACCTGTGTTAACCCCTCTTTCTCAATAACCTCCTCGGGGGGACGCCCTGTTTCATAAACCTTCTGGAGGACCTCCTTCGCCATGTTTGAAGAAAGGGTTCCGGCATCCACAAGAGTTAGCACCTTGGTTAAATGGTCTGGATTAAGTTTAGTGACGGGGAAGGGGCTATTGATGATCCAATTGGCAAGCTTCTTCGAGTCAGGATATTTTTGTAGCATCTGCTCAAAGAACGAAGCGATTTCGCCGGTCTCAATCAAGACCTCCGCCTGCGCTGGTGAGAGTTGGAACTGTTTGATAAATCGGTCGCGTTTTTTTTGAGGGAGCTCCGGCAGATTGCTTTGAATCTTTTCGATCCATCTCTCGTCGATTTCGACAGGGAGGAGATCAGGGTCGGGGAAATAGCGATAGTCATGTGCCTCTTCCTTTGACCTCATCGATTCTGAAACCTCACGTTCCGGATCCCAAAGCCGTGTCTCCTGGGCAGTGGTTCCCCCTCCCTTCAAGACTTCCGTCTGCCTCTTGATTTCATAGTAGAGGGCCTTTTCGATATGGCGAAAGGAATTCATGTTCTTGATCTCTACCTTGGTCCCAAACTTCTTGGTCCCCACTGGCCGGATCGAGATATTTGCATCACAGCGAAGCGACCCCTCCTCCATGTTCCCATCGCAGACGTCGAGATACATGAGGATCCTCCGAAGCTCTTTCAGATAGACAACCCCTTCCTCCGGCAACCGGATATCGGGCTCGGAAACAATCTCCAGAAGGGGGACACCGGCACGATTCAGATCAACCCATGATGCCGCCTTCGATCGGGAGACTGGGTGTTCATGCAAGAGTTTTCCGGCATCCTCCTCCATATGGATTCGGGTGAGTCCAATGCGTCTCTTCTCTCCCTTGACTTCAATATCAATCCAGCCCTTTGTGCAAATCGGGTTCTCATATTGTGAAATCTGGTACCCCTTCGGGAGATCGGGATAAAAATAGTTCTTCCTCGCGAAGATGTTTTTTCGCGTGATCTGACAATTTGTCGCAAGTCCCGCACGGATCGCGAACTCAACGACACGCCGATTCAGGACCGGCAGGACGCCGGGGAGGCCAAAGCAGACCGGGCAGGTATTCGCGTTGGGTTCATTGCCAAATTGAGTCGAACAGCTGCAGAAGAGCTTGGTGCGCGTCAAGAGTTGGGCGTGGACCTCAAGTCCAATGACCGGTTCGTAGTTCATACCTTCGGTCTCTTCATAATTTGGGTCTCCTCTTATGCCACTCTGTAGATTGTTCATAGGTATAGGCAGCCCTCAGGAGTTTCTCTTCTTGAAAGTGCGAACCAATCAGTTGCAGGCCGATCGGGAGTCCTGACTTTGTGAAGCCGCATGGAATGCTCATTCCAGGGAGGCCGGCCAGGTTCACATTGATCGTATAAATATCCGAAAGATACATCTTGAGTGGATCGTCTGTTTTTTCACCAAACTTCCAAGCGGCGGTCGGTGATGTCGGCGCTAGTATGACGTCATGGTTTTCAAAAATTTTTTCGAAATCCCTGCGGATCAGGGTCCGAACCCTCTGCGCCTTCAGATAGTAGGCGTCATAGTATCCGGCTGAAAGGACATAGGTCCCAAGCATAATCCGACGCTTCACCTCCACTCCAAACCCCTTGGTTCGGGACCTCTTGTAGAGGTCAATCAACGTCGTCGCCTCTTTTTGTCGATAGCCGTAACGGATCCCGTCATAACGGGCGAGGTTCGAGGAGGCCTCGGCCGGTGCCAAGATATAATAGGTCGGAACGCCGTAATCGGTATGAGGGAGTGAGACCTCGTCGACCTTCGCCCCAAGTTTCTCAAACAGACGGATCGCCTCCCGGATCGATTTTTCAACTTCCGAATCAAGCCCTTTCACAAAATATTCCTTTGGAACACCGAGACGCCACCCCTTGATATCGGGGATGAGTGATCGGGTATAATCAGGGACTTTTTCATCGAGTGAGGTCGAATCACGCGGGTCATGCCCTGCAAGCAGATTCATCATCAGGGCCGAGTCCGTCACATCCTTCGTCAAAGGACCGACCTGATCGAGCGAAGAGGCGAAGGCGATAACACCATAGCGTGAGACACGCCCATACGTCGGCTTCAAACCAACCACACCGCAAAGACTTGCCGGTTGACGAATCGATCCCCCCGTATCGGTTCCGGTCGCTGCGATACATTCCCCGGCAGAAACAGCCGCCACACTCCCTCCGCTCGATCCTCCCGGGATCCGTTCCAGGTCCCAAGGGTTTTTGACAATTCCAAAGGACGAGGTCTCATTCGAGGATCCCATTGCAAACTCGTCCATGTTGAGCTTTCCGGTCAGGATCATGCCATTCTGTTTCAACTTCTCTACGGTGGTGGCATCATACGGTGGGATATACCCCTCCAGGATCTTCGAGCCACAGGTGGTCTGAATCCCTTGGGTCAAGAAGATATCCTTGAGACCGATCGGGATCCCCATGAGCGGTGGAAAATCTTTCTGCTTCTCCATCATCGCATCCGAGGTCTGGGCCTGGATGAAGGCAAGTTCCTCGGTCAGGGTGATGTAGGAATGAATTTTTGGTTCGACCGAGCGAATCCTCTTGAAGACGGAATCAACAATATCGAGCGATCGGATCTCCCGTTTCTTTAGTTTTTCATGAAGTTCATGGATGGTCAGGTCACAGAGTTCCATCTAGATCACCTTCGGAACCTTGAAAAACCGCCCCTCCCGATCGGGTGCCTGAGAGAGGACCTCTTCCTGGTTTTTAAACTTTGCGGGTTCGTCATTCCTCATCGGGGTCGGGACCGAGATCGCATGGGCGGTCGGTTCAATCCCGGAGACATCGAGCTCGTTCAGCTTTTCAACAAAACTTAGAATATTCGAGAGCTGGGTGGAGTATTTCTCCATCTCGACGGAATTCATCTCAAGCCGGGCTAGCTCGACAATTTTTTTTACCTCGTCGGGAGAAAGTTTCATTGCCTTTGTTGGCTAACATAAGGAGGTGGACGGTTCAAGGATTAGAAGGGGCTATGTCACGACGAGTGATGAGAGGGGGAATGTCAGTGTCCGATGCCTCTCCTTCCACGAAAGAAGTGCGGCAAGCATTTCATCGGCGGTCTGATAACGCCCATCGGGATAGAAGGCGATCGACCGTCGGATTATTTGGTCCAGCTCCTCCAGGGCGAGCTGTTGAGGTCCTGTCATATGATGAAAGAAATTCGTGAGTGGCGGAGGAGGGGTGTAAAACCATTCAAGTAGAGAACCATCGGCCATCAGATCCTCTCCAATACCCCTGTTCCTAATGAGTGAGAACGCCTTCCGACCGGTGACCGTCTCATAAAAGGAGGCCCCCAGTGAGAAGACATCGGCAGGGTAACTATACTGATACAATCTCTCGTCAAAATTAACAAAATCCCTGTAGGCCTCGGGGGGCATATAGTCCGGTGTCCCCGCGGCAGCTCTGGGGGAGATCCTACGGCTCCTTCTGACAATCTTCTCGGCAACACTAAAATCGAAGATCTTGCAATTCCCTTCGAAGGGGACCCAAAGATTCGCCGGTGTCAGATCACGATGGATATAACCAACCTCCAGATGAAGATCACTGACACCCCGAGAATAATCGATAAAATAACCGACCGCCTTCTGCACCGGCACGGCACCCCTCTGTTCAAGGATCTTCGTATCGAGGGCTAACCCCTCGAGGGCCTCCATGACAATCCCACCGGTCCTCGTCGCCTCATCACTAACGAATCCATCAACACGAACGATATACGGAGAATCAACCATAGCGACTTGACTCGCAACCGCCTGCTCGCGAAGCCAAACCTCTGGAATCGTATCAACGTTGGTAAAGAGCTTGAGCGCGCGATAGTCACCCGATGGGAGAAGCCTCACCCGATAGACTGCTGCGAAGCCTCCTTGGCCAAGACACTCCGTCGTTCGCTGAATCTCCGAAGGATCGAAAACTCGAATACAGCTGGGTTTCGCAGCAGGGACAGAAGGCGGTGGCAGCTCCTTCGGGCGGCGGGCCCTGAAAAGAAACGTGAGGCCCAATTGGAACAGGACCTGGGGCTTGCTCGCCTGATGGACCTCCGGTCGATTGCTTCCGACGAGATAAAGCAGGTGGGTGATATCGATGAGACATCCCAGGAAACTGAGACCGCGACCGGCAGGATGGAGTTTCCCTCGAAGCAGCACCGCCCCAAGTCCGGTCAAGGCACCGGCCAGGAAGAGACCATCAGCCCGCCGATCCTCACATTTTTCTAATTTCTGGAAAAAGAGCCGATCACCCGCCCGGACGGCGTTCCAGAGCATCGGGAGGGCAGCGCCTGCTAGTCCAACATTAAAAAAAACACTGGCAGGGGAAGTGGGCAAAAAGAAGTGACGTGGGGAAAGCTGGCAAATGCCACCTATCACGGTAGCCCCAAGGCCGATCCCAATGGAAAGACCATCCAACTGCTGGACCTGTGGAGAGATCGGAGCGATAGGAGGAGCCATACAGGTTAGTTATCGGCTTACAAAACAAAGAGTTGTGGGTTTTAGGGAAGGGTCAAGGATTAGGGACCGTCGAGGTCGCTTGTGATAAAAGATATTCAATATCGAAGCGAGCAGAACTTTCTCGCGTGGTCACAGGGATCTCCCCTCTGAAGATGCGGCCTGTTGAAGGGTCCAGCGTCACAACCTCCCCTTCTTGGTAGGAATCATTTCCCAACCGAACAGAAACAGCTCCGTCAATAACAAGATCCTCGCTTCTCACAAATGAGGTTCTTGTCATCCGTGCAATCGCCTCAAGATGGGAAAGGTCGTTTCCTCCACGAAAGATTAACCCAGAGGCAAGTATCGACGTTGATGTACTCACTCTCGTGTCTGGATTATCGGCAACAAAGATAGGCTGATCTCCCCCCCTCCTTAATTCCAAGACTCTTTCATGACTCAAGGCTATACGCCCGGATAAGGGAGTCCCACCCCCTTTACGCTGTTGCGAAAAGGGATGCCCGGTAGTTTCTTGCAAAACAGAAATGGTGCGAGAGTTTTCTAGCCTTCTCTTGCCGCCTAGACGTTTGATGGCTTCGTCAGCATCTAATTTTCCTAAGCGAACCCTTTCCGCATACCACCGAATTTCACGATCTTGCTCAAGTCGTGCATGTCTTACCTGGAGATAATAGAGTTGCCCATCTTCGATCGTAAATTCCACTTCAAGCGGATAACCATAAAAATTCTCCAGCCTCTCCGTATCTCCTTCCAAGATTTGCCGATATTGCCTATCCAACTCATCAGTCCCAAAGGCCCTACTATCTGCTAGAGAACGACCAGGAACACCGCGCTTAAAAACCGGTTCCCTGCCAGAATTAAAAACTCCAGCACCTCCACGGGTGGCATCTACCTTCACAACAATATTAACCGCAGTTCCCCATTCATCAGGGACTCCATTGATCAGTCGCAATGCCCGCGCTCCCTCATCATCCGCACTTTGATACACCTGATGAATCGCCTCCTTGACCGCTTTTCGTCCCTTCACATCAGGTATCGTCCTCATCTGACCTTCGAGACTTTCTCCGGCACCTGATCTGACATAGACCTCCAACGACCCGTCTTCCAGGGAGCGGCCCGCCAGTTTTTCCAGCCGATCCAACGCCCTATCAATCGCTTGCTCATCCGCCACCGACAAGTTCGTGCCCGCTAGCCGCGCGGGCAAGACAAACCCTATTGGGACTTTCAATCCTCGTTGTTTCATTTCGTGAAGACTGGCGCCTTTATTCCCAATGACCCGCCGGTCTGCAGGCATATCGGCATCACCATAAAACCAGCCCTTATAGGGATACGAAGGATAAGGGTGTTGCAGGACAGAAAGGACCCTGTTTGCTGTCTGCCGATCTCCTTGTCCTTCACATGTTTTTTGAACATGAATACTTAAGGGCAACGTTGCCATGGAGGCATAGAGCTGACCGGAAAAGTTCGCGCGCTCATCAGCAGAAAATTCTCGAAGATCTCCAAATCGTTCCACAAGGGGATCAAAATGTTCGTGATAGGAATCCTGAACCTGAAGGACTATTTCTCGTGCAAGAGCAGCGTTAATTTTCAGCTGTCTTTCCCGTTCCTCAGATCTCAACTGTTCCCATCTCTCAGAAAGTTCAAAAAGACGATCGGCAACTGTCTTCCAACCACAGTGACCATATCCACTCCCATACAGAGTCATCACGAGGGTCGCGATCTTTCGAGCCTGCAGTGCAGAGACATGCTCACTTTCTTCATAGCGACAGGCACCGAACGCTTCTTTTTGGAGTGATACAGATAGCTGGGCTAAATGAACGAGGTCCTCGCCAGTAACCTCTCGAGAAATCCTCCCTTCTTTTAGATCGCAAATAAAATCTCCAATAGAGCGTGAAAGAGAGATGACATCACCCGTTGAATCGAGCCAGGCAGGCTTTCTTCCGGGGGGCCGTGCCTCTAATTTGCCTTCATACACCTCTGAGGCCAAACTGAGACACTCCTTAAGTGCCGCAATGAGATCGGTCTTATGAGGTTCTTCTGTCTCAACTCTTCCCAAAGCCCTTTTTAAAAAGTCGACAGTGTAATCCCCTGGTCGGCGATGAACGACATGGTGGATACCGTCAATTCCTTGGTATTCAAGATCTTCCGCTAAAGCTCGTAATCGATTGATTTTATACGCGCTGAAAATGGGGGCCTTCTGTACGGACTCGACTAAACGGGAAAAGTCCTTTCCGCCATAAATGCCTGCGAGGCAAAACATCCGGCTCTCCATAAAAGGCATAACACAGACGGCAATCTGCTGGTAAACCCTTCCCTGGAAGGGCTTACCGAAGGCAACTGCCTCGTGAAACAGAAGACTGTCGGCATAGGCAAGTTGTTCCTGAGGTGGCAAGAGTCGAACGATGGAATCGACACGAGATGCCCATTGAGGGGCATCATAGGCATTCAACCCTAGAGAAAAAGAATCTTGGACATATCTTCTCAGATTGGAAAGGATTCTCTGGTGGGCCTCCGGGTCATGTCGAGAAGTCCATTCGAGTCGACTCTTGAGCTGATCGCTTATCCAATCCGAATCTCGAGACCATGGAATACTTTCAAGCCTTCCTTCCTCAATTGAAAGCCGGATATCATCGAGGTCACCTCCTCCGATCATGAACATGACAGGAGGCCCTTTTCGGCCATCAGGAGTTATGGGGGAGGCAAGATTTCCATCTACCCACTCTCTTCCCATCGACTCAATATCACCGAGGACCCGATTGCGGGCTTTTCCAAATCCGGACAGGAGGAGCATGTCACAGTACTCAAGGACCATTCCATAAGCAGTCATTCCGGTGAAGGGGTTTGGGGATTCATGAGAGACAAGATGGCGTGCTGTTCGTGAAAAAAGACTCGAGAGGAGCATTGCAGCCCCGGCGACGAAAAATTGGGAGGGATTTCTTTTTCCATCCTGAGACAGGAGTGATTTTAGGCAGCGTCGAAAAAGCATCCCTTCCCCAAACTCGAGGAGGAGATTGAGGGGGGTTGCTCCACCGGCAGATGTCCCAAAGGTGAGTAGAGAACTCCCCGCCTCATCAGAAGTAATGCTGGTCCAAATCGTTCGGACCTCACCCCACTGACGACGACGCGCAAATCCATACCCAGCGACGGCGAAAAGATCCCCCATAACACCGAGAAGGGTTGAGTAGCCCAGCTTTGAGACCAGGGCATCTGGACGAAACCGCTGTCCGAGCGCTGTGCAAAACTCCGTCATCGTCTTCGGACTTTGGGGCTCGATACGGTTCTGCTCCCGCTCGTCGACACGAACTTCGGCACTCCCACCAAAAGCCCTTGTTAAATGAATGCGTTCCTCGCTCATAAAGACTCTTCCCTTGCTGGAGTAATTATCGGCTTTAAAAACAAAGAGTTGTGGGTTTTAAGGGCGAGTTATTTAGGATCGAAATAAACTGAGGAAACCCTTCATGAAACCGCTTTCAGAACCGGCGATCTTTTCGAGTTCCCCTTCATCGAGGTAAACCCCCTGACAATGAAAGCATTTATCGACCGTGACATCCTTGTACGGCATGGCATGCAGCTCCATGCCGCATTTGGGACAACGCATCCAGTGAAAGGCCTTTAATTTTTCAAATTCTGCCTGCGAGAGCTTTTGTCTCTTCTCGTCCGCCTTCTTTTTCAGTTTCTCCGCCTCGATCCGCGCGAAATATTCGGTTTCTGTCTGAGAAGGGGTTGGCACTGTCATAGCTGATCCGGTAACACAGAAGATAAATCCCCATCAAGAGTTTTGAGGAAATGATAGGAGTATGTTATGGAAGTGTCATTGACGAGCTTGACCCAAATTTTCGCCATCCTCTTTGGCCTCGTTGTCGGAAGTTTCTTGAATGTCGTGATCTATCGCCTCCCTAGAGGGGAATCGGTTGTCCGACCACGCTCCCACTGCCCCCACTGTGGTCAGCTCGTTCGGTGGTATGACAACATCCCTCTCTTAAGTTTTTTCCTCCTGAAGAGGCGGTGCCGTTCCTGTAAAAACCCGATCTCCTGGCGCTACCCCTTTGTAGAGGGGTTGAGTGGACTGCTCGCCTTGCTCATCTTCTGGAAATTTACCGACCCTTTTGTTGCCCTTCTCTACTCCCTCTTCCTCGCCTTCCCCCTCTTGGCTATCTCTGGCATCGACCTTGAGCACAAAATCATCCCGAACGTGATAACACTCCCTGGAATCCCGATCGGATTTCTTATCAGTGCGGGACTCGGTGGGTGGAATCGACAGGCCTTTTTTGGGTCGTCTCTTGGAATCCTCGTGGGAGGAGGGGCCTTGCTCCTTGTGGGAATCAGCTACCAAAAGTTACGTGGTCGTGAGGGACTTGGGATGGGGGATGTCAAGCTGGCAGCGATGTTGGGGGCCTACTTCGGTTGGCAGGGGGTCCTCTTCATTCTGCTGATCAGCTCCCTGCTCGGGTCTGTCGTTGGACTTATCCTCCTCCTCTTCTTCAAGAAGGGGCATCAAGAACCGATCCCGTACGGCCCATTCCTCTCGCTGGCCGGTTTGATCCAGCTCCTCTTTGGGAAGGAGCTGATCCAAGCCTATCTGAACCTGAGCTATAATTTATATTAATTATATATAATTTAACTAATATTAATCACTATTATTAAATTTATTTCTCAAGTTAATTATTTTTTGTTTAAAATTTGGCCATTTTGTGTTAGTGATAGTCTGTTGATAACTTGGAGGAGGCGCAATGGCTGCTCTTCAGAAAAATCACGTTAAACAGCTTCGGGAGGAACAATTAATGAGCAAGGCCGAACTTGCTCGAAAGGCAGGGCTCTCTGCCCTGACCATCGACCGGGTCGAGTCCGGAAAAGACTGTCGAATGGATACAAAGAGAAAAATTATTTTGGCTCTTGGGCTCAAGCTCTCTGATCGTGAAAAGGTCTTCCCTGACTGAAGATTCTGATTTAGCTTCTTGATCCTATGCTTCGACTCCTCACTGCCGGTGAATCCCATGGGAAGGCCCTCGTTGTGATTCTTGAGGGGGTTCCTTCCGGTCTTCCGATTCAAGAAGAAGAGATTAATACGGAGCTTGCCAGGAGACAAAAAGGGTACGGTCGTGGCGGCCGGATGAAGATCGAACAAGATCGTGCCGAGATCCTCTCCGGAATCCGTGCGGGAAAGACACTCGGTTCCCCGATCGCCTTGAAGATTGACAATAAAGACTGGTCAAACTGGGAAAAGATCATGGATGTTGCCCAAGACGACCTAGGGCAGTCAAAAGTCGTGCACCACCCGCGTCCGGGTCACGCCGATCTCCCCGGTGGACTCAAATACAATCACCATGATCTCCGAAATATTTTAGAACGGGCCAGTGCCCGCGAGACTGCAGCGCGTGTGGCAGGAGGGGCGATTACCCGAAAATTGCTCAAGGAGTTTGGCATCGAGATCGGTTCCCATCTCGTCAATCTTGGGGGGATTACGGTCTCCTCTCCCATTCCTCCTCTTCGAGAAATGGTTCGCAAGACGGAAGAGAGCCCGCTTCGTTGTATTGATCCTGAGGCAGAAAAAAGGATGATCGAACGGATCGATGAGGCGAAGAAAAAAGGGGACTCTCTCGGCGGGGTTTTTGAGATCATCGTTCAGGGGCTCCCTCCCGGCCTGGGAAGCCATGTTCAATGGGATCGAAAGCTGGATGGTCAGATTGCGCAAGCGTTGATGAGCATTCAGGCGATCAAGGGGGTTGAGATCGGACTTGGATTTGAGATGGCGAATCTTTTCGGGTCTGAAGTTCATGACGAGATCTTTTACCAAAAGAAAGAAAAGAGATTTTACCGAAATCGAAACAACGCCGGTGGCCTCGAAGGAGGGATCACCAATGGGGAAAACCTCGTTGTGCGTGCTGTCATGAAACCTCTCTCGACCCTCTACAAACCGCTTCAATCGGTCAACATCATCTCGAAGGAACCTTATGAGGCGAGTGTCGAGAGGACAGATACGACAGCGGTCCCGGCCGCTGCGGTGATTGGAGAAAATGTGCTAGCGACCACATTGGCCAATGCCTTCCTGGAGAAGTTTGGTGGCGATTCGATAGAAGAGCTTCGACGGAACTATGAAGGGTATCGAAGGCAGGTAACGGATTACTGATGAAACCAACAAGAATTATTCTGACCGGATTTATGGGGACTGGGAAAACAGTCGTTGGCAAGGCGTTGGCCGAATTTCTGGAATATGAATTTCTGGATACGGATCAGATGATCGAGGAAGAAACGGGCAAAAAAATCCGTGAAATTTTTGAAAAAGAGGGGGAGCCGGCTTTCCGTCAGACGGAAAAGAAGATGATCCGAAAGGCACTGGCGCGAGACACTGTGGTTATTGCGACAGGGGGAGGGGCTGTTATCGATCCTGAAAATCTTGAGTTTATGAAGCAAAAAGGGATCCTGATTGCGCTGACCACTTCTCCTGAAGAGATCTACGAAAGACTTAAAAAGTTGGAGGATCGTCCCCTCTTAAAAGGAGAAGACAGGATGGAAAAGATCAAAAAACTCCTCTCTCGACGCTCGCCTTACTATCAACAGGCCGATCAGATCATTGATTGCAAAGGGAAGGGGATTCGTGAAATTGTTGAAATCATCCTGAAACGACTGAATGAAAACACTTAACGTTGAGCTGGGCGACAGAAGCTACCCCATTTTTATTGGCCGTGATGAACTTCAACCCCTGCTGGAGAGGATTCATGGCTTCGCCGGAGGAATCCCCCCCGTTACGATTACCACCCCACGCGTTCAGCGTTTTTGTCTCTCTCAACTGAAAAAATCAGGCCCGCGCGAACTTTTCTTAAAAAGAATTATTGTTGCTGATGGAGAAAGAAATAAAACCCTGAAGACCGTCCAGACCATATACTCAAAACTCCTTCGCCTCAAGGCAGACCGTCGAACCACTCTCATTCTTGTGGGGGGCGGTGTTCTCGGTGACCTCGCCGGTTATGCCGCGGCAACCTATTTGCGTGGAGTTCCTTATATACAAATCCCGACGACCCTCATCGCTCAAGTGGACTCCTCTATAGGAGGGAAGGTGGGAGTAGACCTGCCCGAAGGCAAAAATCTGGTCGGGACATTTTATCAGCCTCGCATGGTGGGGATTGATGTGTCGTTGCTGAAAACGCTTCCCCCACGTGAATTTCTCGCAGGTCTTGGAGAGGTCATTAAATGTGGGTTGGTTCGAGACCCTCAGCTCTTCCAGCTCGTTTTTCAAAGAGAGAAATCAGATCTTGAAGAGACTGTCTTTCGAGCGGCCCAGATCAAGGCGACTATTGTCTCCCAAGACGAGAAGGAAACGAAAGGTCTCCGACGTATTCTCAACTTCGGCCACACCTATGGGCATGCGCTTGAACGACTGACCGGCTACCGCCGATATCTCCATGGCGAGGCGGTTGCCATCGGCATGGTTCTCGCTGCGGAGCTGTCCAGTAAAGTCGGCCTCTGCCCGCAGGGACTCGCTCAGGAGCTCAAGGAAAGAATTCAATCGCTCGGTCTTCCCGTCAAGCCTCCCCATTTTTCCAAACAAAAATGGCTCGAGTCCATTGTCGTTGACAAAAAGAGCGAGAGGGGGATGATCCACTTTGTTTTTCTGGAGGATGTGGGTAAAGTTGTTGTGAAACCGATTGATCCTCGGGAGCTTTTATGAAGATTCTGATTATTCATGGCCCGAATTTGAATCTCTTGGGGAAAAGGGAGACCTCGATTTACGGAAAAATTTCTCTGGAAGAGATCAATCGTTCCCTGGAGAAATTTGCTGCTTCAGAAAAAGTTCAATTGGAATTCTTCCAGTCCAATCATGAAGGGGAGATTGTCGATAAACTCCAGAGGGCGAACGGGCACTATGCTGCTATTGTCATGAATCCGGCTGCCTTTACCCACACCAGTGTTGCCCTCCGGGATGCGATTGCCGGCATTGAAACACCTGTTGTTGAAGTCCATCTCTCGAATATCCATGCCCGTGAAGAGTTTCGGAAAGAATCCTATGTCTCGCCGGTTGCCCAAGGGGTTATTTTTGGTTTTGGAGAGGAAAGCTATCTCCTGGGGCTTCGAGGGGCGATTGCCCTCGCCAGGAGAGGGAAAAAGAAGAAATAACATGTCGAAAGAAAAAATCATTGCCCAGGCAGAGAAATTTGCCAAGGCGGGAAAATTTGAAAAGGCTATCAAGGAGCTTCAAAAAATAGCTCAAGAAGACACGCTCGACATGAGGGTTCGGCTCAAAATTGCCGATCTTTATAGCAAGATGAGGAAGAATGCAGAGGCGATCAAGCAATACATGGAAGTCGCCGACTTTTACTGCCGTGAAAATTTTCACCTCAAGGCTATCGCTGTCTATAAAACAGTCTTGAAACTGAACCCGATGTTTGTCGAGATCAATGAGAAACTCGGAGATCTCTATCATGAAATGGGGCTCAGTGAGGATGCGATCAATCAATACTACATCATCGCTGGTTTTTACGACAGCAAGGGGATGGTCAAAGAGGCGATGGAGATTCGGAAGAAGATTATTGAGATTGACCCCTCCAATACGACGGGGCGGATCCGGCTCGCAGAACTGCTCCAATCTTCCGGTCAGGCGGAAGAATCCCTTCATGAATATGAAAAGGCCGCTGATCTGCTGCGTACCAAAAAGGATCGGGATGGACTGATTGAGGTCTACGAAAAGATCCTCTACTATCGCCCCAAAAATGTCGGGATGCTGATCGACCTCTGCAAGATTTATTTTGAAAAAAAAGAATTCAAGAAGGCCTTGACCCGTATCGAGGGATCTCTGCCTGAAGCGAAGGAAAATCTGGATATCCTCGAACTCTGGTCAGAGGCGCTTCTTGTGGAGCATCAAGTCGAGCAGGCGCGAAGGAAGTTCCGTGATTTTTATCAGAAGGCGTTGGAGACCAAGCAGGCGGCGCGCGCCGCCAAGGCCTACAGTCGGATCCTCGCCGAATTCTCCGATGATGAGGATTATCTCAAGGATCTTGCCCAGATTCAAAAGGAGAGCGGCGTCGGTCACGAAAAGGGGAAGGCAAAATACCGCGAGGATTTTGAGGCGACCCAGATGGTTGATCTGAATCAATTCGAAAAAGAAATGGGATCGCCGCGCAAGAAGACAGAAGAAAAAAAGGATGCCGCGAAACCGACAAGTCGTGAATTTGAGGAAACCCGAATGGTCAACCTCGAGGAACTCGAAAAATTAAGATCCAAAACTGAGGGTGCTAAGAAGGCGCCGAAAGATGACCTGGAGCCAACCGACAAGGTCAATCTCAAAAAGTTAGAGGAACAACTAAAAAAATAATCAAGGAACGTCAGTGACCGCCGGATCGGTCGAATCCCGCTCACGGACAAAGACAAAGGAGGGGCGGTCGGTCTGGCTTGTCGCCGAGGCGATATCTTTCAGGATGAAAACCTGTATCGGCGCCAGATTTGGGAAGCTCGCATCCGAGGTCCCGGCATTACGAGGGAGATCCAGATCCCCACTCTCCAAGGCAACCAGTAAGGCCTCGTACTCCTCCTCAGAGGGGGAATAAAAGGCGAAGGCACCACCGGTCGGATCTTCGGTGTCTTCATTAAAAATATCGGCAGAGGTCAAGAGTGCTTGATCGTAGGCGACCCAATCATCGTCATCGCGAAAATTGGATCGGAGTGCCGCATCCAGATACCGTTCATGATTTTTATCTTCGGGATCGATCGGATTGAACTGATTCTCCGCCTCAATCACCGCTTCATAATAAGAGGTAGGGGGGTTGCTGCTGTATTGGGCCGCATTGACCTTGAAGAGCAGTGGGTTCTCCTCGTCATTGATCATCACGATCCGGTTCCGAATGACCGCCCCCACGGCATCCCCTGTAATACTGACGCTGGAACTTTTGACATTTTCATCGTCATCGAGGGTCGCCTCCCGAACCAGTTGCCCACGCGCCTCACCAAACAAGATCTGAATGAGCCTCTGGGGAGGAATCGTGATCTGAACCGCCTCTCGCTCTCTGGAATCGACGATCGGTGTGACATAACCGATCCCAACCGACTGAGGGGTTGCACGGGCTGACCTGGCCTCCGCATAGCTGCTGTACCCTTCGGGGACCTCTAGTTTCAGGAGATCCCCATCCTCTGTCTTGAATTCCAAAAGCTTTGGCGCTGCCCCATCGACCTCGACCAGATCCTGTCCCTTCGCAGTCCCGCCAAGGGCGAGGGCCAGTTTCCCAGAGACATCTTTTTCCTTTTGGGTTGCGCTGCCAACGGGGGATCTCCCATCACTACTTCCCGAAGAAAGGCACCCGTTAATGGAAAAAAGAAGAAGGAATAAGGATAGACAACGCCCCTTGCTGCCCCAAAACATTGAAGAAATAATACTCGATCCTTGCCCTTTGTCCAACAACTTTGTTATGGGGAAACTGTTATGTCTCTTCACACACTGCGCGGAATGAATGACCTCTTTCCAGAGGAGGCAGCCCTCTGGACCGAGGTAGAGCAAAAGGCAAGAGAGTTCTTCTCTTATTATGGTTACGAAGAGATTCGAACTCCACTGCTGGAGGAGCTGGCACTTTTTACACGCACCCTCGGCGGGACCACCAACATCGTCGAAAAAGAGATGTACAGCTTCCAGGATCATGGGGAGAAATGGGTCGCGCTACGTCCGGAAGGGACCGCCTCGGTCGTTAGGGCCTATATTGAGAGCGGTCGGGCGGCCCAGGACCCGATCGGCCGTTTCTTCTATATGGGACCGATGTTTCGTCATGAGCGCCCGCAGAAGGGTCGATTTCGTCAATTCCATCAGATCGGTGTCGAGGTCTTCGGGATTCAAAGTCCCCTGCTCGACGCGGAAATGATCCATATGCTGGATCTTTATTTTAAGAGCCTGGGTCTCACTCATTTTGAAATTGAGTTAAATTCTTTGGGCTGTCCAATCTGTCGCCCCCCTTACCACAAGGCGTTTTACACGTTTCTTTCAAACAATCAGAGTCTGCTTTGTGAAGACTGCCGACGACGCATGGAGAAAAACCCGCTTCGGGTCCTCGACTGCAAGGAAGAGGGGTGTCAGAAGCTGACCGAAGAGGCGCCATCGATTCAAGATCATCTTTGCAATGAATGTGAAAAGGATTTTGATACCGTTTTACAATCACTCGGTCGTCTTAACAGTAGTTACAAAATCAATCCTCGAATCGTTCGAGGACTCGACTATTATACAAAGACGACATTTGAATTTACAGCCTCTGAACTCGGGGCCCAAAATGCTGTGGCCGGTGGAGGTCGCTACGATGGACTCGTCCGCTTGATGGGAGGACCCCCTCTGCCAGGGGTTGGGTTTGCGATTGGTGAGGAGCGATTGATCGAGAGCCTGAAGTTAAAGAGGGGTGTTGGGTTGCCGGTCGGGAAAAAGGCGGTTTTCATCGCCCCGATCGGGGAAAAGGCAGAACAAGAGGCCTTTCAGCTGGCCCATAGACTTCGGCAAGAGAGGATCTCTGCGGAGCTGGATTATAATCAGAGCAGTCTCAAATCCCAGATGCGACGGGCCGATAAGATGAGGTTTCAGTATGTCCTGATCTTGGGTGATGACGAATTAAAAAAGAAGGTGGTTATTCTGAGGAATATGACAACGCAGGAACAATCGGAAGTACCGCTGGCGCAGATAATTCAGAGACTACGAGAGATCAGGCCCTAAAAACTTCTTTGCCTCTCAAAAGAAGCGACAGGGCGGGGTCATCGGGTCTCAAATCTCCAAGATAGACCAAAAAGCGATTTGCGAGAGGGCCACCACTAAAGAGGGCTCCTCGGGGTTTAGCCTGGGTCTGCCCGACCCTAGCCGCTAGCCTATCCAAACGATCAGCCAAGGCAAATCTGGCAGGACGAGTTAAATCGGCAAGCCTCCTCGCCGCATCTTGGACACGCATTGCCCCCTCTTGAAGACCAACCCAGCCAAAATATTTTCCAAGCTGGATAGTCCCGGCAACCTCGTCTGCGACGATTCTGGCTACTGCCGAAAGCTCTCTCGAAATGACGCGTGGCATAAAATATCTCCTCCGTTTCTATCATAATCTTCGGTCGGATCCAGAAAATGTTTCATCCGAATTTCTTTCCCTATTGCGAAGCGGAAGGTTTTGTGAAAAAGGGAGTCTCATGTTTTGCCTCAGGTCTGCTGTGGTTTTCGCAATCCTCTTTGCCCTTGCCCCGCCCCTGACAGCTCAGGAGGAGAAAAAGGCCCCTTCCGTGGAGGAGCTCGAGGAGGCAGAGTTAAGAAGCATCCTGGAACAGGAGAAGAAAAAAGAGGTCAAGAAACCGGCTGAAAAAAAGGTAGCGCCGAAACCCAAACCAAAGCCCAAGCAAGAACAGCCTCCTGCAGAGCCAGTAACTCAACCAACAGCGCCGGCCGAACCTCCACCCCCCTTACCACCACCTCAACCGACACCCCCTTCGGAACAAGCGGCCCCGACGCCACAATCGACAACTCCCGCTCAACCGGCAGCACCCACAGCACCACAACAACCTGCTGCTGAGATGCCGATCGGACCGATCCCGACTGTCCCGACACCACCTCCCGCCCCTCCTCCAGAGGCATTGCCCCCTCAATCGGATCCGCAGCCGAGGCGGCTTCCCTCTCCGATTGTTCCTTAACACTTGCCTTTAGAATGATTTTTAGCGAAGTTTCCCGCCATGAAACGGACTCATCATTGTGGCGAATTGAAACGTATCAATGCCGGCCAAGAGGTTGTCCTCATGGGTTGGGTCTCCACCCGTCGCGACCATGGTGGGCTTGTTTTTGTGGATCTTCGTGACAGAGAGGGAATCACACAAATTGTCTTTAACCCCCAGATCGATCCAAAAACCCATAAGCTGAGTCAGGAACTCCGCAGTGAATGGGTTCTCGCGATCAAAGGAAAGGTAGAGCCAAGACCGAAGGGAATGGAAAATACAAAGCTCGCGACCGGTGAGATCGAGGTCAAGGTCACAGATTTCGAGATCCTGAATCGATCCAAGACGCCCCCCTTCGAAATCCAGGATGAGATCGATACGAGCGAGGATCTTCGTCTGAAGTATCGCTATCTCGATCTCCGAAGAAAGCCACTCAAGAAAAATATGATTCTGAGACATCAGATTCTCCAGGCAGCCCGCAACTATCTTTCGGAATCAGGCTTTCTGGAGATCGAGACACCGTTTCTGACAAAAAGTACGCCGGAAGGGGCGCGCGACTACCTTGTCCCTGCGAGACTTTATCCCGGAAAATTCTATGCCCTCCCTCAATCTCCGCAGCTCTTCAAGCAACTCCTCATGGTCTCCGGTTTTGAGCGGTATTTTCAGATCGTTCGTTGCTTCCGTGATGAGGATCTGCGAGCCGATCGACAGCCGGAGTTTACGCAGATCGATATCGAGACCAGTTTTCTGACACGCGATGATTTTCTCCCGATGATGGAAGGGCTTGTTCAAAAACTCTGGCAGGTCGCCGGAGTTTCGGTCAAAACTCCATTCCCTCGCATGAGTTATGCGGAGGCGATCTCCCGTTATGGGCTTGATGCCCCGGACACCCGATTCGAACTCGAATTGATCGATGTCTCCGAAGTTTTTCAAAAGACCTCGTTCAAGGTCTTTGGAGAAGCCTTGAAAAACGGGGGGATCGTGAAGGCGATCCGAGTCCCGAAAGGAGCCGATCTCTCGCGTAAAGATCTGGATGAGATGACCGAGTTCGTGAAGATCTACGGAGCCAAGGGGCTCGCTTGGATCAAGATTTTAGAAAATGAATGGCAGTCGCCGATCGCGAAATTTTTTACTGAAGAAGAAAAAAAGAATCTGACGAGTCGCTGTGGTTTAGTGACCGGCGATTTGATCCTTTTCGGAGCGGACCAATCCAAAATCGTCAACGACTCACTCGGGAATCTTCGAGAACAGTTGGGGAAGAAGCTTGGACTTATTGATGAATCGAAATGGAACTTCCTCTGGGTCGTTGATTTTCCGATGTTTGAGTTTGATGCAACGGAAAAGCGGTTTGTGGCGGTTCACCACCCTTTCACCTCGCCGAAAAAAGAAGATATCGCGTTGCTTGAAAGCTCGCCTGAAAAATGCCGGGCGGAGGCGTATGACATTGTCCTCAACGGTCACGAGATTGGCGGCGGATCGATCCGGATCCACGATCAGGAGGTTCAACAAAAGGTTTTTGATCTCCTGAAGATTACGCGTGAAGAGGCGCAAGACCGATTTGGATTCCTCCTCGAGGCGCTCTCCTACGGGGCGCCACCCCATGGTGGGATCGCCTTCGGGCTTGATCGGATCGTGATGTTACTCGCCGGCGCCGAGTCGATTCGTGACGTGATTGCATTCCCAAAAACTCAAAAAGGAACCGACCTCCTGGTCGATGCCCCTTCGACTGTCCGTGAACAGCAGTTGAAGGAGTTGGGGTTGAGCGTGAGGAAAAGTTAACCTGATGAAAAAAATAATCATCAGATTTTTTGTTTCTCTTCTTCTTATTCTGAGCCTCACCACAGAAACCATAGCCCAAACTCATTGGAGAAAAGGGGCCGTAATCGGCGGTCTTACTGGTGCTGGAATTGGAGTTGTCGGCACAGTTTCTGGTTGCATTGGTGGTGGATGCTGGCCCCTTGTTAGCTCTCTTTTTATTTTTGGTGGTGGTTTTTTTGGTTTCAATGTTGGTGCCCTGATCGGTGAGGCGTTCACAAGAGAAGAGCCAGAAACCACCCATGCCCGAAGGGGTTTTTGGACCGGTGAAATCACGGGGTATCTTGTCGGCGCTATTGCCTCTACCCTCATTCTGACAGCGCCAAACATCGGTTCAGGTGATTCCGATGGTGTCCCGGAACTGACAGCTGCCCTCCTTACTATGACGGCCTTGCCGGGGACGTTGGGACTGATTGGATGGGGAATCGGTTCCGGGATTTCAAAAAACAAAACGGTGTCACTTCAACCCATCCTCCTGAGTGATGAGAATGAGGTGGTGCCTGGGGTTGGGCTCAAGATGGAATTTTAAATCCCCCCGCCGGGATTGAAAATGTTTCCACTGCCCCCCTTTGCTAAAGTGGGGCTCTAAGAAAATCTCCCTTCAAAATATATCGTGGTCTCAGCCATCCCTCTTTGACAAAGAGGGATCACGAATACATATTCAAATAGTGGGAGGGAGATTTTGCTGCCGTACAACAGACACCTGAAAGTGCCATCTCAAAAACTTCGTAAAGAAATGACTGAAGCGGAGAGGAAGCTTTGGTTTTGCATACGTGAAAAACAGATTTTGGGTGTTCAATTCTATCGGCAAAAACCAATAGCCAATTTCATTGTCGACTTCTTCGCGCCAAAGGCAAAGTTAGTGATTGAAGTGGATGGGGGACAACATCGGGAAGAACATCAACGTGTTGTGGATCAAGAGAGAGATGGGCAGTGTTTCGAGCTGGGACTCGAGGTGCTTCGGTTGGACAACGAGCAAGTGCTTAAAGAAACTGATGTGGTTTTGGAGAGGATTGAGAAAGTTGTGGCTGAAAGAATAAAATCCCCCCTCAAATTGTAGCCGCTGAGTCCTTTGCCCCCCTTTGTTAAAGTGGGGCTCCTTGTGTGATCGGCACCCCACTTTGAAAAAGGGGGGTGTATGGAATCTTTATAACCTCGGAGGGGGGGATTTAAACAACAACAACATACCGTGCAGGCACGATCTCATTGATCTCCGTCAGGAGGGGAGTTTTCACAAACTCAGACTCAATATCACGGATCTCGCTGTCTTCCTGAATCCTCTTCGACCCAGCTAGCTTTTTAAATTCATCGGCACTCTGAAACCTCTGGATCTTTTCTCGAATAGAGGTGTTGAGAAATGTAACCATCTTTCGTGTTACCTCGCTTTTTGCCTCTGAATATTTTGGCCAGTAGTCAAAAATAACGGCGGAGGTTCCATAAGTTTCAAGTTCCCTAAAAAACCACTCGAGACAGGCCGATGTTAAATAGAAAAAGACCCCCTCAAGGATAAAGATCGGCGAGGTCGCCTCCGGGAAAACACTTTTTAATTTTTTCTTTTTGGTAGCCGCCTTCTCCAAATCAATTGTCCTTGATTGGATAGCTCCCCAAGTTTCATTTTTAAATTTCTCCTTCACCTTTTTAAGACGGGTCTCGCGCATCTCCAGAACTTCCGAAAGATCAGCGTCATAGTAACAAAGTTTGGGGGCCACTTCTGTCAAATAAGGGACCAGGAGCGAAAGCCCTGAGCCGATCGAGATGCAGCTATCATAATGACCGGATCTTAAGAGAGCTGCAGCGCGATTGAAGAAGAAACGATGTCTCAGGGCTAAGTGGTGCTCGATGAGTGGATAGACTTCCGTTTTAAATCGGTTGGCCAACTTAATCCCTTCCTTTGAAACCAGAAGGGCACTCCATCGATCTCCACTGAGTTCCGGATATCGGGAACGCCAATAGGCGGTCATTTCGGCTGATGTGAGTTTTTCATTGTTTGCCATGGGGGATTTACAAATAAAAATTCCTCTGCCACGCATGCTTCTTAATCTCCTGCAACAACTTCACTGACAGCGGTTTCCCATTGGAGGCAGCGACATTCGTACGCAGATGCTCGGGGCGACGCATGCCGGGAATTACTGTAGAAACGGCAGGGTGAGAGAGACAAAATTTGAGGGCAAGATCCGAAACCGTCTTCGCCTCATCTCCAAGAAGTGGTTTTAGTTTTTCAATCCGGTCACAGGTCTCCTGAAGTCGATCCCCTCGGAAATAGTTTCCGCGCCAGTCTCCCTCGACAAACTTTGTCTGGGGCGTGAGCTTCCCAGACAACCCTCCTTCATCCAGAGGAACCCTTACAATGACACCGACCCGGTATTCACGACAGAGAGGGAGAAGATTCTCCTCGGGTGCTTGATCGAAAATATTGTAGATGACCTGGACGGTATCAATGGTTCCCGACTTTACGAGCTCGAGGGCCGTGTCGGGCTGATGGTCGTTAATCGAAACTCCGATCCAGCGGATCTTCCCTTCCTTTTTCAACTTCTGGAGCTCTTCTAACCAATCTCCTTTGCCAAGCCAGCCCGAGGCCCAGACATGGAGTTGTTGGAGGTCGACATAATCGGTCTTTAGTTTTTTGAGACTCCTCTCGGTACATTTTCGAATCCAGTTCCCCGGAAAAATTTCATCGGCATCACTGCCAGCCTCTGCCGGCCACTGCCAGTTTTTGGGAGGGACCTTTGTCGCGATATAGACCTTATCCCGGATCTTCCTCTCGTGAACGACTCGACCAATCAGCTCTTCACTATGTCCATCGCCATAGACATAGGCGGTATCAAAAAAATTAACCCCTTGATCCAAGGAGAGATTCAGGGACTCGAGCGATTGTTTATCCATCGCCCCTCCCCACCAGGTCCCACCCATTCCCCATGTCCCAAAACCGATCTCAGAAATCTTCAGGCCGGTACGGCCTAATTCGCGATATTGCATAAAGTTTCTCCTCTTCTTATAGTGCCCACGTGGTTCCCAAATCAATTAGCTTAAGTCAAGAACCGAAAGGTCTCATCATCGAATGGGACGATGGTCATAAGGGGACGTTGTCCTTTACCCTGCTCCGACAATCCTGTCCCTGCGCCCTCTGCAAGGGAGAAAAGATGCCGCTCGATCCGGATCCCTTGAAGTTACCGAGCTTCCCGAACCTCCCCTCTTCCGCCTTTGAGGCGAAGGAGATGTTCAAGGTCGGTAACTACGCGATCGGTTTTCGTTGGGGTGACGGACATGACACCGGGATTTATACGTTTGAGTATCTGCGGCGTCTTTCCCCAGAATAATACTTTTCCAACAACATTTTCATGTCTCTCCCGATAACAAATTTAAGGGAGGGAATTATTTATGGTGGACAATGTTGCGGCAAGACAATCACTCCTGGGGGCCATAGAGCGGCAGGAAGATATTTTTATTACACTGGCCGACGCCATCGAGGGTGCCTACTGTACCAGACAACCTCTTTTAGTGGATAATGCAGGACTGGTTCCGCTCAGCTGCCCTCCTTTTCAACTTGTGGAGAGAATATTTATTAGCACCCCAAAAGGTATCCGCTTGCATGAAGCCACCCTAATGTCCGCTGAATACGCACAAGCCCTCGACGGAAGTCGCTACATGATGGAGACGCTCGTTGAGCGCCAGGGGTTTATCGGTCTGTTGCTTTCTGGCCCTGATGGGGGAGCCCTTTATAGAAGCCTCTCTGCAAGAGATCGATCTCGATTCCATAGGGTCTGTGATTGGAGAGAACTGAGAGGCATTCTGGATGATATTTATCTAACCTTCGGACAGATTCCAGACGAACAGGTCCTCGGCTATGTGCAAGAATTAAGAATGCGAGCTTCCGCTGTAGCGGCCGTTACTCCTCGTCCAGGAGGGGGTCCTCGTGTCATGGGATTGTTGGTGATAGGGTCAGCAGTTTGTCTTGGAGTTATCAGCCTCTTGGGAGTCGAGGGGGATGTTCAAGGTCAGAAAGGCGAACAAAGACGGAAATAAAAACAGGAGGAGCAAATGGGCCAGATAAGTTTCCCAATGAGTCTATTAGGCAGTTCTTTTTTTGAAGCGATCACTGAAATGAAGGAAGTTTGTCGGTTTACTTACAGCCATTCTTCTGATGGAAAGCTTGTTGTTGATCGGGATTGTCATGACGAGACCGTTTATTTTGAAAATAATCGACTCCTCGGCGTTTTTGAGTATTTGTGGGGCCGTGATGACATGCGTATTGCCGTACCTACTGCTGGTAATTCATCAAAGGCAGAGCCAGGAGCTGTCTTAACCCAAATACAGCCGATAAAACCTGAGATGAAGCGAGCGGTACTCAAGCTTCTTTGTTTAAGCGACGCTAAGCAATTCTTTGTTTGTGATAAGAAGTGATTGCTTTGTTAAGACCGCTTGCCATTCATTTCTTCCCCATTATATAGTATATAGAAATTGGCATTGGATATTCAAATTATTCACAGACTTGCGGCCGGTGACCATATCGCTCTCAAGCGTCATATGGTGTTGAGGATGTATCAGCGCGAAATCATGTCAGACGAGATCAAGGAGGCACTTATTTCCTCTTCTATCGTGGAGGAATACCAAGCAGACAAACCGCTTCCGAGTGCCTTGGTTTTAGGGTACACTTCCAAAGAAAGGCCGCTTCATGTTGTCGTAGCGGTGGAAGAGCATGGAGAACTTGTTTGGGCCATTACCGCTTATGAACCAGCTGAGGATGAATGGGAGAAGGGGTTTCTTAAAAGGAGAAAAAAATGATTTGCCCTCTATGTAAAGGAGCCATGACCAAAGGGAGTACAAACCTTCCCTATGAGTTGGGTAAAGGGGAAATGATTGTTATCCAGGATGTTCCGGCTTTTGTTTGCAAACAGTGCGGGGAATCCTTCCTTGAGATTCAAGTGACTCAAGTCGTTGAAAAACTGGTTTCAACGGCCAAGCAGGACGGCATGACACTCGGATTTATTCGGTACCAGCGGGCCGCCTAGATCTTATCGAAAAATAATCAACCGATCCAATAAGTCCTTCGGTAAATTCTCCTGACACGCCTTTTCAATCTCCTTCTTTGAATACCGCCGTGAGGTATGGATCATGATAACCACTTCGCTTTGAATTAGGTCGGTATGTCTTTGCCAGTCGAGGATATGGGTATGACCATATTTGCGAACCCCGTCATATTCCGATTCATCGCCAAAAAAGGAACATTCCATCAGCAGATATTTTGCCTTGGCCGCAATCGTCTCTAAAAATTCCCACTTCGTGTCGCCGGAGTAGGCAAACAGCGGAATTTGCATCTCTTCACTGACCTTCAGCCCTGCCTTATTAGCGGCGGTGATTTCGATCTCTGATTTCCCACGAAATTCAGGTTTCAGCTGATTTCTCCTGTGGTTAACCATGTACCCGGTACTGGGGGCACAATGAAAGGAGGGGATCGATTTCAGTGTCAGATTGTTCTTGATCGGGATCGGCTCTGCCGAAGAGAGAATCTCGTAGTCAATCGTCGTTTCACTCACCTCGCGGAGTCCTTTCAGGAATTTTTCTGTTGCGGCGATCTTCTCCGGCATCGTGATGATCTTGAGCGGTGGTAATGAATTGAGTCTGCGGAGTCCCAGATAAAACGGCAGACCGCCCGCATGATCGAGATGCCAGTGCGACAGCGCGAGGTAGTCCATCGGAAAGGAAAAGTCCGGTGCCCGTCCGGTGTCGAAGGTGATATTCCATTGGGGAATCGTAATGACCGTCTCGATCCCCGCGAGGCTCCGACCGAGGATCTTGAATTGATCACACGGGATCTCGAGGTAGGGGTCAAACTCCTTGGGCTGGGATGGGGTGGCAAATTGCATCGGCGTCAGATTGACATGATCAGCCGTTGGTGTCTAGAAAGTCATCTCATGACCTCATCGACCATTTTTTTCACTCTGAAAGTCGTCCTCTCCGGTCTTTTAATTGCCGCGATCAGCACGCTCGCAAAATCCTCTCCCAAATGGGCCGCATTTCTCACAGCACTTCCATTTATTAGCATTATTTCTGTCATCTGGATCTACACGGAGACAAAAGACTTCGCCGTGCTCGAAAGTTATATGAAGAACCTCTTCATCTGGATCCTGCCAACCCTCGTCTTTTATTTGGCCGCGATCTATTTCTTCAGAATCCGGGCCCCCTTTCCGATCGCCTTGGGGCTCTCGGTCGTCATCTTGTCCCTGAGCCTTCTCCTCCTTAATAAAACCAAATGGATCTCCTAATGAATTCTAACTCCCACGATCAAAAAGTCTCTCGTGTCTTGGAGCAGCTTGAGAAATTTCAATCAAGACCGCAGCCCCTCTCTCTCAAAAAAGAGGTGGTGTCTCATATGGTTCCGAATCCGAACAACCCCAAGCATCGGTATCAAAAAATTGACCTCTCTCCCTTGAATGAAATCCTGGAGATCAATCCAGTGGAGAAGACCTGCATTGCCGAATCGGGGGTGACCTTCTCGGATCTGGTTCAGAAGACGCTGCCCCTTGGTTTGATCCCCGCTCTCGTTCCCGAACTGAAGACGATCACGCTCGGTGGGGCGGTGTCTGGCTGTTCTGTCGAATCGATGTCTTACAAATTAGGCGGTTTTCACGATAGCTGTCTCGAATATGAGGTCATCACAGGTGAGGGAAAGATCATCCCTTGTTCTCCCCAAAAAAAACCTGAAATCTTCCAGATGATCCACGGCTCTTATGGAACATTAGGGATCCTCTCAAGGCTTAAATTCAGACTCTTGCCGGCGAAGCGGTATGTTCGTGTTGATTATGTGACTTATGCCTCATTCAATGATTTTTCCGTTGGAATGGAAGAGGCGATGAAGAGGTCCGATGTCGATTTCATCGATGGGATTCTGCACTCTCCCAAACAGAATGTCCTCTGCCTCGGGAGGTTTGTCGAGGAAGCCCCCTACACGAGTGACTACACACGGCTCAATATTTATTATAAAAGTACGCGGGAGAAGAAGACCGATTATCTGAAGACCTATGATTATCTCTTTCGTTACGACACCGAATGTCATTGGCTCTCTCGAACGATCCCGGGGATGGAGACGAAGCTTCTACGCCTGCTCCTCGGGAAACTGATTCTCTCGTCGACGAATCTCCTGACATGGTCCCAAAGGCTTGGGCCGCTTTTGAAGTACGACAAGAGACCTGATGTCGTGGTCGATCTCTTCATCCCGAGAAATCAGGTCTTGCGTTTTATGAATCTTTATCGAGAGAAGATAGGTTACTATCCGCTCTGGATTGTCCCCTATCGTGTGCCTCAACCTTATCCATGGCTTGATGACAATTATCAAAAACGGATCAACGACGACCTCTTCATCGACATCGCCGTCTACGGGCTTAAGAATCGTCGCAAAGATGTGAATTACTATCAGCTTATCGAAGAAATGGTCTATGATTGTCACGGGATCAAGACGCTGATCTCTCATAATTCCTATTCCAGGGAGCGCTTTTGGGAAATTTATAACGAACCGAACTATGAGAGGGTCAAAAGAGAGACCGATCCCCATAATCTCTTTCGGAATCTCTACGACAAGTTTCATTTTTCAAAGCAGCTCACCTGAGCCCTCAAAAATGTACTCCAGCGAGGTACGAATTCTGACAGAGAATGCAGAATATCGTTTCAATATGGGAAAAATTGGGGCAAGGAAGAAACGTTATTGGAGGTTTATTATGGCTACTTTGCATGGAATGAGCAGTTCTGTTGCGATAACGGCGCTTCTTGCCGTGTTCGTAGGGCTCCCAGTCTTATGTTCCCGCAGGAAAGAAGCGGAATCACCCGAAGGTCAGGACTGTAATAATCTGTGGCGTCACGAGAGAAAGCTCGCAAGAGATCCAGAGATGCTACGAGCCTATATGGAACGGGTCAATGCTGAGCTGATAAAACTCAACGCCGGCCTTTCCTGGAAACACGATCGAGGTTACAAACCAGGCGTGCCTGAATTTACAGAGCGTGAGGTTAATCTTCTCGATGAAAGTAAATATCCCTCGAAGTCATGGTACTTGCGCTATAATTTCCGATTAATCAACGAGACCCTCTGCAGAGCGAGACGGGTAGCGTCTCTCCCCCCATCGCCTTAGAGGGTTGTCATCTTGTGAATGAAAAATTAAGCCCACTTCCGACAGATTTTTTGGAAGTTATGAAATTAAGTAGACAACCCCCTTGCCGGTTCCTCGTCTCTTCAGTCTGCCAACTCGAACCAGTCTTTGAAGGTCGCTCTTGAGTGTTGGCCGCTTCACCTGTGGCAAGCGGCTCTGAACCTGACTGATCGAGAGCTCTTCCTTGCTGATAATATTTAGAAGAAGACGTTCGCGTTCTTCACGGTTCAGCGGGCTCTTCTCTCCTGCACGCAGACCTGAATCTTGTCCTGTGAGGATTTCTAGAATTGTTTGTTGTGTTGAAAGGAGTTCTTCGGCCACAAAAGAAACAAAGGATGTCGTTTCTCCGCTTCTGTCCGTTGCTTCAAGCGCCTCAAGATATTTTCGACGACGAGCCATTTGAATAATACAAGGGGGATATCCACTCTGCATTAAAATGAGATTCATGAGGAGGCGTGCCAACCGACCATTTCCATCATCGAAAGGATGAATCTCAACAAAACGATAATGAAACAGGGCCCCATTTTCCACAGGATGCATTTCTTTTGTCTGATGATACCAGAGAAGCAATTTTTCCATCGCCTCCTTCACATGGAGGGGTTCGGCATAGTGGTGAATTTTTCCGGAGAGGGTCAGGACATGATTCGGCCGAATCTTGTATTGACCGGCAGAGACCGGTTTGTGAACCACAACCCCGTTGTCACCAAGCGCCTCAGTAAACTCGGATCCCCTGAGCAAAACAGCATGAAGTTCTTTAATCAGACCTTCGGTGAGCTCTCTTCTCTGTATCACAATATCATGCAGCCCATCGATCGCCTCGGCATGGTTCTTTGCCTCAAGATAATCTTTTAAAGGTCTCCCTTCAGAGGTCAGCCCTTCGCGCAAGAAAAAAATGGTCTCTCCAAACGTCAGGCTATTTCCTTCAATCGCGTTAGAGTTATAGGTCCATTCAGCCCGTAATCTCTCTTGAAGTTTCTGTTCTAGGGAGGGATCAAACGGCCGAAACCGGTTAATTTCATTCTGTAACTCGTCTATTTTACTTATAATTTTTAACATTTGGATATCTGGATATAATAATATCCAAAAATATCCATAAAATCAAGAGGAACTATCACGCCCACTTCGGGCAGATTTTTTGGAAGTTACACCAGCGGCAGGTCTTTTCGTTTTCGGTAAACGGGAAATCATCTTCGACCGCAATATTTTTCTCCGGGTCTTTCAGTAAACGTTTCATGCCGGCGATGGAATTGCGGAGATAATGTTTTGCAAAGTCCATCTTCGCCTCGATCATCTTGCGGGATGTTTCCTTGCCGGTATTGATATTAACGATGACGGTCTCAATCCGCTCGACGGGAATTTTGAAATGATCCCGTGAAAAAAGACCATAGCAGTCGAGCTGGATCTCGTTGTCCACATCCTCGGTTTTACCGGTTTTCCAGTCGAGAATCTTCAACCCATTTTCGTCTTCGTAGGCAAAGTCTATTTTTACGTAAATCTTCGTCCCCTCAAACTGGAATTCCTGCATCTCCTCGATCAGTTTCCAGTGCTCGACCGGGATCGGCTTGACCCTCTGAGGAAAGATGAGATTAGCAAAGGTCGAAAAACATCGCCGGGCCGACTCATGGATCTCGACCCATTTCTCATCCGGGATCCCTTTCTCATACTCATGCTCATACAGACCCAGGAGCTTTCCGGGGGATTGACGATACCTTTTGTCACGAGATTCCTTGAATTCCCGTCTCATCCTCTGGGTGAGTTGGGTTAAAAAGGCATCGGTCGGCATCTCCTGATTTTGCTGATAATGCTTGAGGGCATTCTCCACCGCATGGTGGACCACCTCCCCCATCCACATCTGACGGCTTTTTAAATTCTTCAGGATATACAGTTCGCGAATCTTCGGATCCGATCTCTGATCCCATCCCCCCCAGGAGCCGTAGTGATGATAGTAATATTGACGAGGACATTCGCGAAACTTCTCATCTCTCGACTTTGACCAAGAAAATTGATTCTGTAAAACTCCCATTCCCATTAAGTTAATCCGACTTTTACAGCTTGTCTAGGAACCTTCTCTTTGCTATCCATTCTCCTCGATGGATTTTCTTATCCTTTTGACCGCCTGGATCTGGATCCCCCTGATTCCTCTTCGACTCCTTCTTCATGCCGGGGTCTCCTTCTGGCGTCGTCTAAAAGGGGCCTCTGTTTGGGTCATTGCTGTCTACTTTTTTCTGATCGATCTTTTCCTCTATAAAAAATCATCGCTCTTTCTTGATTGGCAGTTTTCACCAATCCCTTTTTCAATTCCGATCGGGGTCTCATTGGTACTCTTTGCCCTTCTTTTCCATTTTTGGACGGTACAGACCTTGGGCCTAAGCACCCTGTTTCTCCGTCCTCAAATGAACCCGGAAAAAATCAAGATCTCAATCGTGATCATGGGGCCTTATCGATGGGTGCGCCATCCTTTTTATCTGGTTGATTGGGTGATGTTGCTCGGCCTTACCCTTCTCACCTCATCCTGGCTCGTTCTCTGTATCTTCGGGGCTGCCCTGATCACGATCCCTTTTGTGACACGTTTTGAAGAGGAAGAGCTGGTTGAAAGATTTGGGGATGAGTATCGTCAATATCAAAAACAGGTCCCTCGCTTGATCCCCCGCTGGAGATAAGATGCCCTCCTACGATCTGACCCCCGAACAAGAGATGCTCCGAAAGACGGTTCGGGAGTTCGCGGAAGAAGAGATCCGTCCTATCGCCCAGAAGCTCGATGAAAAGGAGGAGTTCTCCTATGGGCTTGTTGAAAAAATGGGGAAGCTCGGTCTCTTCGGGATCACCGTCTCTCCCAACTACGGTGGGCAAGGGATGGACACCCTCTCCTACATCATTGCTGTCGAAGAGCTCGCACGGGTCGATGGTTGCCAAGCAGCCACTATCGCAGCAGAAAACGGCCTCGGGATCGGGCCGATCTTTCATTTTGGGAGTGAGGAGCAAAAGAAAAAATATCTCCCCGATCTCTGTGCCGGGAAGAAACTGTGGGGGTTTGGTCTTACCGAACCAAATGCAGGAAGTGATGCCGGGAACTCCTCAACCCGCGCCGAACTCAAAAACGGCAAGTGGGTCATCAACGGGGCGAAGATTTTTATCACGAATGGCGCCTCGAAGATCACCGCTGGGATAACGGTCCAATCGGTCACCGGAAAATTGTCTAACGGAAATAAGGAAATTTCTTGTATCCTTGTTGAATCAGGAACCGTTGGTTTTAGTACCCGCGAGATGCATCACAAACTCACTTGGCGGTCGAGCAATACCGGCGAGCTCTTCTTCGAGGATGTTACCGTCCCTGAGGCGAATCTTTTAGGAAAGAAGGGTGACGGTTATCGTCAGATGCTGGCGACGCTCGACGGAGGGCGACTCGCGATCGCCGCGATGGGGGTCGGGGGGGCGCAAGGGGCGTTTGAGGCTGCGTTGAAATATTCTCAGGAACGAAAAACCTTCGGGCTTCCGCTCTGTAAACACCAAACGATCGCCTTTAAATTGGCCGATATGGCGACGGAGATCGAGCTGGCCCGAACCTTTCTCTATAGGGCCTGTTGGTTGAAGGACCAAGGCCAGCCTTTTAAGAAGGAGGCGGCGATGGCGAAACTCTACGCCTCCGAGATGATGGGGAGGGTCGCCGATGCCGCCGTTCAGATCCATGGCGGCTATGGGTTGATGGAAGAATATCCCGTTGCCAAATTTTACAGAGACCAACGCCTGCTCGAGATCGGCGAAGGGACCTCTGAAGTCCAGAGAATGGTGATCTCGAGGCAGATTGGGTGTTAATATGATCGTCACCTGGCTCGCGACAAAACTCCTTTTTTTCCCGATCAAATCGATTTCTTTCTATCCTTCACAGATGGAAACCCCCTACGAAGAGGTCCGATTTAAAAATGACGAAGGGCTTTTGCTTCATGGTTGGTTCTTTCCTGGGACAAAACCGGATCGCACGCTCCTTTTTCTCCATGGAAACGCCGGAAATATTGGCGATCGGCTGGATCATATCAAACAGCTCCTGAAGATCGGTTGGAATATCTTTATCTTCGATTACCGAGGATATGGTGGCAGTGAAGGGAGTCCCTCGATCGAAGGATTACAGAAAGACACCGACGCCGCCTATCGGTGGCTCGTCTCGGGGAAGGAAGGGACCAAATTCCTCCCCGAACAGATCGTTGTCTGGGGGGAGTCCCTCGGTGGAGCTTACGCAACCGATCTTGCCACACGAGAACCACTACGTGCCTTGATCCTGCAGAGCACCTTTACAAGTTTGCATGATATTGCCCAAACCCATTACCCCTTTATCCCCAAACCGATTGTTCCGGATATCTATCGATCGATCGACAAGGTTCGAAAGATCCGGAGTCCGCTGCTCGTGATCCATGGCACCTCCGATGAGACTGTCCCTTTCTGGATGGGGAAAAAACTCTTTGAATCCGCCCCACATCCGAAGAGATTCTATGAAGTGAAGGAGGCACTCCATAATAATGGGTATGAAATTGGCAAGAAAGAATATCTCAGTCAGATCGAGGTATTCTTAAATGAGGCGGGGTTTTAGGACAATGTTCAAGGTCGACAGTTTTGGTCCCACAAAAAGACTCACAATGGCCCGCAGTTTTTCGGGAAAGGCCTATTTTCATTGCCATGCCTATCTCATCGACCAGTTATTGATTGACACCGGATGCCCCTGTGCTTCCAAACCATTTCAATCTTTTCTCGATAACGAGAACATCTCACAGGCAGCCGTCACCCATTATCATGAGGATCATGCGGGGAATGTGATCAGCCTGAACCTCTCCGGGATTCCGGTGCTCGCCCCCTCCTCCAGCGTCAAGAAGATCGCACGCGGGGTTGTGAATCAGCTCAGCAAGTCACAGTTGTATGCGCTCCTCGCGTGGGGGAAAAGCTGGGGTGGGATGAGTGAGCCTCTGCCCAAAAAAATTGAGACAGCACATCACACCTTTGAAGTGATCTCGATGCCGGGCCACTCCGAGGATATGCATGTTTTTTATGTCCCGAGCGAGGGGTGGCTTTTCTCCGGCGACCTCTTCATCGCCGCACGGAGAAGTTATTGGAGGCGAGAAGAAGATCCCCTCAAAACAATGACCAGCCTACGCCAGGCGCTGGCACTTGATTTCGACTCTCTCTTCTGTGGGCATGCCCCCATTCTGAAAAATGGAAAGGAAGCGTTGAAGAAAAAATTGGAGTTTATGGAAGAGACCCAGCAGAAGGCAATCAAACTTAAAGATGAAGGTCTTTCGATCTCCCAAATAATCAAAAAACTCTTCGGGGGCGAAAAGCTTGTCCCGGTGGTGACCCTGGGTGATTTTTCAAGACAACGGTTTATTGAGGGGCTCTTGGCTCAGCCTTCGACCGAATCGGCAAAGACCGTTACCTGATTTTCGCGTACCTCACAAAAACCACCTGAGATCTGAAACGATTTTGATGAATTTTGTTTTTTGTACGTGAGGGTCCCCTGCCCCAAGGCGGTCAGGAATGTCGTGTGTTCGGGCAGGACGCCGAACTCCCCTGCGATCCCAGGGATCACCACCTCATCCACCTCTTCAGAGGCGACTGCCTTTTCAGGGGTTACAATGGTTAGTTTCAATTTTGACAAAATCCCCTCTCCTCTTCTTGCATCTTTTCCCGATGCCCCCCTTTGTCAAAGGGGGGCCCCGCACATTTTTGAATCAATTGCGGGGGGATTTTTTTAAGCCGCCAACTTCTCTGCCTTTGCGATCACCTCTTCAATCGTCCCGACCATATAAAACGCCTGCTCGGGCAAATCGTCATGCTTCCCTTCCACGATCTCCCTGAACCCCTTGATCGTGTCGGCGAGCTTTACATATTTCCCTTCGAGGCCGGTAAACTGTGCTGCGACGAAGAACGGCTGAGAAAGAAATTTCTGGATCTTCCGTGCCCGGGCAACGATCAATTTATCGTCTTCCGAGAGTTCGTCCATGCCGAGGATCGCAATAATATCCTGCAGGTCCTTGTAGCGCTGAAGGATTTTCTGGACATCACGTGCTACCTTGTAGTGCTCCTCACCAACCACCTGCGGGGTCAGGACGCGTGAGGTCGAGTCGAGTGGATCGACCGCCGGATAGATCCCCAACTCGGCAATCTGTCTCGAGAGAACGGTCGTTGCATCGAGATGGGCAAAGGTCGTTGCGGGCGCCGGATCGGTCAGGTCATCCGCCGGGACGTAGATCGCCTGGACTGAGGTGATCGAGCCCTTCGTGGTTGAGGTGATCCGCTCCTGAAGCTCCCCCAAGTCGGTCGAGAGTGTCGGCTGATAACCGACCGCCGATGGGATACGGCCGAGGAGGGCCGAGACCTCGGAACCTGCCTGTGTGAACCGGAAAATATTGTCAATAAAGAGAAGCACGTCCTGACGTTCTTCATCACGGAAATATTCGGCGACAGTCAATGCCGTCAGACCGACACGGGCACGTGCACCTGGTGGCTCATTCATCTGGCCATAAACAAGAGCTGTCTTGGCCAAGACCCCGGACTCTTTCATCTCATTCCAGAGATCATTCCCTTCACGGGTTCTCTCACCGACACCTCCAAAAACGGAAAAACCTCCATGCTCCATACCAACGTTGTGGATCAACTCCATAATGATGACTGTCTTCCCAACACCGGCCCCCCCGAAGAGTCCGATCTTTCCTCCCTTTGCATAGGGGGCAAGCAGATCGACCACCTTGATCCCGGTCTCAAAAACCTCCGTCGCGGTGCTCTGCTCAACGAAAGAAGGGGCTGGACGATGGATCGGATATCTCTTTTTCGCCTGGACAGGGCCCAATTCATCCACAGGCTCACCAACGACATTCACAATCCTTCCTAAAACCTCTTTTCCGACAGGGACCTCGATCGGATGCCCGGTGTTCTGAACCTCCATTCCACGGATAAGACCTTCGGTAGAGTCCATCGCGACACAACGGACGGTATTTTCACCCAGGTGTTGGGCGACCTCGACGACGAGATTCCACTCTCTTTTATCGATAGAGGGATTCGTGATCTTGAGTGCGGTATAAACCTCTGGGAGTTCCGATGAGCCAAATTGCACATCGACGACTGGGCCGATAATCTGTGTGATTCGCCCCTTCGGAAGTTCTTTTTCTTTTTGCATGTCCGCTTCTCCTTTAATAATTTTCATAAATCTCCTAGAATAACCCTGCCTTATTTTAGTGATTCTGCCCCGTTCACAATATCCATCAGCTCCCTGGTAATCGCCGCCTGCCTGACCCTGTTGAGCTGGAGGGTCAGCCGGTAGATCATGTCATTGCAATTGTTTGTCGCATTCTCCATCGCCGCCATGCGGGCTCCCAATTCAGAGGCGACACTCTCGAGGAAGGCACGGTGGATCATCGTCGCAACCCCACGCAGCAGGATTTCCCCCACCAGTTTTTCGCGTGACGGCTCATAGATATATTCAGGCAGATACCCCTCGATCGGTTTGGGCTCGATCGGGAGCAGACGATCAATGCGGATCTCCTGACTGATCGCTGATTGAAAGCGGTTATAAACAAGATAGCAGTGATCGAATTTCTCCTCCTGGTATCCCGTGAGAAGATCTTCGGCCATCTTAAGTGTCTTTTCGTAATTCATCTGGTCGTATAACCCTGTCGAGATAGTCGCCAGTTCGCGCCTTCGAGCCCGAAAGAAATCACGCCCCTTCTTCCCAACCATATGGATTCGAACCTCTTGATACCTGCCACATTCCGAATTCAGGAAATCCTCGATCCGTCTCAAGAGGTTTCCATTAAATCCACCACAGAGGCCTCGATCCGAGGTCAGGATCAGAAATTCTGCCCGTTTTATTTCGTCTCTTTTCTTCAATAAAGGGACACTGGCGGCAAGCTGGGCCAAATTCTGGAGCAGATTCTCCACCTGATTGGCGTAGGGGCGGGCATTCATGAGCCGGGTCTGGGCCCGACGAAGTTTCGCCGCCGCGACCATCTTCATCGCCTTTGTAATCTTCTGGGTATTCTTGACCGAGGCGATTCTCTTACGAATTGTTTTTAAAGTTGCCATAACTACGGGACAAAATGTCCCTTAAATTCCTCGAGCGCCTTGCGGATCTTGTCCTTCAAAGGGTCATCAAGCTGTTTCTTGTCATTCAATTCCTTTTCAACTTCCGGATGCTTCGTCTCCATGAAGAGGGTCATTTCATGAAGATACTTCTGAATCTTCTCAACAGGGCATTCATCCACAAATCCTTGAGTTGCTGCAAAGACTTGTAAGACCTGTCTTGTGACCGGCATTGGCTGATATTGCCCCTGCTTCAAGATCTCCACCAATCTCTCTCCACGAGCGAGTTGGGCCTGTGTCGCCTTGTCCAGATCGCTTCCAAACTGGGCAAACGCCGCCAGCTCCCGATACTGGGCGAGCTCGAGTCGGAGGGTGCCTGCCACCTGTTTCATCGCCTTGATCTGGGCATTTCCCCCAACGCGGGAGACCGAGAGGCCGACGTTTACCGCCGGACGAACACCGGCGTAGAAGAGGTCTGTCTCGAGATAAATCTGACCATCCGTGATGGAAATGACATTCGTCGGGATATAGGCCGAGACGTCGCCCGCCTGTGTTTCGATAATCGGAAGGGCGGTGAGTGAGCCTCCCCCCTGCTCCTTGGACATCTTTGCGGCACGTTCAAGAAGTCGTGAGTGGAGATAGAAGACATCCCCGGGGAACGCCTCGCGTCCCGGAGGTCGTCTTAAAATAAGGGAAAGCTGGCGGTAGGCAACAGCATGTTTTGAGAGGTCATCATAAATGACGAGGGCATGCTGGCCGTTGTCACGCCAGTATTCTGCCATGGTACAACCAGAATAGGGGGCCAGAAATTGAAGTGGGGCCGGGTCGGAGGCGTTCGCCGTCATAACAGTCGTATAGTCCATCGCCCCTTCACTCTTCAGTTTGTCTACGACCAAGGCGACGGTTGATTGCTTCTGCCCGATCGCGATGTAGAAACAATGAACGCCTTGTCCCTTTTGGTTGATAATCGTGTCGATGGCGATCGCTGTTTTTCCTGTCTGCCGATCACCAATGATCAATTCTCTTTGACCACGACCGATCGGAATCATCGAGTCGATCGCCTTCATCCCGGTCTGAAGCGGCTCCCGAACACTTTGTCGATAAACGATACCCGGCGCTTTCACCTCAATCTTTCGTCGCTCCTTGGTCTCCACCGGCCCAAGCCCGTCGATCGGTTCTCCGAGGGCGTTCAGGACGCGCCCGACAAGCGACTTCCCGACCGGGACATCGGCAATACGACCGGTACGACGGACGGTATCCCCTTCACGGATCGCAACATCATGTCCCATGATCGCGACACCGACGTTGTCTTCTTCGAGATTCAGAACGATTCCGCGAATCCCTTCCTTGAAATCAACAAGCTCCCCTGCCATTGCATTTTCAAGTCCGTAGACCCGCGCGATCCCGTCTCCAATAGAAAGAACAGTCCCCACTTCGGCGACTTCAAGTTTTTTTCCATAATCCTTGATCTGCTTCTTGATAATATTACTGATCTCTTCCGCCTTAATTTCCATATTTTTGACTCCTTATTAGGGACTTGGAGAGCCCTGTATCATCCTCTCCTGAATTTTTTCCAGTTCTCTTTTGACAGAGCCATCATAGATAGTATGCCCGATTTTTAAAACCACACCTCCGATTAAATCGCGATCCTCCTTGGATTTAGCGATCACCTTTTTCCCCATCCGATCACTCAGCGCCTTTTCAATCGAAGACAAGAGCGATTTCGAGGGTTCCACTGCTGAAAGAACCCCAACGCGAACAATCCCTAATCGCTCATCCCTCATTTTCGAAAATTCCCGGGCGATCTCCGGCAAGGAACCGATCCTCCCCTTCTCCACAAGCAGAAACAAAAAGTTTCGGAGCAAAACGGGCGGAGAGATTTTCCCCAAAATCTCCTCCATCGCCTTCAATCTTTCGCCAAGCGGGAAGGAGCGATCCGAAAGTGTCTCCAATACCCCCTTCGCTTCGGCCATCGCAACCGCCATTTTTTCGATCACCTCGCCACAAGACTCGATCTCTCCTGCTTCTTCGGTGACAGAGAGAAAGGCTCGGGCATATCGTCTGGCCAAGGAACCTGAAATCATGTTCGAACCTCCAGCTCTTTAACAAATTTTTCCGACAGTCTCTTCTGATCCTCATCCTGGATCTGGTCACGAATCTGGCGTTCAGCCATCTGAACTGAAAGATCGACAAGTTCCCGTTTTAATTGTTCCTTGGTCTTTTGTAATTCCTGCTGGACGATCCTCTTAGAGTCCCGTTTTAACCTTTCCGCATAATCCTTCGAGTCGGAGAGAATTTTTCCCTTCTCCTTTTCCCCTTCCTCTTTCAGTGCGCGAATAAGCGCCTGGATCTCATCATCAAGCCCTTTGATCCGACTCTCCATTTCGAGCACTTTTTTGCCGGCTTCCTGACGGAGCCGCCGCGCCTCTTCTATATTGAAGGAGATCTGATGGGCTCGAGTCCGCCAAAACTCGGCGACAGGCTTTCTCAGGACCGCAAAGAGCAAGGAGACAAAGATGAAAAAATTAAGAAGCTTCCAATGCATCCCGCTGGCAAGAAATTCTCCCATCCCTTAGACCCCTTTCTCTAAAACCTTACTTGCAATTTCACGCCCCAACTCCTGGGCATGCTGTTTGAGTTGCAAAGAAATACTTCGTGCCTGCCGATCGAGATCGGTACGTGCCTTTTCCATCTCCTTTTCGATCTCTTGTCGAACAGAATGGATCACCTCTCGACTTGCTGTTTCTGCCTCCTGAAGCAGGCGCTCCTTTTCAAGGGCCCCAGTCCTTCTCCCCTCTTCCAGCCTCTTGTCACACTGGGCCACAAGCGTTTCAATTCGTTGATTCAGTTGCTCGACCCTTTCCCTCTCGCCAGACGTTCGATCCTTTCTCTGCTGAATCAAATGGAGAACGGGACGAAAAACACCAAAGTGCAGCGCAAACAGCGCTGTCATAAAAAGTAGCCACTGAAAAATCACCGTCTGATTAGGAAACAGATCCATAAAAAACAAAAAATGCCCGAAGGAACATCCTCTCCCCCAGGCATTCTCCCTTTTAAAAAAAAACTTATTTAGTTTGCAACCTGCTTTTCAGGTTCAATCTTGTGAAGAGTGGCTCCCTTGCCCATTGAACAACTCCCCTCAAAAACAACCCCTTCATCGATCACGAGGGTCTGGGCGCGGATATCACACTTGACCACGGCCGGGGCATGCATCTCAATCCTGTCGATCGCCTGGATGCTCCCACTCACCTCACCATGAATCATGATGCTCCCCACATCTATTTTGGCATCCAAGATCGCCCCCTCACCGACAACGAGGGTCCCTTCAGAGAAGATTTCCCCGTTAAATTTCCCGTTGATCCGAACGGTCCCATCGAAGGTCAGCTTCCCTTCGAATTCACACCCTTTCTCAAGAAGACCGCTAATCGGCCCCCGACCAGAAGCCTCCCCCACTGAGCTCTTTTCTCCAAACATATTGCCTCCTTTTTTCATGAAACACTCCTGACAATGATTTTATGGATACGGTCTAAATCGCCTTCTGAATAATAATCAATAAGAATCTTGCCGTAAAATTTACCTTTTTTACGCCTTGCCGGAACAATTTGGATCTGAGTGCCCAAGATACGCCTCATCTCATCAAGGATTCCTGAAAGAGAGGCTGGAAGTGGAACAATCCGCCCCTTCCCCCTTCCAAGATAATTCCTCTGGTTTGTTATCCTTCTCTCCAGTTCGCGAACAGACCACCCCTCTCCGATGACCTTGTCCAGGAAGTAAAGTTGTTTCTCAATCTCAGGAACCGCCAAAAGCGCCCTCGCATGCCCCATCGTTACCTGACCTGCCTTGAGGGCCTCTTTTATCTTGATCGGCAGTTTCAGGAGGCGGAGGAGATTGGCGACCGTCGACCGATCACGGCCGATCCGATCAGCGACCCCCTCCTGCGTATAACCAAACTGCTCCATCAAGAGACTATAGGTCGCCGCCTCTTCAACAGGATCGAGATCTTCACGATGAATGTTCTCGATCAGGGCGAGCTCCAGCTTTTCAGCCCCATCGGCTTGTCGGATCACCACCGGGACCTCCTGAAGTCCCGCAATCTTCGCAGCCCGCAATCTCCTTTCCCCAGAGATCAACTCGTATCCGTTACCTCGCTCCGAAACAATCAAGGGGACCAGAATCCCTTTGGATTGAATTGAGGCGGCAAGTTCTTGAATCGTCTCATCACGAAAGGTCTTGCGAGGTTGAGAGGGATTCGGACGGATCCTCTCGAGGGAGACCATACGAATGACTGTCCCCTCCCCCTTTTCCTGAGGGGAAATCTCTACCTCAGGCTTTGACGAAATGAGGGCTGCAAGCCCCCGACCAAGCGCCTTTCTTTCCATTTTTCTTCACCCCCTTCTTCCTTTTCCTTTGTTTTAATTCTCTCTAAAAATTCGCGAGCAACTTCCTGATAACTTTGAGATCCGGATGAGTACGGATCGTAAAGAATAATCGGCTTCCCATGGCTTGGTGCCTCCGAGAGACGGACGGATCGAGGGATAACCGTCTTGAAAACCTTTTCAACAAAATGATTTCGAAGATCCGATTCAACCTCCTTCGCGAGATTATTTCTGCGATCATACATCGTCAGCAAGATGCCGGAGATATCAAGGGCCGGATTTAATTTTTCCCTCACGGCGTCGATCGTTTGGAGGAGATCGGTTAATCCCTCAAGGGCGTAGTACTCACACTGGACAGGAACGATGATAGAGGTAGCAGCCGCCAGAATGTTGATTGTCAAAAGCCCGAGAGAGGGCGGGGCGTCGATAAAGACAAAGTCATAGTCCCCCTGAAACGCCTGAAGCGCCTTCTTCAGACGGAACTCTTTTTCAGACATTCCATAGAGATTCGCCTCTGCGGCGACGAGATCCGAGGTTGAGGGGATCAAGTCGAGATTGGGAAGCGCTGTTTTGACAGGGTTCGGCGGAAAATTATCAATAACAAGATTATAACTATTTGAAATAACTGAGTTTTTTTGAAATCCGAGGCCGGTTGTGGTGTTGGACTGGGGGTCGAGATCAATCAGGAGGGCGTGTCTTCCTTGATCGGCAACCGAAGCAGCTAAATTAATAGCTGTGGTTGTTTTACCAACCCCCCCTTTTTGGTTACAAAAGCCTATAATTTCAATCATTTATTTAATTTTTTGATTTAATAACAAAATTATGCCACTTTTATATGATAAAGCAATAAAAATAATGCCCATTAAAAAAACTTTTCGAAGACAACTTGAGCTGGTAGGAGTAACGATAATCTTATTATGAAGGCGATAGGTCTATTTCTTTTTATTGTCCTCGCTGGCCTTTATGGTTGCAGCGGTGATGAATCCTTAGAGGACCCAGAGGCATCACAGATTGTCAGTGGGACAAAGTTGATCGAGGAAGATATCGATCAAGATGGAATCTCCGATGTCGATGATAATTGCCCTTCTGTCTCAAACCCGGACCAGGCTGATCAGGACAGTGATTTGACTGGCGATGCCTGCGACCAGTAAGTAATTTCCCCCTAATTGGTTTTTTTAATAATAATTAAAACCCGTCTCTTTTTTGAATAAGGAAGAAGATATCGGTATTCCTCAATTCGGAGCCCCTTTAACTCCAATTCTAGCAGCTCCTTCTCAACCTCAGGTCCCTTATACGAGATTATCTGCCCATTTTGGCTGAGGGATGGGCCTGATAGTTTTATGAGGCTATGAATATCCATTGTTCCACGTGAAACAATCGAATCAAATCGCCCCAAAATCGATCCCTCCTCGAGTCTCATGTTTTTGATGACTACATTTTTAAGATTGAGCTGGCGAACCACTTCTCTTAAAAAGTCTGACTTTTTCTTGATCGACTCACAGAGAACTATCTGCACTTCAGGTCGTGCAATAGCCAAGGGGATCCCTGGAAATCCAGCGCCACTCCCAATGTCGAGGAGGCTCTTTGATTTTTCTAAATAAGGAATTGCTGCTAGGGAATCGATGAAATGTTCTTCAACAACCCTCATTGGATCTGTGATGGTGGTGAGATTGATCTTGGAGTTCCATTTAACAAGGAGCTGCAGATAGATCCAAAATGGTTCAAATGGGTAGGATAAGGACCGGAGCCCATTTTCAAAATAAGACCGAAGCTCTTTTTTTAAATCGTTCGTGAAGATCAATTATTTATTAATGAAAATTGAGAGAATCTGAATCGCTGCTGGAGTGACTCCGTAGATCCTCCTTGCCTGACCGAGAGATCTTGGCTTCACACGAGACAGTTTCTCAACCACCTCTCGAGAAAGACCAGGGATTCCTTCGAATGCAAAATTGTCAGGGATCCTCACCGTCTCCAGTTTTTCGAATCGATTCATCTCCAGCTTTTCTCTGCTGAGATATCCATCATATTTAACTTGAATCTCGGCCTCTTCTAAAGACTCTTTTGAAAATGGACCGCCATTAAATCCATATAAGTCAATGATATTACTAATATTTATCTCTGGCCTCTTCAGGATATCCAAAAGTCTTTCGCCTGAATAACGCCTCTCGAGCAAGACCAGGATATCGGCAATTTCCCGAACCTTTTTTTGAAAACGTTCGTAGTCTCGATTGCTGACCAAACCTAAGGATCGACCGGTTTCCCGAAGTCTCAAGTCGGCATTGTCCTCCCGAAGGTGGAGTCGGTATTCGGCGCGAGAGGTGAACATACGATACGGTTCCTCGCGATCCTCGACGATGACCCCTTTGGTCACTAGATCATCGATCAAGAGACCGATGTAGGCATCGGTTCGACTTAAAATGAGCGGTCCCTTCCCTTGAAGTTTCAAGACAGCATTGACCCCTGCGATGAACCCCTGAGCCGCCGCCTCTTCATATCCGGTTGTCCCATTGATCTGACCCGCGTGATAAAGCCCTTCGATCCTCTTGGTTTCCAAGGTAGGGGAGAGTTCTGTCGGTGAGACATAGTCATACTCAATCGCATAACCTGGCTTACGAATCTCAACCTTTTCGAGTCCCTCAATAGACCGGAGCATCTCATGTTGAACCTCAAGTGGGAGAGAGGTGGAGAGACCGTTTGGGTACCACTCGAGTGTTTTCAATCCCTCCGGCTCCAAAAAAATCTGGTGCCTCGATTTTCCCGAGAACTTGACAATCTTGTCCTCGATCGAGGGACAATATCGTGGTCCTGTTGCTTGGATAGCCCCTCCATAAATAGCTGATTTTGATAAGTTTTTTTTGATAATTCCGTGGGTTGTTTCGTTCGTGTAGGTTAGGTAACAAGGGATCTGATTAAGCTCGGGCTTAATCCCGGAAAAAGAGAAGAGGGGAGGGGGATCATCTCCGTCTTGTCTCTCCAATTTCGAAAAATGAATCGTCCTTCCATCAAGACGTGGACAGGTCCCTGTCTTTAAGCGACGGACGGGAAATCCAAGATTTTTTAATTCTTCGCTGAGCCGCATCGAGGCAAAGTCACCGGCCCGACCTGCCGAATAATTTTTGAAACCGATATGAACGAGCCCCTTCAGAAAGGTCCCTGAACAGAGGATGACTGCCTTTGCGTGAAATACCTCACCGATATTTGTTTCGATCCCCTCGATCTTTTCATCGATGACCAAGATTCGATCGACCATCGCCTGCTTGATATCAAGGTAAGACTGATTTTCCAAAATCCCCCTCATCTTGATCTTGTACTCAAGCATATCCGACTGACAGCGGGTTCCCCGCACGGCGGGGCCTTTGCTCGCATTGAGCCGACGAAACTGGATGCCGGTCGCATCGGCCACCTTTCCCATCTCTCCACCGAGGGCGTCGATCTCACGGACAAGATGCCCCTTTCCGATCCCACCAATCGCGGGATTGCAACTCATCTGGGCGATGTTTTCGATGTTCGAGGTGAGGAGCAGCGTCTGGCACCCCATTCGTGAGGCCGCCAGCGCCGCCTCACAACCGGCATGTCCGCCGCCGATCACGATGATGTCGTAATACTTATGGGAAGACATAAGGCTTAGTTCTTACAATGAAGGGAATGGCGGGTTCAATAGCCTTTAATTATAAATCATCAGATCATCCCAAAAGATCATCCCAAAATAGTGCGTCCGAGGCAAAGACTGACAAATTGAGCAGAAAATGAGCTGACCAACTCCTAAGAACGGCAGTCCGTAAACTCCGCGGGCCTGAAAGAGAATTGGCCAGAAAGAGTCTGCCAAAAAGAAATCCAACTAACCCCTTTTGTGTCAATGAAACAACTGACTCCCAAGGGTTCGTAAGATGAAAGGCAGAGAAAAGGAGCGCCTGAACAATATTCAAGACCGGTGGCGCCCAGCTTCTCTTGATCAACCTTGTTCCCACCCCCAAAATTCCAAAACGAAAAGGTACCTCCTCTAGTAAAAAATTTATAAGGGCGATTCCAGCAACAAGCCCCACCCATGCTCCCACCATGCTTTCCCCATTAAAAGTATCTTTCAGGTCTTTATTTATTTCAGCAGCCTCGGATGCGGAATAAACAGAAACCTCATGGTCCCACCCTGCTTCATGAAGTGCTATAGCCGCTGGCAGGGTTAAATTCCCAAGCAAGACAGTCCTTAGAACCGTCGGCTCCTTGAGCCATTGTCCTGCGCGGGAGACCGCTCTTATAAATGAGGAGGGTGTAAAAGGAGGAACATTCAGGGCAGGCAAGGTCCCTGATAGAACAGGGGTATGACGACTCACAACTTGGGCAACTCTTCTAAGGGCTGGACCTAACATACAATAGGTTATCGGTTATTTTCTCAATGAGTTGTCTAGATTAAGCTGGTTGACAAACACTCCTATCGTTGAGTAAAATTGCTCAATATTATGAGTAAATTGTATAAACGTAGTATTATCAATATTTTAATAGCTCGCCTTGAAGAGCCACTCCGATTTATCCAGGTCCTTTCCGGCCCCCGGCAGGTGGGAAAAACAACGCTGGCAGAGCAGGCGCAAAAAGAACTTTCGATCCCATCTCATTACGCCTCGGCTGATCAGACCACCCTCCAGGGCCCCACTTGGATTGAAGAACAATGGGAAATGGGCCGCCTTAAAGTCAAGGCCTCGAAAGAGGCTGTTCTGTTTCTTGATGAGGTTCATAAAATTGATAACTGGTCCGAGGTGGTTAAACGTCTCTGGGACGAAGACCGCCACCAAAACATTTCTTTAAAAGTTGTCTTGCTCGGCTCTTCCCCTCTTTTGCTCCAGACAGGGCTGACTGAAAGCCTGGCCGGGCGTTTTGAAATTATTCCGGTCAAACATTGGTCTTATGTTGAAATGAAAGAGGCGTACGATTGGAGCTTGGAACAATATGTTTTTTTTGGGGGGTACCCTGGCGCCGCTGAACTCATTCATGACGAGGACCGATGGTCACATTATATTCTGAATTCCCTCATCGAGACAACCATCTCCAGAGACATTCTTCTCCTGAAACGAGTCGACAAACCGGCTTTGTTGCGACGCCTTTTTCAATTGGGATGCGACTATTCCTCGCAAATTCTCTCCTACCAAAAAATGTTGGGGCAGCTTCAAGAGGAAGGAAACACGACCACGCTGGCCCATTATTTAGATCTCATGGGAGGATGTGGTCTTGTGAGCGGACTTCCCAAGTTCAGTGGTTCCCGGCAACGTCAACGGGGATCGAGTCCTAAACTACAGGTCTGGAACAACGCCTTGATCTCAGCTCAATCACCACTTTTATTTGAAGAGGCCCAAAGGGATAAAGAGCGGTGGGGCAGGCTTGTCGAATCGGCCGTGGGGGGACATCTCCTGAATGAAGTTCGAGGAACAAAAACAGAACTTTTTTATTGGCGTGAAAAAAATCGGGAGGTCGATTTTGTTTTAAAGAAAGGGGCCAAAATCACGGCGATCGAAATCAAAAGCGGGCGCAAGAGAGAAAGTTTCCCCGGTATGGAAATGTTCTCAACATTGTTTCACCCTCAAAAGAAGATTGCCATCGGGACGGGGGGAATTCCCCTTGAGGATTTCTTCAGAAAACCGATCCGTGATTGGATTGAATGACGCTGCCTCGTTCAGAAAAACGGAGGCGGAGAAGAAGAGAAGGGCGAAGGCACCGAGTTTGAAAAAGCCGGAGCCCCAACTATTGAGACCCTCCAAAGGCCCTCGTAGGTGATCTGCGGCACGGACAGCGAGGTCGGCAATAATGCGAGGTCTGCGATGGATATGGCGAACATCCAAACCCTGTGGGGCCCGAGGGACTGAATAAACTCCATCGAATTCGACATGCTCAGCCCCCTCCCGTATCCGAGTCAGGACCTTCTGTGCCTTCTCAGTCACCTCAGCTCCCACTTTTTCCTCTCTGACAAGATTGGCCCCCCGTTTTCCCTCTGGAGTCACCATTGTCTCGGTACGAACACCCTCTATCTCCGTAGAACGAAGAATAAACCCGGAATTTGAGGGAGAAGCCCCTTCAGCAGCGGTGGGAAAGAAGGCAGCCCAACCCTGCTGATCATTAACCCGATGATCCATTCGTGTGTATTTAAAAAGGTAGATCCAGGGACCATCCTGAACCTGGACACAACGGGAATATCCATCGCTTACAGGTCGCTTCACACTCAGGATAGAAACGCCCCTATGTTCAAACGCAATAACATTGAGATTGGTTCGATGATCAACGTAACGAGCGGAATACTCATCGGCTGTCAAACCATTTCCATCGATTGATCGGTAGCCGAGTCTCTCCAGGGTTGCCAAGATCAGCGAGAGTCGAGGACTTAGGATCCCCACTCAGGCCTCAACTTTCTTAGAGGTGATCTGAGAACCAAGATAAATAGAAGTGGAGACAAAGAGGGCGATCATGCCAACCTTAAAAAAACTGGCGTCCCAATCCCGAAGCTCGATCCAGGGGCCTCGTAGAAAGTTGGCGGCCCGAATGGCCAATTCCGTCATCAGATGGGTAATCCCCTGAGTTGATCTCGCTGCCAGATTTCCGGGGGCACGAGGCACAGAATGTTCGAGGATCTCGGCGCTGGTCGGATGGATTTGCGCTGGTGGAAAAACCTTTCTTGTCTTGTTAACAACAGTACCCCTCAGCTCTCTTTGTGTGACAACAATGACTTCCGCCCTCCGGAATGAAAGATGATTTCGCGTGGTCGGATCGTCGGGATCAACAGGATGTAGGTAAACATCGGTTTGTTTCGGTAGGGTACCGCATTCTTGAGTTCTTTGAAAGGATGCAGAAGCGGTATGGGTTTCCCTCTCGGTCGCAAGATCAGCCCCCTGACGAACATATTTATAAACATCAACGGCATCGTCTCGAAGAGAAACATTAACAAGATTCATTCGGGCAGTCCCGCCTACCCATCGTGCCACTCGTAAAGAGGTTGTCTCTTTCTCGCGTTCGGCGAGGATGGTCAGTCCGTTCCCCGAGTCGTAATAAAGCGCTTTGTCGACTTTATCGTCTTGTTCCCGAGTTATTTTTGTCCAATCAATGGAATCAATGGGCCCAATACCCAGCTGCTGATAGGTATGAACGACAAGTGAGAGAAGGAGATCAACAGACCCCATTTGCTGCCTCCTGAAAAGCCTATCGAAGCGGAACTGTATGAGGTTGCCAGAAAAAAGCTACTTCCCGATACAAAATTTTGAAAAAATTTCCCCAAGAACCGCTTCCGACGTAATCTCTCCGGTGATTTCCGACAAGTGATTCGTCGCGATCCGAAGGTCTGAAACCAGGAATTCGTATGAAAGCCTCTTTTGGGCCGACTCATAAACCGCATGCAGCGCCTCAACCCCTTTTTCCAATGCCATCTTGTGACGCAGGCTTGTGAGTACGAGATCTGAACTCCTGTCTCCTTTTAGAAAATGGGCCCGGATCGACGACTTGAGCTCCTCGAGACCGATGCCCCCTTTTGCCGAAACGGGGAATAAATGATTCGATCGACTCCGATCGAGCAGATAGGTCGCCGGAAAAGCGGCTGGCAGATCAATCTTGTTATAGACACAAAAAAAGTTTCTTTCCTTTAGTGAGGCGAGAACCTCTTCATCTTCATCGTTCCAAGGGCGATTTGAATCAAAAACAGCGAGGATGAGGTCAGCCGCCTGGATCCGATCGATCGTTCGACGAATTCCTAAGGCCTCGATAGGTTCAGGATCGTGACGAATCCCAGCGGTATCCAGAAAGCGAACCGGCAACCCTTCCAGATCAATTGTCTCTTCAACAACATCTCGAGTGGTCCCAGGAGTTTCGTGGACAATCGCCCTTTCCTGCCGAACTAGCGAGTTTAGAAGAGACGATTTGCCGGCATTGGGACGTCCGACAATCGCCACACGAGCCCCGTCTCGATAGATCCGGCCCTCCTGATAGGTCTTGAGTAATGAGACGATCTCGTTTTCGACAGATGAAATCCGATCGCTGATCTCGTTGTATCGTAGTCCTTGGACATCCTCATCCTCTGGGAAATCGATCATCGCCTCCATCTGAGCCCTCAAGACTGTCAGGTTATTCTTAAGTTTTGAGATAAAGAGTGATAGCGACCCCGCAAGCTGCCTTTCCGCGAGCCTTGCCGCTTCACGGTTTGTTGCACTGATCAGATCCGCGACAGCCTCTGCCTGAGCAAGATCCACCTTTCCATTCTTGAAGGCGCGGAGGGTAAATTCACCCGGCTCGGCCAACCTCGCCCCAGAGGCCAAGAGATTCTCAAGGATCAATTCTAAAATTGCCCAGCTTCCATGGGCATGAATCTCGAGGGTATCCTCCCCGGTGTATGACGAGGGGTCCTTCATCCAGACGGCTAATACCTGATCGATCGTCTCACCATTGGAAATCGATCGGATCTCTCCAAGATAGAACCTCCTTGGCTCAAATTGATCAGGCCCTATTCCAAACCATGTTTTTTTCAAAATGGAGAGGGAATCAGGACCGGAAAGTCTGACGATCCCAATAGCACCGCTCCCTGAGGCTGTTGATATCGCCGCTATGGTTTCATTTTTCATATAGATATCAAATAGTTAACCATAAGATCACACAGGGGAATCACAATGTTACCCACACCCCTTTAAACATTGAGTCCCCCCCTTGACAAGTGGTGGGAAATGACTATATTCCCGCCGCCTTTGGCAAGAGGCAAAATTTAACGACTCAAAACTAATTTTATTTTTAAAAGGAGGTTCAGAAGACCATGGCTAATCAACAGAAGAAAACAACAAAGATCCGTCCGCTTCAGGACAGAATTCTTGTGAAGAGACTGAATGAAGAGGAAAAGACTGCAGGGGGGATCATTATCCCCGACACGGCGAAGGAAAAACCCCAAGAGGGGAAGGTCGTCGCGATTGGTAAAGGGAAGATCCTTGACGATGGAAAGGTTGTCCCTCTTGAGGTCAAGGTCGGTGAAAAGATCCTCTTCAGCAAATTTTCAGGGACCGAAGTGAAAATTGAAGGCGAAGAGCACCTCATTTTACGTGAAGAAGATGTTTTAGGGATTGTTGAATAACTTTTAAAAAAGTCCAAGGAGGATTTATGCCAGCAAAAGATATCATCTATGAGCAGAAGGCCCGTGAGTCGATCCTGAAAGGGGTCAACGCCCTTGCCAACGCGGTCAAGGTTACCTTGGGTCCCAAGGGACGCAATGTCATCCTTGAGAAGTCATTCGGTTCACCTACCATTACAAAAGATGGTGTGACCGTCGCGAAGGAGATCGAGCTCCAGGATAAATTTGAAAACATGGGTGCCCAGATGGTCAAAGAGGTCGCCTCTAAAACCTCTGACGTCGCAGGTGATGGGACCACCACCGCAACTGTCTTGGCCCAGGTGATTTACCGAGAGGGTGCCAAGATGGTGACTGCCGGACACAATCCAATGGCACTCAAGCGTGGTATTGAAAAGGCGGTTTCCACTGCTGTTGACGAATTAAAGAAGATTTCCAAACCAACGAAGGATCAAAAAGAGATTGCCCAAGTGGGTACGATCTCTGCCAACAACGATGAGACGATTGGGAAGATTATTGCCGAGGCGATGGATAAGGTCGGCAAAGAGGGTGTGATTACCGTCGAAGAGGCGAAGTCGATGGACACCACCCTGGAGGTTGTTGAGGGTATGCAGTTTGATCGTGGATACCTCTCGCCTTATTTCGTTACGGATGCCGAGAGGATGGAGGCGGTTCTTGAGGATCCTTATATTCTTATCAATGAGAAAAAGATCAGCTCCATGAAAGAGCTGCTTCCTCTCTTAGAGAATATTGCCCGCTCTGGAAGACCCCTATTGATTATTGCCGAGGATGTCGAAGGCGAGGCGCTTGCAACTCTCGTCGTCAACAAGTTGCGTGGGACCCTCCAATGCTGTGCCGTCAAGGCCCCTGGATTTGGAGATCGTCGCAAGGCGATGCTTGAGGATATTGCTATTCTCACTGGCGGTGCTGCGATTGCCGAGGAGTTGGGTCGCAAACTTGAAGATGTCCGACTCGAAGATCTCGGGCGTGCCAAGAGAGTGACGATCGACAAAGACAACACGACGATCGTCGATGGAGCCGGCAAGAAGGTAGCTATCGAAGGTCGCGTGAAGCAGCTTCGTGCCCAGGTTGAGGAGACGACCTCTGACTATGACAAGGAGAAGCTCCAGGAGAGACTCGCAAAGCTGGTCGGTGGCGTTGCGGTGATTAATGTCGGTGCTGCGACTGAAACTGAGATGAAGGAGAAGAAGGCCCGAGTTGAAGATGCCCTCCATGCAACGCGCGCTGCGGTCGAAGAGGGGATCGTTCCAGGTGGTGGCGTCGCCTTCATTCGTTGCATCCCAGCCCTTGAAAAGATCAAACCAAGTCAGGAGGAACAGTTTGGTGTTGATATCGTGAGAAGGGCCCTTGAGGAGCCTGCACGATGGATTGCTGCCAATGGTGGATATGAAGGTGCCGTCATTATTGAAGAGATCAAAAAAGGAACTGCCAGCTTCGGATTCAATGCAGAGGCTGGAAAGTTTGAGGATCTCGTGAAGGCCGGCATTATCGACCCGACAAAGGTCAGTCGATGCGCCCTTCAAAACGCTGCGAGTGTCGCCTCCCTTCTGTTGACCACAGAGGCGATGGTGGCTGAGCATCCTGAGGAAAAAGAAAGATCAGCTCCTCCGGCTATGCCTCCAGGCGCCGGGATGATGTAAATTAGCTGTTGTTGATGCTTGTTCAAAGCGCCCCCGTTTGGCGGGGGCGCTTTTTTCTTTTGTTTGACTCTCCACTGAAAAATACTAACATGCAGTCGCCTTGGGGATCAGAAAGAGAGCATCTTTGCGACGCACTGTTCCAATATTTATTATCCTCGTCGTAGCTCCGTTTACTGTCAGTGCCTTTGATTTCTCGGCACCTGGTTATTTTCGGAACCGTATTGTTGCCTATCATGATCTCGACACCCAACAACCCTCCAGCGTCGATCAAGGAGGTCTTGGGGGCAACGATCGATTTGGTTCGATGCTCTTTACCCAGCATCGCCTCAGGCTCGATCCAACCCTCAAGCTAAACGACAACATATCGATCCATAGTCAATTTGACATCCTCGATAATGTCATTGCTGGGACCGAGGAAACAAAACAGATCGACTTTCTCTCACCGATTGTCGGGACGATTCAACTCCCGGGGGCTGGCGGAACGATCGGGACGACGGGGGGTGAGGCGGGGGAAAATAAGGCGCTCAATGTCAGACGCGTTTATATGGATCTGCTGACGCCTGGGGGGAAGTTTCGAATCGGACGGCAGCCATCCCATTGGGGCTTAGGGATCTTTCAACATGGCGGAAATGGGCCGTATGACGATTTTGGGGATAGTGCCGATCGTCTCCTCTGGCTTGCGGGGATAGAGCAGGAAGGGTTTGGAATGATCTCTCTGGGTGCCTCGGCCGACGTTGCCTTTACGAAACAGACCGACCCCCGAATCAGTGGATTAGGCGGCACCTTAACAACTCCTCAGGAGGATATGCGGCAGTTTGCCGGAATCCTTATCTATGAATGGGATGAGGTATTTACACTCGGTACCTTTGCCGGTGTCCGTTATCGAAATGGACGTGAAGGTCAGACGACGACGACAGCACGGCCTATCCTCGTCGATGGGAATGGAGAACCGATTCTGGATGCGAATGACAACGCCCAACTGGGAGATCTCGCCCCGGCCGGTAAGGACGGAAATACACTGATTCGGTTTGGAGATATCTATTTGGCGGTAGGGAATGGTCCCTGGAAGCTTCAGGGCGAATTTGCCGTCATGACAGGTAAGCTCGCTACTGGTTTGGCGGTTGATGCGATTCCCTTTAATAATCTCCCAGCAAACGCGCGTGGGCCGATTGAAGTTCCTTCCTCCGGAAATGAAAACAGTCTCCTCGTTTACATGGGGGCTGCGGAATTAAAGGGGGATTATGGTTTTGGAGAATTTCTTTTCCAGGGAGGGTATGCCTCAGGGGACTCACAACCGATGTCGTCTCGGATAACCCAATTCGGGTTTAGACCCGATTATCAGATTGCGATGCTCCTCTTTCATGCGCCCCTTGGGACCTCTCCCAGAATTACACAGGCCAATGGGAATGGGGCTGGCAGCCGTACCTTAGTCGGTGCAGTACCGATCACGGGGAACTTCATCAATAACGCCTACTACGGCACCTTCGGTTACTGGCAGCACTTGAATCTCAAACCGATTGTGGCGAAGGCAGGTCCTGCCAAGGCAGGTTTCAAGCTCATCACCGCCTGGGCCCCCGCCAACAACTATGACATCGATTTTTCACAGATGATAGGAATTGCCGACCTTCCGCATGTCGTTCAATCCCAAAAGTGGTACGGCATTGAATTCGATGGCAATTTCGAAGGACGGTTCTTCGATCACTTTTTATGGGATGTCACAGGAGGCGTTCTCTTGCCGGGGCAGGCCTATGATGTCCAGGCGGATCTCTTGATCAATCCGTCAAACGCCGCCGGGATTCATGCGATTACCCCTGATCCGTCTAATTGGGTTTGGGGGGTTCGAACAAACTTAGTCGCTGAATTTTAACTATTTCTTTTTGGATTCGTTGGCGTTCCCTGAATAGGGATTGAACATCGTATAGAGATCCTGATGGGGACGGATGAACTTCTCTAATTCCCGACCTTGGAGATCTTTCTCATGGGCCTCACTCTGGGCCTTTTGAAGACCGTAAGTCGCTGCAAGGAACTTGAATCCGTCTGAAGAATGTGGTTTGTCGTCGAGATCGATCCAAAAAAGGGCATCTTCGATCAGATCGACCATGTAATCCTGTCGATCCTTTGGAAGGGAGAGAAATTTTGGGGAGTCAAAAAGGGCTTTTAACTTTGGCTGTTTTAAAATGAGTTCTTTGGCGGTCATTTTTACCCCCTTAGAGCCTGTTTGATCCCTTCTTCAACAGGGTTATAAAGAGCAACTCGCGCATCCCCAGCATTTAATCTCATTGTCTGAAAATCACCTTCGGACATCGCCCCCAAAGAACCACAGGCCTCTTGCCAACGGACAGGGGAACGATCAACCGCTGTCGTTCGGAAACGGGAGGCCCCGAGCACTGCCCCTGATCTTTCAGGACTTGCCTGGGTTAGTTTACGAAGACCGAGCGCCTCTTCCGCCTCACGGATGATACGATCCACATTCCCTACAGATGGATTGTCTTCTAATTGTCCAGCAAGTGAAGTAGCCTTTGTTGAGTTTTTTGGATGAAGTTGACCTAAAAGAACTTGGGCCTCTTGAACCTTTTCCCAATCGACCGCATATCTCTGTCCTGCTTGAGCCATTCTCTTAATCTCATTAATTCCATCTGGCATATCGGCCTCCTTAACGCCCTAATGAAGCAATTTCCCTGCCATCTCAACCACTTCGGTATAACTCAATAACCAATTGAAATTATTAACTTTTCCATAAGTCCCCTTCGACCCATTGAGATCGCCCTGGGGTTTTCCCCCCTCACAATGGGGCGTCCTTCCAGATCTCCATTCTTTCTTCACAATATTATTATCGTAATTTTTCCCTAATCGTTGTGAGGAGATATTTTCCCCTCCTTCGGACCTCATTGGCTGTGGCCTTCAGAATTGTCTTCTTCTCGATCCGATAATGCAGATAAAAAGGGACCACACAGCCACATCGATCACAATCGGCCTTTGGTCCCAGCATACATTTTGGTTTGATCTCCCCCTTTGTGGTCAACGAATGCCCCCTCTTTTCAAAGATGCAGTGATCCGTCACATTTTTTGAGTTTCCGGACTTCATCAGCTCCAAGACCCTCTCCGGCATATCGATAAAATCGCCATATTTTTCTCTTTTGAGCTGAATCAGACGATCGATGCAGGCATCCCGCTTCTCCCATCCGGGCCAAAGGTCATCCGACAAACCCTGAATCGGGGTATAAAAATCGAACATAAACCCCTTCAGATGGGGACGCCAGTCATCCAGGACCTCTTCAATCGTATCGATATTCAGGGAGGTAATGCACATTGTCCCCTTCACATTTAGATGGGACCGACTGCAGTTTTTCATCATTAAATCGTAGAGCCCCTTTTGTCGTCTCATCTTCTCATGCGCCTCACGGTTTCCATCAATCGAGACATGGAAATAGACATCAGGCCAATCAGGGAGCGGTGTCGTTCCATTCGTCACAATAAGATTGTGAAGAAAGTGTTTCTTGCACTGTTCAATGATCCCCTTTCGGAGTAAAGGCTCTCCCCCAACCCAGGTACAGCTATGCAAGAAACGGGACCTGTTTTTTAATTCCATGATCTTTTTTTCCCAACCTTCGACATCGAGGATCCCTTCCTGCTCTTGCTCGAAGAAATAACAATGCTCGCACCTCAAATTGCATTGGTCGGTTACGTCGATCGAGATAAAAGACCCTTTTGGAAAACCGTTGAGGAAAAAATAGATCTGGGGAATCAGATGATATCGAAAGAAAGGTTTAATCTCCTGATTGGCGCCGGCGTAAGCTTCCGTTGACATAGCTGTTCGAGGGAGATAGCTGATTTCATCCTGTCACGCAATAAGGAACTCCGATGTCTCAAATGACCCTGACCAACTACGAATCAGGAGATGTCTTGATCACCAACGGATCAGGAACCTCTATAAGGCTTGCCCGAGAGTTTGCAAACCGGCTTATCCTTTATGCCCGAATGCATGGAATTGATGATTTTTATCAGCATCTTCCCGAGCTGATCTCTCACCCAGAGCTGGTTCAATCAATCCGATCCCTCTTCGATCAGGCAAAGACCGCCTCCGAGCGTTGGAATCTAAAGGAAAAATTCGCCCGCCTTTCAACCCTCGCCAAATCCTATGTCTCGAAAAATCCTGGGGAGGTTATGGAGGTCGTTTGTCTCTGACACGGGAGCCCTCTCAGGAGGCGATTGAACTCCACCGATCCTCTCTCGTGATTGACCTCCATGCCGATACGACGATGCCGATGAAATGGGTCCGGTATCGGATCGAGAAGAGCCATACGCCAGGCCTCCCCGGGAAGTTCGGCTTCTTCCATTGCGACATCCCCCGTTTTCGGGAGGGGGGGTATAAGGGACAGTTTTTGGTGTTAGGAACCTTCCCCTATCCAGAAAAGGGCTGTTTCGAATCCTGTCTCCGTCAGGCGGCGCTGATCAAAAAAAGAATTGCGGAAAATTCTTCAGACCTCCAGTTGGCAACAACGGCTCAGGGGATCCTCGAGGCGAATCAAAAAGGGCGTATTGCGATACTCCTCGGTGTCGAAGGGGGGCACAATATTGAAGCGGATCTCCATAACGTTCAAAAATTCTTTGATCTGGGTGTGGGGTACATCGGTCTCGCCCACTTGACGAAGAATCGGATTTGCACCCCTTCTGGGGGTGTCGGAGCGGATGCCAAGACCCCTTTGACTCGTTTTGGTCATGAGGTCGTCAACGAAATGAACCGTATCGGCATGATGATCGATTTAGCCCATGTCGGACGTCAGTCCTTCTTGGACGCCGCGAAAATCTCCGACAAACCGGTGATTGTCAGTCATACCGGTATCTCTTCCGTGCGTCCCCTCTGGAGAAATATTGATGACGACCAGATCAGGGCAGTTGCCAAGACCAATGGTGTCATCGGGATTATCTTTGCCTGGCGTTATCTTTGTCGGGGACAAAGGGGGGGGATGAACGATCTCCTCCAGCATTTTGAGCATGTCAGAAAGCTTGTCGGGGCACGCCATCTGGCGTTGGGAAGTGACTTCGACGGGGCGATCGTCCCGGTTCATGGTCTCGAGGACGCCTCGAAACTTCCGATGCTGACTCAGATGTTTTTGGATTTCGGTTGGAAGGAAGAAGAGATTCGATCGGTTTTAGGTGAAAATCTGCTTCGCGTTCTTAAGGCTCACGAATGAGTTGGCATCCGCCGCGCCCACCTGCTGAGACTGGTCGAGACAACGACTGACCTGGCCCCCCTGGCAAGAGGTCACACTCGTCGCCCATCTTGTCATCATCACGATCGATTTGTTCCTCGTTAAAGAAATAAACACAATTGTCATTAGTGTCTTTTACCCCATCACCATCATAATCATCGTGGCAGGCGATACCACGATTTTCGCCGGCGGATATCTGCTGATCTGTGTTTGGGACAAGCGGACAATTGTCCATCCCGTCGAGAACACCATCGGAATCGAGATCGGGATCCAAAGGTCCCGCCCCGTTCTGAAAAGTAGGTCCCTCAATCTCTTGAAGGTCAGTCAGTCCATCATCGTCCGTGTCCTTTTTGTTGGGGTTTGTCCCGTAAAGATTCCGTTCGAGGTCGTCAGGGACACGATCCGCATCGAGATCATTCGGATTTTCGGAGGGCTGAAGGGGAGGAATCGGATTCTGATCACAGACATCCCCGCTCCCATCTCCATCGGTGTCAAGCTGATCGGCATTCGCTGTCACAGGACAGTTATCTGCCTTTCCACCCGCAGCAAGTCCGCAAATGACCTCACCTGTCGGACTGATATTCGTGCCATTCGATCCAAACTCGATCTGATCGCAGATCCCGTCATTGTCGTAATCAGGATCTGTCACGATAACAACTCGCTCCCTCTCCACCGGTGTCACCGGGGTTGTCACAACCTCCTGGATAATCTGACAGTTCTCAAAGCTGTTTGTTGGGGTTGCCCCATCGATCGCAGCATTGGCAGGGCAGGGGTCGGCCAGGTTATTGGGAGAATGGCAAAGAAAGAAGTCGGTCATTTCACCGCGGCAGACACCACCATTTCCGCGACAGACATTTCTTGTCCCATCACAATGCCCATCCCCATCGGTATCCGCAGAGGCGGGACTTGTCCCGAGCGATTGAATTTCTGACATATCGCCTACTCCATCACCATCCATGTCGATATCTTCGTAGTTAATCGTTCGATCGCCGTCGCTATCCTGATTACTGCAATTCAAATCGTAGAGGGAAAGGTAGGCAGCGGGACAACGATCAGCATCGGGACGTTCCACCGGCTCGCAAAGATCTTCCAGATAGTAACAGACAGCACCGATCCCGGAGTTGGGAGAGGCCGAAATCGCCCCACTCAGGAGTAAAAAAGTGGTGATTGTGAGAAACAGAATTTTCTTCATCACTTCTTTCTAAAAGAAATCAGGCTACAGCCGCCAGCCCCGCCCACGGAGACGTCTGCCTCCACATCCGAGCCGGCATAACCACCACCTGTATTTGAGGGAGCTGTCGGGCCCTGACTCTCTGAATTGGTTTGTCCACCTGTTGAGGTCTGATTCGATGAAGTAGAACCTGATCGATTGCAGACATCGGCTTGGTCTGCGTTAGCCGTAAAGGGGCAGTTATCGGCGGCCCCATTAAAGAGGCTGCAGACCTGATTCCCTGTCACTGGATCGAGGGAGACACCACTCTCATTTACCAAACTGGTCTGATCACAAATCCCGTCATTATCGAGATCGGGATCGACCACAATGACTACCGTCTCTCTCTCAACGGTTGTTTCGACGACTGTTTCCACCTGACGGATCAGCTGGCAGTCTGCATAGCTCTCAACTGCTGTCGTCCCATCGATCGCTGGGTTTGCCGGGCAGGGATCTTTGACACCATCGGGTGACTGACAGATCACAAAGTCGGTCATCTCCCCGCGACACGCTCCACCATTCCCGCGACAGACATTTCTGGTGCCATCACAATGCCCATCTCCATCGGTATCGGGGGTTGTGGGATTAGTTCCTAGAGTGGAAAATTCGCTTAAGTCCCCGAGGCCATCACCATCCATGTCGACATCTTCGTAGTTAATCGTTCGATCGCCATCGATATCCTCATCGGTGCAATCGTTGTCATAGATCGCAACGAGTTCATTGGGACATCGGGCTGGATCCGGACGCTCAATCGGCTCACATTGATCTTCGATGTAATAGCAGAGCGCCCCGATGCCAGAAGAAGGTGGGGCCCCGACAGTCAAGGGGATCCCGATCCCGATCATTCCAACGAATAAAATAATAATCTTCTTCATAATGATTCCTCATCTCCTCCTGGCAGAACAGCCGGTGCCCCGTTTGGGGAAAAACCATCGGCCCCGATCCCGGCAACTTCTGTCAGTTCTCCTGTCTCTATGTTGTAGGTATGGGCGCCCCGTCGATGGGTGATGAAGATATGTGTCCCATCCATGAAGGCGGTCCCTTCGATCCCACCTGGAGACGTTGGCTCTGTTGATTGAATTCTCGATTGAGAGAAGACAACCGCTCCGAGTGCAAACATCCGGGTCCCTCCCTCACCTTCTGAAGTGAAGAGACGTACTCTGTATTCCATATCCCCCAAACCGGCACCGGGATACATGAACGTCACCGCTCCCATCCCGAGCGCTTGGGAGTACGAGATATGAAGGGGAATGGCTGAGGTACACCCTTCAAGTCCTTCTTCGACTCCGGAGCAAAGCGCCACACCATCCCAAAGAATCCCCTCAGAGGCAGGCGTTTCATCCGTCTCTTCATAGTTAAATTTTTCGACTCCTCGAACAACTGGCGCGGTGAGGTCGTTAAGAGGACCCGAAGCGACAATGAGCATCCTATTATCTCCCACATCCACAGCCATCTTCGGGTGGTTTCCTGTTAAGGCAAGTTCTTCGCCTAATTCGGGGGCCACCTTCTCATCGAGACTCGGATTGATCACACAGGCCCGTCCTGTCCCATCAGCAGCCTCTGCAAAGGTGTAGATAAGGCCTCCTCCCTCCACAATCGCCGTTGGTCCCATACAGCCACGGTTATTTACCGGCAGATAAGCCGACACCATCCCATCTGCTAAATTGACCGCAACGACTTGGCCAAGTCTGTACCGTGTAAAATAGGCCCAAACTCCGTCAGTAAACATCTCCATCGCCGCATCACCAATGACACTCTCTCCGAGAACCAGTCTGCCTTCAACAATACTCTCCGGGGCCAGACCATCAGAGGGATCAGCATCCCCACGATTTTCCCAAGAGGCAACATATTCCCCATCTGCGTTTTTCTCAAAGCATCGAACATAGGCGTTGTAGGCAACATCCGCCCCACCGCTGGATGACAATTCGCAAACCCTTCCATCGCTGGTCGCTGAAGGACCATGTGCCTTAAAAACTGAATTGTAGCGAAATCCCGAACCAAAGAGACTTGGTGAACTATCACCCAAGAGGAAACGACGAGCCGAGGCCCCATCACGAGGCGTGGTACCCCTTAAAACATAAAAAACCTCGTCAGGAACAGCTGCAGAAGGAGCCCCCGCATCCGGATCAGGGGCAACGTTTGCTGGCCCCATATCCGGGGTAGCTGTTGTGACAACTGGCGGGGTTGTTCCCGAATCCCCCCCATCTCCACCAATCGCATCGGCCCCACCGTCTGAAGGGCTGCTATCACTACTCCTCCCCGCACAAGCGATAGCGATCCCGGCACCGACCAAGGTTAGAAAGTTTCTGACTAGTGTTGCTCGTGACATAGACATAATTTTTTCCCTCCTGTACTCACAGATTATGATCGGCATCGAAGGGAAAAAGTTGCTAATAGATGTTGATGTTAATGTTTTTCAGTCTTTTTAGGCTGTTAGAGCTCTCGACCAACCGCCTTGGCAATAGGGGCAAGACGGGTCATTAATTCCTTAAATCTCTTGAAGGTCAGGGACTGCCCTCCATCGGAGAGCGCCTCTTCTGGACGCGGGTGGACCTCGACCATGACCCCATCAGCACCTGCCGCAATACCGGCAAGCGCCATCGGGATCACATATGACCAGTTCCCTGTCCCATGGGAGGGATCAAGAATAATTGGCAGATGGGTCTGTGACTTCACGACCGGGATTGCGTTGATATCGAGGGTATTGCGTGTCGCTGTTTCAAAGGTTCGGATCCCGCGTTCGCAGAGCATGACGTTCGGATTGCCCCCTGTCAGGATGTATTCTGCTGAGAGGAGCCACTCCTTGATCGTTGCCGACATCCCTCTTTTTAAGAAAACCGGTTTCTGGCACTGGCCGAGTTCCTTCAAGAGGGGAAAATTTTGGACATTCCTCGCGCCGACCTGCAGGACATCGGCATACTGGGCCACGAGATCCACATCCTCAGGCCCCATCACCTCTGTAATGATAGGAAGCCCGGTCGCCTCACGCGCCTTCGCCAATAGTTTGAGCCCCTCCTCCTCCAAACCTTGAAAGTCATACGGCGATGTCCTTGGCTTGAACGCCCCCCCTCGCAGCATATGGGCCCCCGCCTGCTTGACCGCCTTTGCGGTCTCCAAAATCTGATTCTCGCTCTCGACAGAGCAGGGACCTGCCATGATACAAAGTTCGGTCCCACCAATCTTGACCGAATCCCCAACAGCAATCACCGTTGGTTTCTTGTGGGTTTCGAGGCTTGCCAGTTTGTAAGGCTTGCTGATCGGGACAATCGCCTCGACCCCCTCGAGGCTCTGGAGGTCGTAGAGATCCTGTTTTTTCTTCTCATGTCCGATACAGGCGATGACAAACCGATCCTCCCCATGGATTGGATGGGACTTAAACCCTAATTTTTTGACTCCCTGAATGACAGTGTCGATCTGCTTCTTGCTCGCCCCAACCTTCATGACAACAATCATATCGCCATCATTCGTTGGCGGGGCAAAAAGTCAAGCAATTCAATTTGATTGATCCGGTAGAGGGTTATCGAGTAGAACCCTCGCTATGCATCTGAAGAAAGAACAGATCACAAAACTTGCCCGAGCGGTCACGGCAGCACTTAAAAAATCAGGGTGTTCGCTGAAGGCTGATGAGGCTCGGATCTCGGAGAGGATTGAGTCGGTGATCCAGAAAAATATCGATGAGGAGATGATGATCGAACAAGAGGTCAAGAAGTTGATGGAAAAGTTCCGCGACCAGATGGCAAGCGGTTCTGTCGATCCGCAGCGGGCCTATCAGATGATCAAGAAACAGGTCGCTAAGGAGAGGAATTTTATTTTATGATTTCGGATGACCGACTCAATCATCTCGCGCATTTGATCCACAATCGACTCTATAACGATGACCTGGTTGATTATCCTGACGAAGACAAGGCCTTGAGGGAGATCAAACGGGTCTTGACCGACTATTTTCAGACAGAGGAGGAGGCCGATCGGGTCGCTCGGGAAAAGATCGCCTCCTTGAAAAGAAATATCGTTGTGGGGAGTCGCGAATGGGAAATCCTCTACAAAAAGTATTTTGAGGAAGAATTATCCAAGCATGGCAGGGGTTGACGTCTGATTTAGAGCCTATATACTCGGCCTTCTTTCTAGGGAATCATTTATGGCGATAAGGGTTGGAATTAACGGACTTGGGCGGATCGGCAAAGGAATCGTGAGTGCCTGGGTTGAGCGAAACTTCGAGGGGCTCGATATTGTCATGATCAATGACAAGACCGAGGCGGCCTCTTTTGCCCACCTCCTTAAGTATGACTCGGTTCATGGTCGCCTTCATGCCGATCTTCGAGCTGAGGGTGACAGTGTTGTGATCGGCGGTTCTAAAAAGATTGTCCTTTATTCCTCCTCCTCACCCGAGGAGATTCCGTGGGAGGCGCATGGGGTCAATGTCGTTCTGGAATGCACCGGGAAGTTCACGAGCAAGGCGATGGCCGAAAAACATCTCCGTGGAAGTGTGAGAAAGGTCATCATCTCCGCCCCTTCAAAAGATCCCGATATCACCCTTGTTATCGGAGTGAACGACAAGACCTATGACTCGAAGAAACACCATATTATTTCCAATGCCTCCTGTACGACGAATTGTCTCGCCCCAGTGGTCAAAATTCTAAGTGATCATTTTGGAATCGAGCGAGGCTTCATGACGACGGTCCACTCCTATACAAACGACCAGAAGATTCTGGATAAATATCACAAAGACCTCCGTCGGGCACGGGCTGGTGGTCTCTCCATGATCCCGACAACCACCGGAGCGGCAAAGGCGATTGGGCTTGTGGTGCCTGAGGTCGCAGGGAAACTCGATGGTCTCGCAGTTCGGGTCCCGACCGCCAATGTTTCCCTCATTGATCTTGTTGTGGAGCTTAAGAAATCAACGACAAAAGAGGAGGTCAATCATCTCTTCCAGAGGATGGCGGAAAAAGACTATCGAGGGATTCTGACGACTTCGCATGAACCGCTGGTATCGGTTGACTTCAATGGTTCCTGGGAATCAGCGATTGTCGACCTCCTGCTCACCAATGTCATCGACGAAAAATTTTTGAAGGTCCTGGCCTGGTATGACAACGAAACCGCCTTTTCACACCGGATGCTGGATATTGCCATCCTGATCGGCAAACACCTCAACTAAAATGATCCGCTATGTTGACAGCCTAAACCCTGCGGCACAACGCGTCTTCCTTCGTGTTGATTTCAATGTCCCCTACGATTCGGCAGGTCGTATCCTCGATGACAGTCGTATCCAGGAGGCTCTTCCAACAATTCGCTATCTCCTGGAAAAGAGGGCGCGGTTGATTCTCGCCTCTCATCTCGGAAGACCGAAGGGTCGAGACCCTGCCTTGAGCCTTCTTGCCATCGGTGAATATCTCACAGCCGCCTTGGGTCGGGAGGTTATCTTTCCGGAGTCTTCTGTCGGAGACGCGGTTCGTAAGCTCGTGCACGAACTGAAGGAGGGGGAGGTCATTCTCCTCGAAAACCTTCGTTTCCACCCTGAGGAGGAGGCCAACGATCCTCTCTTCTCTCAAAAACTGGCCTCATTGGCAGACATCTATGTGACTGATGCCTTCGGGACACTGCATCGTGCCCACGCCTCCACCGCAGGGATGGTGATTCATTTTAAGGAAAAAAGCGCTGGCTTTCTGATCCGAAAAGAATTGGAGACTCTCGGGAAACTCCTCTCAAATCCAAAAAGACCTTTTTATGCGATTCTCGGTGGCGCCAAGGTTTCAGACAAGATCGGTGTTATTGAAAATCTCTTGAGTCGCGTCGATGGGCTTCTCCTCGGTGGGGCACTTTCTTATACCTTTCTCGCTGCCTTGGGTCATGATGTAGGTCAGTCCAAGGTGGAAAAGGATAAGATCTATCTCGCCCAAAAGGTGCTGAGGCGCGCTACGGAAAGAGGGGTCAAGATTCATCTCCCTGTCGATCATCGGGTTGTCTTCCAGCTTGATCGCGAGAAGCCGTCACCTGTTGAAGTGGTGTCTCAGATCCGTAACGATGCCATGGGGGTCGATATCGGTCCCGAAGCAGTGGCAGCCTATCGAAAGATTTTGCAAAATGCCGAAACAATTTTCTGGAATGGCCCGATGGGGATCTTTGAAATCCCGCCTTACGCTGAGGGGACTTTTGAGATCGCTCGGGCGATCGCGAAGCCAGGAATCACCTCTGTCGTCGGAGGAGGAGAGAGTGTCACCGCCTGCAAACAGGCTGGCGTTGCCCCCCAAATCACGCATCTCTCGACGGGTGGTGGTGCTACACTGGAATACTTGGAGGGGAAGGAATTGCCGGGATTGAAGGCGTTGGAAGCAACTTAAGGAATCAGATGGGGTTCGAACAAGGGGAGAGCGGTATCTCCCCTTGTTTCAAGCGAGGATCCCCGCTGTTCCCAAAGCGGGGTCCGAGCGAATTGACGGGAAGGAATTGCCGGGATTGAAGGCGTTGGAGATTTTATAATGCAAACCCTTGCTGTTGCTAATTGGAAGATGAACGGGACGATTGAGGAAAGTCTCAAACTCGTTACTGAGTTAAAGAACAAAATCGAGGACTTCAGCCTTGTGGAAATCGCCGTCGCCCCTCCCTTTACGGCGTTGTATTCCGTGCAGGTCGTTCTTCAAGACACTCCGTTTAAATTAGCCGCCCAAAATATGCATTGGGAGTCAGAGGGGGCCTATACAGGCGAGATTTCACCTGCGTTTCTGAAAGATGTGGGGTGTGCCTATGTGATTATCGGTCACTCCGAAAGGCGTCGTTACTTCGGTGAAACAGACGAGACGGTTAATCGAAAGATTCAAGAAGCGATTGCGTCGGAACTGATCCCGATCTTTTGTATTGGCGAGACGGCGGAGGAACGACGTTCTGGGAAAATGGAGATGGTCCTGGAACGACAAATCAAAAAGGGACTTCGGGAGCTCCACATGCCAGATCTGAAGGATCTCGTCATTGCCTATGAACCGGTTTGGGCGATCGGGACAGGGGAAACAGCGACGACAGCCCAAATCGAGCAAGCTCATCAGTTCGTTCGGGATTTGTTGGCAAAAGGGTACGATGCCCCGACAGCGAATGGTGTCCGCCTCCTCTACGGAGGAAGTGTCACGCCGGAGAATTCAAAGACTATTTTCCAGGTAAAAAATGTCGATGGGGTCCTCGTAGGGAGTGCTTCCCTTTCAGCCGAAAAATTTGTAAAGATTGTCCGTTCAAAAGAATAAGGAGACTTCATGCAAACAATTCTTTCCATCTTGCACTACTTCCTCTGTTTTTTTCTTATTGGGACCATTCTGCTTCAGGCAGGAAAAGGGGCCGATATCGGTGCTGCCTTTGGTGCGGGGGGATCGCAAACCGTTTTTGGTCCTCGCGGTGCCGCAACTTTTTTGAGCAAGATCACAACCGCTATTGCGATCCTTTTCTTGCTGACCTCAATAGGCCTCTCAAAACTTTCACGACAGGGCTCTGACCGAAGTGTGTTGGAGAAGGTGCCGATTCAGCAGGGAACAACTCCCCAGGAAACTCCCCCAATCGAATCTGAGCAAAAGAAATAGATTTGTGCCGGGAGGGGGACTCGAACCCCCACGGGTTTCCCCATACGCCCCTTAAACGTACGTGTCTGCCATTCCACCATCCCGGCAAATAAACCTGCCCTCCCTTAAATCATTGAGGTCGTTAAGGCAAGCAGGTTCATCATCCACTTGCCATTTGAGGAGCCGTTCTATAAGAAAGAGTTCCGATGAAGCTCTTCCTCATTCACTGCGGATTTTATGATCAGGGTCTTGCCGAGGCCTCACCGAATATCTTCGAGGGGCATCACAATTTTTATGTAATTGCCACCGATCGTCACGAGGCAAAACAAAAGGCAAAAGAAAAAACTCTCTTCAAGGAAAAAAAGATGCATATCGACGGGATCCACGAGATCGATCAGGTCGATGGCTACAGGATCATTTTAGAAAAGGTCGCCTCATCGGGTCACGAAATCAAGGTGACTGATTATGACGAAGTGCAGACGATCTAGTCGTGTCTCTCCAGAAAATCCCTCTCTACTGGGAAGAGATCCTTAAACGGTACGTAAAAAAAACTTTTTACGCCGACACGCGCAAAAAAAGCTTTGCCGACCGTGAGGGATTTACCGAGGGGGACTACCGCTTCTTTGCCAGAGGGGTCCGACGTCTCAACGAATTCTTCACGACTGAGCGCGGTGAGCTCCCAAGAAATTATTTTAATCAAAAGGACCTCCGATCGGGCTACCTGCTTTATTTTCTTCCGGTGAACGCGTTGAAGGTTGCGGCGTTGCTAAAAATCCCCCCTTGCCCCCCTTTGTCAAAGGGGGGTGGGGGGGATTTAACCATCCTCGACATCGGCAGTGGCCCGGGAACCGGGATGTTTGGGGTGATGTTGTGGTTAGAAAATTGGTTGAAGAATTTAGGGGCGTATCGCCATACGCCCCTACAGATTCGTTGGATCCTCATTGACCAAAATCGTGAGGCGTTGAGAGACGCCCAAAATCTCCATGAAGAAATCCTCAATCATTTGAAAAGAACAGGATTGCCAATCGAATCTCATCTCGAGATAAAGGTTGGTGACATCACCCATTTTTCAAAATCACTCGGTTCCGTACAGGCAGACCTTATCCTCTCTTTGAATGCCTTGAGTGAGATCCCAAAACCGAGACGGTTGTCGCTCGTGGAAAACCTCCTGGGGCGGCATCTTAAATCAGAGGGGAAACTTCTCATCATGGAACCGGCTTTGAGACTCACAACCCGTGATCTTATGGAACTTCATGATGAAATCCTCCATCGAAAAAGTGGATTCGTCTATGCCCCTTGCCTCCATCAGTCATCTTGTCCCATGCTGAAGGTCAATGATCGAGATTGGTGCCACACCTATATTGAATGGGAACGACCCGAATGGATCCAGAGGCTCGATCACCTCGTCGGTATTCGAAAGGATTATTTGAAGTGCTCGTACCTGCTGTTGGGCAAGGAGGATACGAGCGAGCGTCGGATTCACTCCGCGCGAGCGAGTCAGGACGGGGGGTTCGGGGGGGAAGTCCGCGAAGCGGCCCCCCGAAATAATACCTGGCGTGTCGTCTCAGGTCATCTCAACTCAAATGGAAAGTCTGAACTCCTTCTTTGTGGGCCCGGAGGTCTTCCCGATCTTCTGCGCACGACACGACTGGATCGCGATCGCAGCGAGGCAAATCAGGTATTTGATCAGACGCAAAGGGGAGAGATCATTGAAATGGATCGGACCACGAGGATCGGCAAAGAGACAGTGATTAAAAAAATCTAAACATGAAGCCTCAAGTGGTCGACCAATCTCTTCATATCCCTGGGCGGTTTCGAATTAAACTCTAACTTCTCGCCATTCATCGGATGATGAAAACTCAAGTAACAGGCATGGAGTGCTTGGCGGGGGAAGGGGACTGCTGAGTTCCCATAAACACGATCACCCAAAACCGGATGACCGATCTCGGCGAGATGAACCCGGATCTGATGCGTGCGACCTGTGTTGAGATTGATTTCTAAAAGAGAGGCGTTCGGATATCGCTCAAGAAGACGCCAGTGGGTGACTGCGTATTGACCTGAGGCGCGTGTCGAGCCCTGAACCTTCTGCCCCCCTTTTAAAAGGGGATTTTTTTTCAGAAACCCTTCGATCTTCCCTGATTCCTTATCCACCGCACCGGAAACAACAGCCAGATACCGTCGACCGATGGTATGACGCCGAAATTGTTGGGTAAGACGATTTGCCTCCCGCTTTTTTGTATAAACCATGAGCCCTGAGGTATCCCGATCGAGTCGGTGGACAAGACCCAGATAGTGTCCTTTCAAATGGGGAGAGCGTCTTTTGAAATAGGCATTGATAATCTCAACAAGTGTCGGTTTTGTTGCGAGGGGGGAAGGCTCACACAGGATGCCGGGGGCCTTATCCACCACCAAAATATCGGGATCTTCATAAACAACCTTGAGGAAATGTTCGCTGGCAGCGGGATTTCTCTCCCATGGAGTTTCCTGAATCTCAATGGAGGTCTCAGGGGTTATCGCCCAGGAGGCGATGACGACCTTGCGACCATTGATATAGACCCTCCCCTGATCCAGCAGTGACTTGACCTTCTTGCGCGAAAGACCGGTCTTTTTCTGGAGATACCGATCCAGTCTTTCCCCCTTCTCCTTATTTGTAACCTTGAATATTTTTGGCATCTCTAAAAAGCCTTCTTTACAAGCAAAATCTTCGATGATACTAACCACATCAATGGGGAAATTCCTCCTAAATAATATTCAATGTGAAATCCCACCGAGCTGGCAAGACCAAGGGATGGTCACGTTTACGATCCCTTCGCCGGATAAGAACGTCAAACCGAACATTATCATGACGAAGGAGTATCTCCCTCAGCCGATTGCCCTCAAGGAATATTTTGCAAAGATCAAGGAATCGATCGTGAAGAGGGGGATTCGGGACTTCAAGATTTCCGACGAGAGGGAGATCATCATTGCCGGGAATAAGGCGATGCAGATGGTCTGTACCTGGGATGTCTCTGCGATGAAACAGATGCTTGGCGGTGGTGGTGGCCCTGTCCCTGATATCAAGCCGGGTCAGATGGTAAAGCAGGTCCAGGTCACCCTTTTGAAAGGGAACCTCGCCATCAACCTGACTGGAAGCTTCCCCGCGGAGCAGTTTGATATCTACTATCGTCCATTTCAGCAGTTTCTTGCCACCATTCAGATTAGTTAAGCAACTTTCCACATTTCGTCTCCGATCTTCTGGGCAAGTGAGGGGGAGATGCTTCCGATTGGAATAACACCGTTTCTGCTGAGGTCTTCTGTTTCGACACCTAATGAAATCAATATAACAAACGATCAGCCCCGAAGTCTTCTCTCGGAAGGTCCGAGAACCTGTTTGAGCGCCACTTTTAGACTGAGCGGTTTTTCGAAGGGAAGCCTTGGACCGGAGAAAAATCGTTCAATGGAGCCGCGCGAGTTTCGCAGGACCTGTAGAGAGGAGACGAGGGGCTGGTCGGAGCTTGGGGCCAGCATCGCACTCGGCCTCATCATCACTGATTCAACCAAAAGAAAGGCATCGACCCTGCTGCTGGTAGGACTTGGGATCGGGGTTGTCGCAGGAGCTCTCTTATTACATCGAAATATTTCGACGGCCCTCCATGAGATCCCCTCAAGTCAATCAGAGAATAGGCCACACAAAACGTCCTTTTCCAGGAGACCAATCCCTTCGAACAACTCAGAGACTTTAACGTTGTCCAAAAAGGAAAGGGCGAAGAGGGTCATTATTTGCTCAACGAATTTTCAAAAAGGAACCTTCGTTGTCTCTTATCAAGGGGAAACACCCTTTGAGGTGTCGTCTAAGGGAATGACCTGGACACCGATGACCCTTCGAGACTGGGAAGAGATTTTCGGTCCTCTGAAGCCCCCTTCCGGCGAGATCGCCCGACATGTCAAGCTGACCTTTGGCAATAGGAGATACTATTCCTATGTTGGAGATGATGGGAGCACCCTGGAAAACCTGAATGGGATCTCATGCCCATTTGAAAATTGGATTTTGGAGACTGATCTGGAAGATGATTTGGAAGAGAGCCCCTCAGATCTTCTTGTTGTCCAAGACTACGAAAAATTGAGAGAGCTTCTTGAAAAAAAGGGAAGTATCCATGCGGAAGAGAGTCTTGACGAAGGGGAAAAGACGATCACTATTAATGCTGAACAAGAATGGTATTACGGGATGGTCGCGGATGATGACCCTCGAAGCGCTGTCAGTGCCGTGACTTACAATTTTGATGAGGATGACAGATTGACCGGGATAGAGCTTTACATAGACAGCGCACGGCTGCTTGAATTCGTTAATGATTCGATCGATGACCCGATCGCCCATCTGACGGTAGAGGATCTGGAGGGTTCAATCTCGGCAACTTGTTCAGGTTCCAGCAATGATTGTACGATTACAGGTCTTCCGGAAGGGAATGTCAGCGGTTTTTGGAGCCTTAAGGTTCGCGAGCTTGTTGAGCAGTATCTAACTATTGATGGGGTTTATTGAATGAAACCAAATCTAAAATGGCTCTCCGAAATGACCGCCTTCGGGGGCCTGACACCTGAGGGCCTCAAGGTTGTCTCCAGATACCTGACCCCCTCAAACCATCCCGCAAACAAGATCCTCGTGAAAGAGGGGGAGATCGACGATCGCCTTTATCTGATTCAAAAGGGGAAGATGGAGATCCTCAAAAAAACCGATGGACATTCAAGGCGCCTCACGATCCTAGTGGCAGGATCGATGTTTGGGGAGATGTCACTCATCGGGATCTTTCCCCGATCTGCGACGGTAAGGACGCTTACCTCCTGCCGGACCCTTACACTCCGGAGCTCTGACCTTCAGAAAGTTTATTTAGAAGATAAGGATACCTACATCATGATCATCCTGAATCTCGCCCGAGAGGTCTGTCGTCGACTTAACAAAATGAATCAACTCATCGTTGAATTTGGCACAACCTTCCCTCGACATCATCGAGGATAAGCTCATGAAAGTAATATGGGGAGCGGTCTTTGCAGGACTTACCACCTCCTGCATTGTTAAAGAGGCATTGGATGACGGGGAGTCTCAGGTCTCACCAGAGGGGGAGTTAGACTGCCATGAACCAAACGTTTTTTCAAATTTTAACCTCCCTGCAGAAACAATCTATTTTCCTGTCGTCTTTCAAAGGGTGACGCGGTCCGATGGAACTGGCGGTTATTCCGCGACAGATTTTCTCGAAAATCTGTCGGGTTTGAATCAGACCTTTAAGCCAATGCGGATCCAGTTTTTCCTCGAAGAGACGGTGAATCTACCAGATGATTCAATATACGAAATTGATCTTGATGAGGGACGAGAAGAGAGTCTTGAGAGAATCCGTTCCTATTTCATCGATGGTGCCTTGAGTCTCTTCATTGTCGATCAAATCACAGGGCCCGCTCTCGCTTACACGCTCGGCCACTACGGATTTATTGCTGAGGAGAGTGCCAATTCTGTCACATGGACCCATGAAATCGGTCATTGTTTCGGACTTCTTCATACGCATATGCCTGGGGGAGATTTTATCCCGGATACCCCCGATGACCCTGGTCCCCTCTGGGTGAATGAGAATGGATGTGTGGCATCTGATAATTGTGAAACGGTTGAATGTTCTCCAGTAGAGGGTGAGATCCCTCAACCTGATTTTCGGAATTTCATGAGTTACTACCCTGATATTTGCAAAGATCACTTCACACCAAACCAGCAACAGGTGATCTGGTGCTCTGCAGAGAATTCCCTCCAACGGTTTTTCGAATAATGACTCAATAATTTCCCGAATAGAACTTAACAACCTTTTCCAAAAAAGGCCGAGAACTGGGATGAAAAATGAGCCGAATTGATCAAATCGATAGTGCCTTGAATCATCTTGGGGAAATCAAAAGGGTCGCGACGGCCTATGTGGTGCGGGCTGAGGTGGCAGCAAGAGAGTTCCGTGTTGCCTTTGAAGGGAACAAGAGATTCATGCCCCCTATTCACGATGGTGATATCGTTCCATGTTATGAGCAGGTTGGATTGATTGTCGAAAGATATAAAGAATTAAAGGGACTGCTCTATGGGCGAGATCGGCATGCGGGTACCTTGGGCCTACAACTTCTTCGGCTCGATAGACTTGCATCAGCTGTTCATGCCGAGGATGTCCCAAACGTCGTCTATCACATACAACAAGAAATCGGCTGCATCCCCTCACGACAAGCTGTCGGAGAATGGGGAATGAGATTGGTTACCCATTCTGATGTTGTGAAGGACCAGATTCCTCTGGTGGATCGACTCCTGCTACATCTCTTGGAAAGAAGACGAGAGATCCGTTTCCAAAACAGGCTTTCAATTGGAATCGGGATTGTGGCTGTTGCCCTTTTCGGGGGGCTATACTCGGTAGCAACATATCAGTGATTCGGTCGAGAACTAAAACGGAGGTCGCATGGGTCATAACATTCAGACGAGACAGTTAGACTTTCAGACAATCCGGGAGGGTTTTCTATGTTTTCTTGGTGGTGCAGGGGCACTCGTTCTGAATGAGATATTTAATCCCAAGGCGAACTTCGGTGTCCTTTCTCGTCCTAAATCATTGAATTTTGGAGCCAATCGAATGACCGGTTTGGCAAATTTAGTGGGCAGTATCGGTTTTATTCTGGCTCCTATTTTGGCAGGAGGAGTTGCGGGGCTTTATAATGGTGATGCCACGGCACGACGTTACCCGGGGATGACTTACGAAGATCAAGAGGTTCGTGATCTGCTTTGGGCAGATGTTCAAAGCGGTCTTCACCTGAATGGTTATCTGCATGCGTCGGGAGTACTTGTCGGTTTGTTGCTTGGACGCTTCACCCCGCGCTTCGGGATCTTTTACGGCGGTGCTGTTTTCCTTGGAATTGTTATGATGGCACTCCTGGAGCCACAGATTTTTTTGATACCGACTTCGCCAAAGAGGATTTCGGTTCAAGTTCAATGCTCTCAAGATGGCAGGTGTGTCATTCGAAATAGATCGGCAATCGAAAAGGAACTGAAACAACCTCTGCCGGAGTAGACGTGGCAAACGTTCCACCAACAAAATCAGCAACCAGAGGATGCCCAGATCCTTCCTTATCAATCGATCAACCGGCTTGTTCTCCACCAGTCCCGACTAACCCCTATGAGGCGAGCTGCACCTCGATCCGACAAACCTCATTCTGGGGACCGATACAAACGTGTGCCCCTCTTTTCTCAGCGGTGAGCCTTATGACCTACGTCGCCATGATCAAGGTCGTAACCCGGGCTGCAACTGATGAGCCTCCTGACCTACAACCATATCCAAGGCCATCGATTACGAAGAAAGGGCTACTCGTATGGGGACTTATTGGCCTTGGCGCCGGCCTTTTAACGGGGCTCATCATTGATCTAACTTCTTACCAATTCCAGCAAGAACACTGCAGCTAGCAACTTAACCCCCCTTCCCGCCGATGATAAAGACGTGGAGGGAGTTTACCAAAGCGCTGAGAAAGCGATCCTTTACCTGGATGACCAGGCCTCTCACAGGCTCCTTTTCGAGCGTTCCTTCCGGGGGGATTGGCTGATCCTGACCACCTCTTCCGCCTCTGAGGCGATCAAGATTCTCAAGGAACATGATGTCTTCCTCGTCATTGCCGATCAGAACATGCCGGAGACCACCGGTATTGATTTTTTGACAGAAGTAAAACAGATCTCCCCGCAAGCGGTGCGGGCGATCCTCTCTGCCTACGGCGATGCCGACTTAAAAAAAGAGGCGTTCGAGAAGGCCAAGATCTCGGCCTATCTGGAAAAACCGTGGGACCGGCATAAGATCCGGTCTTTTATTGAAGAGGCCTACAACCGATTCTCGAACGGGGAGACAATCCCCATCAAAGAAGAACCACCCGAAAAAAAAATTGAAAAATTAATCAACGAGGGTTCCCAATCCTCGAATAATCTTTGCAAACTCGTCTCACAACTTGAGGCGAGGGTGGATGAACGAGGGCGTAAGCGAATTATCCTTACCTATAGTGAGCCGCGTCTAAAAAATTTCGTCGTCCTGATCCGTCGTCCCTGTCCGGAAGAACTTTTAGAGGCGGCGGCAGCGGCTATTGTTGCAGAGAATGAAAAAATGGAAGGGGCTCTTTTGCGATACCTCAAGCGGCTTTCGTCCGAAGATAGCGCTCCATCTCTTGGGCCGACAGTGAATTAAGCACATCCTTTTTAGTGAACCACCCCTTTCGAGCAATACCGATTCCGTAAAGGTAGGCAGCGATCCCTTCGACAGAATGCGCATCCGGATTGATGCAAACCCTGACCTTTTTTTCTTTCGCAAAAGGTCCAAGTCTCCAATCGAGGTCAAACCGATGGGGATTTGCATTGAGCTCGATCACCTTCCGATAGTCAGCAGCTGCCTGAATCACCTGTTTCATATCGACCGCATACCCCTCCCGCTGGAGGATGAGCCGGCCCGTTGCATGTCCCAGCATGGTGAAGTATTTGTTCTTGAATGCCCTGATAATCCGCATCGTCATCTCGGATTCCGGCATCGTAAAAGAGGAATGCACGGAACCGATCACGAAATCGAACCGCTCCAGAATTTTTTCGGGATAATCGAGAGAGCCATCCGGCAGGATATCTGATTCTGTCCCCCAAAATATCCGGATCTTGAATTTTTTCCGAAGTCTCTCAATCTCCTTCTCCTGCTCTTTCAGTCGATCCGGTTTCAATCCCCCTGCGTAATAGGCTGACTGGCTATGATCAGAAAGCCCGATATACTCAAGACCTAAACGTTCTGCCTCGGCCACCATCTCCTCAAGCGGTGCCGTCCCGTCACTCCAGGTAGAATGGATATGAAAAACACCTCGGATATCTTTTGATTCAAGAAGGTCAGGAATTTTCCCCTCTTTTGCTGCCTCGATCTCTCCCATCCCTTCCCGGAGTTCGGGCGGGATATAACTCAGCTTCAATTTTTTGAAGATCTCTGACTCATCCTTGCATGAAATCCGTTTTGTGCCCTTGAAGAGGCCGTATTCATTGAGTTTCAGATCAAATTCCTTTGCCAATGTCCGTAACTGGGTATTGTGTTCGGCGGAACCGGTGAAATAATGGAGCGCAAACGGGAACTCAACATCCGATACCACGCGCAAATCGACCTGAACCCCATTCTTCTTCAGGGTGATGGCGCTCTTCGTTCCCCCATGAGCCACGACAGATTCCACCTCAGGGAGTGTGACAAACCTCTCCATGACCGAGGCAGGATCTTTAGAGCTGGCGAGGATATCAATATCTCCGATCGTCTCCCGATGGCGGCGCATCGAACCACAAACTTCGGCTCGAATCACCTTCGGGTCCTTCTTGAGCCTTTCTAACATCGGAAGGGCTGCCACCAACGCCTCGTCATAACGTCGGCGCTCCGCATAAACCTTCAGGTGCTGAATTCCATCGAGTATCTTCTTTTCTGTCTTTTCACCGAACCCCTCCAGGGAACGAATCTTTCCCTTCTCACACCCTTCTTTAAGCTTGGCGATCGTGTCGATCTTGAGTTGATCATAGAGTGCCTTCACCTTCTTCGGACCAAGTCCCGGGATTCGGATCATTTCCAGAAGTCCCGCTGGGACCTTTTTCTTGAGCTCTTCAAAATATTTGAGTTTTCCCGTCGTGACGAGGATGGTGATCTTTTCGGTCAATGCCTCGCCAAATCCGGGAAGGTCCTGGAGTAGGGGCGTATGGCCATACGCCCCTACGAGTTCTTCCATTGATTCAGATCTTCCCTCCAAGGTTCTTGCCGCATTGTAATAGGCGCGAACCTTGAAAGGATTTTCGCCGATGAGCTCCAAAAGCGTTCCGATCTGACTCAGAATTTCGATTACTTCCGCCTTGTCCATAGAAAACGAAGTCCTTCCTGACAGGTTAGAAATTTTTCTGCCAACTCCTTCTCAGTATCTCCTCCCAAATTGATTAGACCATAACGATAGCTCTTCCCGTCCTGAAGCTCTTCCGAAAGACGATGACCGATCCGTCCAAAAATCTCAACACGGATCTCCGGAAATTTTTCTTCCAGGCTAGCGATCTCCTCCGGAGAAGGAAGTCGATGGACCGTTTCGTCCTCAAAGGTTCGCAAGACAAAACTGGAGGCGACCCTAAATTTACCCCGATCCCTCTGAAACCTGGGTTTCTTTCCCAGGGCGAGTGCTATCTGGATCTCATAGGTATTGGTCCCATGGACCTTCTCCATGAGGTCCGCAAATTGGGAGCAAAGGCGAGGATTGACCTCGATGATATGAATCGAATCTTTTTTTGAATTGTACATCATCTCGATATTGAAAATTCCGTTATCGAAACCAATCCCTTCAATGAACCTCTGAGCAATTTCTCCCATTCGCTCCTGAACATGACGCCCTAATTGTGAGGGGTAATCAAATCTTCGAAAACAGCGTGTCCCAGGGTACATCACGGAGTCAACGATTCCGATAATCATTGCCTTGGATTCGAAAACAAAGCCCTCGATGGTTACCTGGTCTCCTTCCAGGATCTCCTCGGCAATCAGACCATTCGCAGGGAGAGAGAAATCTGTGTATTTTTTTAAGAGCTGATTAAAGGGGCGCACAAACGAAGAGAGATGTGAGTCTGCAAGTTCAATCTGTCTTTCGAGATCGGCAGGATTGGAGACCGGCTCTGCCAGGATCGAGAAAAAAGATTTGGCCGGTTTGACAAAAAAAGGGAATGGGAGTTTCGGCACTGAAGAATCTCGCTCTTTTGGATCGATCCAGAAAAACCGGGGTGTCGCCTCGGGAACTAGTTTTTCCTGGGCCTTCCGGCAGTAGTATTTGTGCTGACACAATAGGATTTTTTCGGGTTTTGGCGAAGAGAGTCCAAGTTCCCTCGCCAAGAGGCTCGCAATAATACTCCCTGGATAATCATCCGTACTGATAATTCCATCGACCTTCTGCCTTCGGCAGATTTTCAAAACCTCTTCGATGTAGGCCAAGGGGTCAAAGTTATCGAGATGCTCACTCGCATCCTCTCCATGAAAGGTTACATGGTGTCGTCGATCCAGGCCTGTTTTCCGAATTTCCCGAAGGTCGCGGTGAGTGGGACAAACAAACAGGAGTTGCTGCATAAACTCATCTTTTCATAATCGTTCATAATCTAAAACCAAACGGGAGAAGTTCCCCTACCGTAAACTCTCCGGCCCCCTCGATCAAGACAAGCGCATCCTCTCCCATCAGTTCGATCATGACCTGACGACAGGAGCCACAGGGGGTTTTGAGGTTTATTGGGGCCGACAGAGGATTCCGAGGGGTCGAGAGGGCGATCGCGACAAAATCCCCCTTCTGCGCCCCCCATTGATTGCGGCGGTGAGGGCGGCACGCTCGGCACATTGGGTCAGTCCGTAACTGGCGTTTTCGACATTGCATCCGGTAACAATCCTCCCATCCTTGGTCAGCAGGGCCGCGCCGACAGGAAAGTTTGAGTAAGGACGATACCCCCTCTCTGATGCCTCACGCGCCTTGGCAAGAAGCTCTAATTTTTTCGCTTCAGAAATTGATGAGGGTAGAACACGTTTCAAAATCGGAGGTCTGATAGCCTGATGGCTTAATCGCCCCCCCCGAAGAAGCCAGCCGAGGGCGAAGACAGCGACCAATCCACCAGCAATGAAAAAGGAATCATCCGGTTTTGCCCCTGGTGCCGGACCACCGGCCAGGAGAAGCGGACCGTTTCCAAAACCCCATTTTGGTCGAGAGGCATTCGATGAAGAGACGTTCTCAGACATTTTTCCCCCTTCATGTCGAGATAACCAGTTCCTATCACCTTGAAAGCAGATGGCAAGCCCTCACGTGGATTTTTCATACTTGAACTCACCACCAAGAGAGGGCATGAAGGGGAAGATTTATAGCGAATGAGCATTGTTCGGATCGGATTGACTCCGTCCGAACAAGCGGAATGAGCGGTGAAATAGTTACAATCAGATGGGGTTGTTAAGGGGAGAGCGGTATCTCCCCTTAAATAGAATTGAGGAGTCGTCCAACGGCAGGACACCTGGCTCTGACCCAGGGAATCTAGGTTCGAATCCTAGCTCCTCAGCATTAATACACCTGCTCCTTTCGGAGCCGGTGCATTAATGACAGTAATTGCTAGGATGAGAACGGCGCTGAACGCCGAGCGATTAGCGAGGAAAAGCGAGCCAATTCCGGCGAGCGGCAGTGAGGCGCTGACGCCCTGAGCCGTACCTGACAGCGCATTTAGGCGAAGGGCGAATCCTAGTGTAGTATAAATATCTGTCGGGAGCGACCCTAGCCACGTTATGACTTAAAGAAATTTTCGGTAATCAACTCCAAAGGTCTCTGCCAATCTCCTGGCCGTTGCCGGTCCGATCGGTCTCTTGCCGGAGATCATGGCTGAGATGTTCCCCTGGGGGATGCCCGTCGCTTTTGCAAGCCTCTTTTGCGTCCAGGACTGGCCCGTCATATAGGCGACAAGGGCACCACGAGGCGAGTCAACCCACGGGATTCGTTTCTTGATCTTGGCAAGGAGTTCCTCAACCGGCTTTGTTTCATCAACGGCCAGCTTGAGACTCTCCTCGATCTTCTTTCGGAGCCTCTTGGAAATTTTAAAACGGGGGGTGACCTTGATAGCTCCCAGACTTGTTGCAACATTCAGAGTCATAATCGATCCTCCTTCAGTAAGCCCCTTCTCTCGTGCTGACCTCAATGACCAAAATGGTCAAAGCCCCCTGTGAGACCGAATAGATCAGCCGATGCCGGTGATCGAGACAAAGCCTCATCAATCCACTCATCTCGCCCTTTAACGGCTTCACATTCCACCCCCTCGGGCAGGGGCCTTCTGTATTCATATCCTGGATGGCCTGACGAAAAGCAACCTGGGTTGATGGTCTTAGTTTATCAACAGCCTTCTCGATCCGCTTCGGATCTTTAAAGATGACCGTCCAGGGCATAAAAAGTGTATATCAGTAATGATATACTAGTCAAGCCTCATTTCTTCACGTGCTCCAGAAGGTCTCCCGGTTTGCACTTAAAGAATCGGCAAACTTTTCTTGAGGAAATCAAAGACATTCCTTTGAATAATCTTGTTTATCTCGATGAAAGCGGGGTGAATGAGAATCTACAAAGAGAGTCTGGCTGGGCGCCGCGTGGAGAAAAAATCCACGGAGAAGTCTCCGGCAAGACAAGGAAACGTCTGAGCATGATTGCGGCATTGAACGAAAAAGTTTCCCTAAAATTCATTGTCGTAGTTCAGCATTCATGGCCTTTGCGGAATGAAAATATTGACGATAATCCCCTCATCCGTAATCGCCAACGGTTTTATTTCGATCCCCGCATCATCATCCTGATAGACTTGACCCACCGCCAAGGCAGCATCAAAAAAATCCCTCGCTCCCAGGAAGTCGTTTTCAATCAAGAGGTCGGTATAATGGGGGTGAGAGTTGGGGGTCATATCAAGAAGATCACTGGAGCTACTATTATAGTCGTCACCTCCTTGATGGATCAGGAGTCCGCCATAGGTGGGGTGATTGAGCGGGAGCACGGCATCAAAACCGATCGGTTGCCGAAATTCCAGGTAGTAATAAATCGGCCCCAGAGGTTGAATTTCATTTGGGCCGTCTTCTTTCAGGATCTTGATCGCCTTGATCCCTTCTTTTTGAGAGGAAATGGGTTGGATCGTGTAGGTACCGCTCTCTGTGACCTCGATCAATTGATGCTCCTCATCGAACCATCCCAGATACTCCTTATAAAGGGCGTTGTGGTGCATCGCCCGTGTCCCCATTGTTGTGTAATGATCCTCATATTCCCATCTCTGGCACTCCCAAAGCGGAGGGGGATAAACAGGGGGCAAGGGCGTTATGGTACTGACATCACCACACTCATAGGCATAGGCGTGATCAAGTCCCAAGTTGTGTCCAAATTCATGGGCGAGGGTAAAGAGGCTCAATCGACCATTGATGGTAACGAGCTTAAATCCCTTGGTGCCGTCATAATCGTCGGATTCAAGCCGGATCGACTCTCCACCAGCGGTTCCTCCGAAACAAGGTGTCGCCTGAAAAATCACAATCAGATGCCGATAAAGTGAAAAGTCAACATCATCGTCCGCCCGATCCACCACCTGTTGGACAACTTCATCTTCAAAGGCGTCATCATGCTTGAGGCACTGCTCGCGTGTCGGCCGTGGCAAGGTATACCACCCATGGACCTCCCCAAAGATCGTTTCTCGACCATAAGAGTTTTCCTCCATGAAGGCCTTCAAAGAGCCTGATTCTCCAAAAACCATGTTATGGACCTGTACTGGAGTTACTGAAGACTGTTTCGGATTTTCGAATCTTGCGAGCAAGACAACGACGCTGTCCTCCCATTCAGCAGCCTCCGCAAACATCGATCTGCCGATCATTGTCTGGCCAAACAAAATAATAAAAAAGACGATCCATCGAATGAAAGGTTTCTTCATATTTCCCCCTTGATCAGAGAAAAGGGAGCAATCGCTATGCCAACGGACAAGAGTCTCCACTCTGAGAAAACAGGAGAGAAATTGAAGGGATGGAAATCCCCACCCCTCTGGATTTGATTCCCCGCTGAGTTTTTTTAAACCCATTTACGATCCAAATTCTGACATCTTGAGTAAGGATAATTTTCTTGATCTCCACGTCAAATTATTTTACCTACCTCTAACTAGACTGACATGTCAGTTTAGTTAATGGGTGGGGAGAATTTCCAGTGATAGTGAGTGAGCATCAGCAAAATCGGATCTCTCTCCCCGATCAACTCATGATCGGGGTCGATGTCGGTTCCACGACGGTCAAGGCGACTGTTGTCGATCCCTCCAACCTCCAGATCCTCTGGCAGGATTATCAACGTCACGAAACCAGACAGCCGGAAAAGGTCATGGAGTTCCTCGTCCGGATCGGAAACGAATTCAACGACGTCCCGAAGGAGAAGATCCGGGTCTTTATGACCGGTTCGGGGGCAGCACCACTTTGTGATCCGGTCGGTGCCAAATTTGTCCAAGAAGTGAATGCGGTCACCCTTACCGTGGAGAAGCTCCATCCCGATGTCGGTTCTGTTGTGGAGCTCGGTGGGCAGGATGCCAAGATTATTATTTTTAAGGTCAACGAGGAGACCGGGGAAAAGCAGGCGATCAACTCGATGAATGACAAGTGTGCCTCGGGCACGGGTGCCACCATCGATAAATGCATGATCAAGGTTGGTGCGGAACCAAAACTGGTCCAGGGTCTGGAATACGATGGGACCAAATTGCATCATGTTGCTGCCAAGTGTGGTGTCTTTGCCGAGACCGATATCGTGAATCTTGTGAAGGCCGCCTTGCCAGCTAGCGAGATCCTGAATTCCTTGGCCGATGCGATCGTGATGCAGAATCTCTCCGTTCTGACCCGTGGGAATACCCTTCGACACAAGGTATTGTTGCTCGGTGGGCCGAATACGTATCTGCCGTTTTTGCAGCAGTGTTGGCGGAAGCGGATCCCGGAGACCTGGGAGCAGAGGGGTTACCCGTATCCAAAAGATATTCCGATCGAGGAGTTGATCCTGGTTCCCGAAAACGCCCAATACTACGCCGCCTACGGGGCCGTCCTTTACGGGATGTATGAGGCAGCCTCTGTCGGACAATATAAAGGGCTCTCCGAACTGAAAGAATTCATCGCGCATGGGCGGAAGTCTCGGTTGGGAGAAAAGGCCGGCTCACCCCTCGTTAAAGATATCGAGGAGCTCGAGGTGTTTAAGAAACAGTATACGATACCAAAATTCAAACCGGTCAGTTTTCGACCCGGCCAAGGGGTGCGTGGCTATATTGGATTGGATGGCGGTTCGACCTCCTCGAAGGCGGTTCTTGTTGATGAAAATGGCGAAATACTCTTGAAGGCCTACCAACTCTCCAAGGGAAATCCGATTCAGGATACGAAGGAAATCCTGAAACAGATGAAGGATTATGTCACCTCACAAGGGGCGACTCTCGAAGTCTTGGGTTTTGGGGCGACCGGTTACGCAGCTGATGTCCTCGAGTCTTCGGTAAAATCAGACGTGAATATCGTCGAGACTGTTGCCCATATGATGAGTGCGGTCCATTTCTTCGGCGATGTCGATGTCATTTGTGACATTGGGGGACAAGATATCAAAGTCCTCTTCATGCAAAACGGTGATATCAAGAATTTCAAGCTCTCGAATCAATGCTCGGCCGGGAACGGGATGCTCCTGCAGGCGATGGCGGATCAGTTTGGGATCAAGGTGCAAGACTACGCCGATGTTGCCTTCCAGGCCTCCCTGTCACCGAAATTTTCCTACGGCTGCGCCGTTTTTCTCGATAGTGACCGTGTCAATTTCCAAAAAGAGGGTTTTGCGAAGGAAGAGCTTCTCGCTGGACTCGCCCAGGTCTTGCCAAAAAATATCTGGCAGTATGTTGTTCAGATCCCGCGTCTTGCCGAACTTGGCCGACGCTTTGTCCTTCAGGGAGGCACTCAATACAACCTCGCCGCCGTGAAGGCACAGGTCGATTATATTAAGAATAGGGTTCCCGATGCGGAGATCCTGATCCATCCGCATACTGGTGAAGCAGGGGCGATTGGTGCCGCGATGGAGACGCGCCGGGTGGTTCAACGTCGAGGCTATTCAACCTTTGTCGGGCTTGATGCCGCCACTGATCTCAAATTCAATTCGCGCAATGACGAATCGACCCGTTGTCACTTCTGTCCCAACAACTGCAGCCGGACGTTTATTGATACCGAGACACCGGACGGAGGCACGGCACGTTATATCTCAGGATTTAGCTGTGAGAAGGGGACGGTCGAATCGGAAGAGGAGATGGTGAAACTCGCGAAGAAGAGAAATGATCTTAAAAAATCGTATCCAAATCTGGTCGATTATGAGGCAAAGGCGCTTTTCAAATTCTACGAAACAGAACCACTCCCCGTTGCGGGGACGATTATTCATGATATCGAGGTCAAAAAGACGCTATTTGGAAATATCAAAAGGATTCCGATTCAACGCCCCTTTAGGAGATCTTCTGAAGAATCTGCGAAGAAGAGGGGGAAGATCCGGATGGCGATTCCACGGGTCCTGAATATTTACAGTACCGCCCCGATCTGGAGGGCCTATTTTCAAACCTTGGGGATCTCCTCAAACAACATTGTCTTTTCGGATTACACCTCTGAGGAGATGTGGCGTGATGGGGGGAAATACGGATCGATTGATCCCTGTTACCCCTCGAAGGTCGCCCAGGCCCATATCCATAATCTTTTATTCCAGAAACATTCGGAGGAGAAACCGCTCCACTATATTTTCTTTCCGATCCTGACCCATGTCCCCTCTTTTGTTACAGGATCAATTGACACCGCCGCCTGTCCGATCGTTGCAGGTTCTCCAGAGGTGATGAAGGCTGCCTTTACGAAGGAGCATGATTTTTTTGCCGAGCGGGGGATTCAGTATCTAGATCCCGCCATGACCTTAAACGAGCCAAATCTTTTTAAGAGTCAGATGTTCGAGGCGTTTGGTCCAATCCTCGAAGTGACGGAGGATGAGAGTGACTGGGCGGTGGAGCAAGGCTGGAAGGCCCTAAACATGCTGGATAACGAGATGCAAACAAAGGGGCGTGAGATCCTGGAATGGGCAGAGCGGGAGGGGAAGATGACTCTGCTCATGTTGGGTCGTCCCTACCATCTCGATCCGGGCCTCAATCACTCGGTCCTCGATGAGTTTCAGATCCTGGGCTATCCGGTCCTTTCTATCCGATCGATTCCAAAAGACCTTGAGTATTTGGGAAGGCTTTTCCAGCAGGATCTTGAGGAAGGGGTCATTCAGTCTCCGCTCGAGATCGGAGATGTCTGGGCCGAGAACTACAGCGCCAATAGTTCTCAAAAGGTTTGGGCTTCAAAGTTCGCCGCTCGCCACCGCAATGTTGCTGTGATCGATCTTTCCAGTTTCAAATGTGGGCATGACGCCCCGACCTATGGGATTATTGATAAGATCATCAGCACGGCGCATACCCCCTATTCGGCACTGCATGATATCGATGCCAACAAGCCATCTGGTTCGATCAAGATCCGTGTGAAAACTTATGCCCATACCCTTTCACTCCGCGAGGAGGCCTTAGTTGACCTCAAGAAAAAAGAGGCGGAGCTTCAGAGACGACTTGTGGAGAAAAAAATGGAACTTCAACAAAAATTGGTCCCTTTACCGACCTACCATGAAAAGGAGATTAGCCATGGAACTGCCAGCCTATAAAATGGAAGAAGAACTCGCGAAATTTGAGGAAGAAGAGCGAAATCGTCTCGGTCTCGCCCCGCATCGAAAGAAGCAGTGGCAGGACAAGATCAACCGTGAGTTTTATGCCGACCAGAGACCCCACACGACCATTCTGGTTTCTGGCCTTACGCTCGCCCACGACAGTTTTGTCCAGGCCGGACTCACAGGACTCGGCTATCAAGTCGAGGCGCTTGAAGGGCCTGACAATGAATCGCTGCAGTTTGGGAAGGAGTTTGGAAATCGTGGGCAGTGCAATCCGACCTATTTTACTGTTGGGAATCTTGTGAAACATCTTGTGAAGCTCCGTGAGAAGGGACTCTCCTCGCAAGAGGTTGTCGATAAATATCTCTTCCTCACAGCAGGGGCCTGTGGGCCATGTCGATTCGGGATGTATGTAACCGAATACCGCAAGGCGCTTCGCGATGCCGGTTTTGATGGCTTTCGTGTGATGCTCTTCGATGCGAATGGCGGCATGAAGCAGGCGACCGGTCGTGAAATCGGTCTCAAGATTGATCGCCCATTTTTCCTGACCCTCGCAAAGGCGATCCTCGGTGGAGATGCCCTCAATGCGATCATGTACCGAATCCGACCGTACGAGGTGGTTCCTGGTTCTACAGACAAGGCAATCGCGGAGTGTCGGGAAATTGTTCGGGACGCCCTGCGAGAGGGACGTTCCATTTTCCGCGCCCTTTATCACTGTCGCAAGGTTCTGCAGAAGGTTGAGGTCGATCGAACCCTCGTGAGACCGAAGGTCACCATCATCGGTGAATTCTGGGCGATGACCACAGAGGGGGAAGGGAACTACCGTCTTCAGAGATTTCTGGAGCAGGAAGGGGCCGAGGTCGATATTCAACTGATTACGAATTGGATCCTTTATAACCTCTGGCAGGCAAAGATCGACACCCGTCGACGGATGACTCTGAGGGCTGCTGACCTTGAGGCGAGGAAGGGCCTGAAAACGACACAGATCGCAAAACGATTTCTGATCTTGAAAGCTGCCGAACTTGCCTTGAAGGGGACCTTTTACACCTTTGCACGACTCTTGGGACTTCGCCCGTATCATCTCCCGGATATGGAAGAGAACGCTGCGCTCGCCTCCGAACATTACAACACGGAGCTTCGTGGTGGTGAGGGGCATATGGAGGTGGGCAAGTTGATTCAAACGGTGATCCACAATAAGGCCCATATGGTGATCTCGGTGAAACCGTTCGGATGCATGCCCTCGTCCGGTGTTTCAGATGGCGTCCAGACGATTATCACCGAAAAACTTCCCCAAGCGATCTTTCTTCCGATTGAGACAAGCGGCGATGGGGCGGTCAACGTCTACAGCCGGATCCAGATGATGCTCTTCAAGGCAAAACGAGTCGCTGAGAAAGAGTACGAAGAGCTGCTCTCGAAGAAGGGGCTCACTGTCGAACAGGTGCGGGAGAAGATCCGCGCCGATCGCAAACTTCGAAAGGCGACCCATTATAGTCCTCATGTGGTTGCGGGGACAGCCGCTAATTTTCTGTTGGAAGCGGCATAATTCCGGGCTTGGCGATTGCCGAGATCACGAGTCGATAGATCTCCTCGACAATGATATTTTTTTCAGGTGCCTTCCTCTGGATCAGCGACTGGTAGAAAATTTCCTTGAAGGCACCGAGGAGGGCGATCGCCATCACTTCGACATTCCCCTCTCTCACAAACCCCATCTCTTGACCCTGGTTTAACCCTCTCTGGATGAGGTCGAGGAGCTGGCCATAAAAATTCCTGAGTCGTTTATCGAGCTCCGGATCCAAGCCAACCGCCTCATTGAAGAGGATCTTGGCCAGCAATGAATTTTTTAAGAGAAGATCTGTGACCCTCTCGATATTTCCACGAAGTTGAGTTGGAATCTTCATCACCGCATCGCGCGGAAGCGTCCTGACCTCCTCTCGAACGCGTCCAAAAAGCTCCAACATGATCGCATCAAAGATCTCGCGTTTCCCCTCAAAATAAAGATAAAAGGTTCCCCGGGCGACCCCTGCCTCTTCAATAATATCTGAAACCTGCGTCCGATGATAACCACGACGGCCGAAGGCCTCGATCGCTGCCTTAATCAGTTGACGCCGTCTTTCATCTTTTGAAAAATGTTTCATAATCGAATTTCAATCTCAAACAGCTTCGCTACCCTTTGCGTCACCCGATCCATCTCCTTGAGAATAACGTTTACCTTCTTGTTAAGACCTGTCGTATCGACCTCTGCAAGACCATAGATCGACACTGTTCTTTTGAGATGACCGGGAATCTGTGCTGGCGGATCTCCCCACCAGGGAGGGCGAAAAAGCGAAACCGCACTCTCCAGTAGAGGTTCTTCCGGTCGTACCGATGGTGGCCGGGATGACTGACTGGTATTGAGGGGTGACGCTGACACCTCAAAAACAGTCCCGGAATGATCCTTCAATGAATAAACAGCCCCGTTTTTCGAACGAGAAATCGGGGAGATCTGATCGGCACCCTGAATCAGATCAACACTGGGCCAGTGTTGGTCCCCGGAAAGGACAAGGACTCCTCGAATGGAGTTCTCCTTGATGAAATCGAGGATCTTCTGCCGCTCTTTTTTATAGCCAGCCCAACTATCGATTGCTTCTGGCCGATCCCTCGGTCTGTCACCTCCAAAGTCATTCCATGAGACACTTGAAAAGATCACCTTGAGTGGTATTCCGTGTTCTTCGGATTCCTTCAGGGCTTTGAGCAACCACTTGAGTTGTCTCTTCCCCAACATCGTTTTTCTCCCACCATCTTTCTCAAAGATCGATGAGCGGTACCACCGCGTATCGAGGGCAAAAAAATCGACGTCAGAGATTCGAAACTGATAGTAGAGTCCTTGTTGAGGTTCGACAAAAGGGTAGCGAGGAAATGTCTCCTTAAAGACGCTCCTCGAAACCACTTTAAAATGATAATTCCGGTCACCGTTGTTCATCCCATAATCATGATCGTCCCAGATCGCCGCTACCGGTATTCCCCGAAACAGGTTTTGGAAATGTCCGTCCAAATTTCTCTGATACTTCCCACGGAACGCCTCCAGGGGTGATCCCTCTCTCTCCTTCTTCTTATTCAGGTCCCCATCGGAATCGGCGTAGATACTATCACCCAGGAGGGCCACAAAATCTGGCGACTCTTTTTGAATCGCCTCAAAGACATGATGGGGTTTAAACTTCTCCCGGAAGCAGGAGGAAAAGACGAATCGAAATTTCCCCGGTCTTTCCTCTTCCTGAAATCCCTTGAGACTGATCCATTCTCCAGGTGGTGAATGTCCAAACTCAACACGATACTGGTGGGGGGTCTTTGCCTTGATACCTTCCAGCCAGAGGGTCGTTGAATAATCAGCTGATTTTTTGAGTGGAGACCAGTCGGTCGACTGGATCTTCTGACTTCCCTCCTCCCGAAAGGAGATCCGCACCCGATCCTCTTCGATTCCCCTCACAAGGATTGGGACTCTTCCGTTTTGAGGGATACCGACGACCGGTGCCCGACTCAGTGACCCTTCCGCCCCTGAAACAAAGGGCAAAAAAAGAAAAACGACCGCCAGTAATCGTTTCATAGGTGTATGGCCCACCGTAGCTCTTAAAAAAAACATAGGGAAGATTTTTTTCGAGGCGGTGATGAAGCTACCTCAACCACCGTCTTGCCCACGGCAAGAAAAGATAACTCGGGAAGGCGAAGAGAAAGGTGAGAAAAAAGAAGTTCGAATAACCCAGTGATTCAACCGCGAGTCCACTCCAACCCCCAAAAAAACGGGTGAGTCCAAATAACGCCGAGAGAAGCGCATACTGTGTCGCCGCCTGGCTTTTTTCGCAGATCCTCATGAGGAAGGCGAGAAACGCCGCCGTCCCAAGCCCGCCCGTAAACGATTCGAAGAGTGAGGCGCCATAGAGAAACATCTTTGGCAGATTGAGAGCGGCAACGGCACCGTAGTTCAAATTCGAAATCGCCTGTGTGATCCCCAAGACCCAGAGGCCGCGAAAGATTCCATAACGACTCGTGAAAACCCCTCCTATCATTGCCCCTACGATCGTCATGAGCGCCCCACCAATCGTCGAGATTGCCCCGATCTCCTCCGGTGTCATCCCGCGATCGACCCAGAACGGTTTCACCATTGGCCCCATCAACAAGTCCCCCATTTTGTAGGTCAGAATAAAAAGGAAGACCGGAATCGCACCGGAACGGGTAATGAATTTTAGAAACTGTTCCTTCCATTCGTGGCCTGTCTGTCGAGTGACCTCGATCTGCGGGAGGAGTCTGGTCACGAGCGCCATGAGAAGAAACGTCCCACCGAGCAGGAAATAGATCGCCTGCCACCCGAGGGGCCTCACCAGAAACATGGTTCCTCCGCCACCCGCCATGAGTGCAATCCGGTAGAGACTGACACGAAAGCCATTGACGACCCCTTCCTCCCCCTTTTCCACGAGACCGATCGAATAGGCATCGATCGCGATATCCTGCGTCGCCGAGGTCAGTGAGAAGAGAAGAAGAACGGTCCACAGGGGGAGGGCGGGATGAGAGGGATCAAAAAAAGGAATCGAGATGACCCAAACTCCCAATCCCAAGAGGCAAACCGAGATCCAGTTTTGGTAGCGCCCCAAACGATCGACAAGCGGTGACCAGAAGACCTTGATCGCCCATGGCAGGGTCAGAAAAAACATGAATCCGATCTCTTTGAGCGAGACCTGATGCTGACGGAAGTAGACTGGAAGGACATCGTAGACAATCCCAAGTGGTAGCCCTTCGGCGAAGTAGAGGAGTGAGATCCAGAAGAGTTTTTTTCTGAGAGGGATCATAAAATCTGTCTTAAAACCCAAATACTCCTGAATAAAAAGTTCCCTTGCCAACTCCTTTTTTTCTGATCCAGGAAACCTGTCGGAGATCTTTCAAGGCTTGTTGCCGGCTGATGCTGTAATCAATCACCTCCAAGTAATCTCTCAAACGAAATCTCCTCTTATCTGACACTAACTTTTTGAGGAGGTTAAGCCGGCTGGTGAGATCGAAAAGGTAGATCTTCTGCCCCTCTTTGGGTAGCGGTGGATCCGATGCAAGAAACCCCCACTTCTTAAAACCCCAGAGTGGTTTCTGAACCATCTCTTCCATCTTCCTTCCACCGATCCGGTAAAGCCCCAAGAAAAACAGCTGGAGTGGTACCGTGTGTGCACCGATCATGAAGTATCGCATCAGCTCTTTGACCTCTAAAGAGGCGGTAATTTCCAAAACATATTCGCCCACCACGGCCATGAGCGGGAGTGCGTCCCATTGAGATAGTTTTTGTTTAAACACTACGGGATTGATCTGAAATTTTTCTTTTGCAAAGAAATCGATTAATATCTCCAGAAGACGAGGATCGTAGCGGGACTGTAGAAGGGCGAGCACCAAGAGCTCTTCTCCCGAAAGTGAATGGTAGGACCACGAGGTTTTCTCTCCAACGGAGATCGCCCCTTTTTGGGCAAGTTCCCAATAAAGACGCGATGATTCTTTTTCGCTAAGGGGGAGGGAGGCGGTCATGGGCCGACCCCCATTTCCCCACAGAGGTCATCAAACAAATCAGCTGCCTTTTCGGCCCCCGGAATTTTTTTCTCCAAGAGTTCCTGCAGGCGATCATCGACAATTTTAAGGATAGCCCCTTTACGAATCAGTGCCTTCGCATGGGGTATGTCTTTCTCCCTTCCCGCAAAACACTTCATCAAAAGAAGATCCTCTTTCCCCAATGCCGCAACCTCCAAATTTTTCCCCTTGAAGAGGGAGACCAAGCGAGAACCGTAGTCCTTGGGAAGGAGAAACAGAAAGGCAGAAAAATAATCATTAAGCCAGGTTTGGGAGATACCGAGTTCTTTGCCGACCTCACGTACCGCCGCCTTGATAACGTGGAGCTCCAAAGAAGACTTATCTGGAACCCCATCAACATCTTCCGTCACCACCGGGATCCCATGGGCCGCGATGAGTGCCGCCCCTCCCCCAACAATAATGCGTGTCGGTCGATCTATCCGGTGATCCAGCACCTCAAAGGCGAGGTGGATTTTATCTTTATCCATCACTAATAAAATAGCATAGTTACAACATTATGACAACTAATATTATATTGTCGTAAATAAGAGACCTCAGTGATTACTGAATGATGCTGAATTAAAAAGAAAGTGGTCTCACTTCCTGTGAGTGGCTGAGAGGATGTTTTTACGAAGGCGGATATTTTTGGGAGTGGCCTCGACCTGCTCGTCGTCTCGAACAAATTCAATCGCCCGTTCCAGCGTCATCGGGAGAATCGGGCTGAGGACGATGTTTTCATCCTTGCCGGCGGCCCGCATGTTCGAGAGTTTTTTCTCCTTGCAGGGATTGACGTTGAGATCCTGTTCGCGATTGTTTTCGCCGATGATCATCCCTTCATAAACCGGCACCCCCGCCTCAATGAACAATATCCCTCGAGGCTCCAGATGAAACAGTCCATAGGCGACTGAATCTCCCATCCGGTCGGAAACGAGCGAGCCGGTGACACGACTTTTGATCTCTCCGCGGCATGGCTCGTATCCCTGGACGTAAGAGTTCATGAGACCGGTTCCCTTCGTGTCAGTTAAAAATTCGTTGCGGTATCCAATCAATCCACGGGAAGGGATCGAGAATTCCAGTCGAACCCGGCCGGTGCCGTGATTGACCATGTTGATCATACGTCCCTGACGCATCGCCAACTTTTGAGTGATGATCCCGGTAAAATCTTCCTGAATATCCACAAAAAGATGTTCGATCGGTTCGAGTGCCACACCATTCTTTTCCTTCAGAATCACTTGAGGTCGTCCCACACTGAGCTCATACCCCTCGCGACGCATTGTTTCGATCAGGATCGCCATCTGAAATTCACCACGTCCCTTCACGACGAAGGAGTCTGCCGATTCCCCCTCTTCGACACGGAGGGCGACGTTATGCAGCGTCTCTCTTTGCAATCGCTCGAAAATCTTGCGTGACTGAACCCACTGCCCCTCACGCCCGGAAAAGGGAGAGGTATTGATCATGAATTTCATCGAGACGGTCGGCTCGTCGACCATGATTCGTTTCAATGGTTTTGGAAATTCACCGGTGCAGATCGTATCGCCGATCTCGACATCTTCAATCCCCGAGAGCATCGCAATATCCCCTGCCTCGACATGATCCACCTCATGAATCTGGATTCCATCATAAACCTGAAGACTCGAAATCTTGAGGGGTCTGGGTTGCCCCTCTTTCGGAATACAAACCAGGGTGTCATTTTTTTTGACCTGCCCGTTGAAAATCCTGCCGATCGCGAGTCGTCCGACATAATCCGAGTAAGAGAGATTCGTGACCAGCATCTGAAAAGGTTCTTGGGGATCATAACTTGGCGGCGGGATCTCTTGAAGAATCGTATCAAAAAGTGGGGCGAGGCTCACTCCCCTCTTCTCCAGCGTCGGTTGGGCGATCCCATCACGGCCGATGGCATACAGGATCGGGAATTCAATCTGCGTATCATCCGCGTCGAGATCGATGAAGAGGCTGTAAATTTCATTCAAGACCTCTTGGGGACGCGCATCCTTCCGGTCGATCTTGTTAATGACGACGATAATCTTGAGGTGGGACTCAAGCGCCTTCTTCAGGACAAAACGGGTCTGAGGTAGCGGTCCCTCGCAGGCATCGACCAGCAGAATTGCCCCATCGACCATCTTGAGACCCCGTTCCACTTCACCGCCGAAATCGGCATGGCCTGGGGTGTCGATGATATTGATCTTGGTCCCCTTCCAGTGGACCGCGCAATTTTTCGAGGCGATGGTGATCCCGCGTTCCCGTTCGAGATCCATGCTGTCCATGACCCTCTCGTCCACCGCCTGATTCTCACGAAAGGTACCGCTCTGCCGGAGCATAAAATCAACGAGCGTCGTCTTGCCATGATCGACATGCGCGATAATCGCAACGTTTCGGATCTTGGGGTTGGTTGCTAAATGTCTTGTCATAGGCGGGTGGCTCTATCAGAAATGAAATCGATCCACAAGTGTGTGAAGTGCACGATTATTTTATATCATCCTTATACTGTAGAAAATCGTTCGGTCAGGTAGCGGATGATATCGGCTGATTCATACAGCCACTGAGCGGTACCATTTTCTTTTTCGATACGAAGGCAGGGGACCATATGCTGTCCCCCCTGTTCGACCAGCTCTTTCTTGTACTGAGGATTTTTTTGGGCATCGCACGTGACAATATTCAACCCAAGCTTTTTTATTGTGAAACGGACCTTCACACAAAAGGGACAGGCTTTAAATTGATAGAGTGCCAGTCGTGTGGTTTGCTGATCGACCCTTGCCTGTGCCTCTGGGGAACGTCGAACCCCCTTGGGGGCAAAGAGTACCTCGATGAGCAAGATGATTCTTCCTAAGATCCAACGAATGAATTTCATGGTCCTCTCTGTACCCCCTAGACCAAGAGAAGGCAAGTAGGGTAGTGATGATTCCATGAAAATGAAACCGATCCTGATTCTCATTTTATTGGCCCTCTTAGGGGCCGGAAAGGCAGCGATGACCGACTCAAAATTTACCGAACCGAAGCAGCCGTTGAAAGATATTCAAAAACAGACCAAGGCGATCCTTCATACGGAGAAGGGAGATATTACCCTTGAGCTCTACCCGAAGGAGGCCCCTCTCACCGTCACGAATTTTGTGAATCTCTCCAAAGGTGGTTTTTATAACAATCTCACCTTCCATCGGGTCGTTGAGAATTTTGTGATTCAAGGGGGAGATCCGCAGGGAACCGGCGCGGGAGGGCCCGGTTACGACCTTCCGGCCGAGCTAAAGAATAACCCCCACAAACATGTGGAAGGGGCACTGGCGACCGCTAGGTTAGGGGATCAGGTGAATCCGGAAAAACGTTCCAGTGGGAGTCAGTTTTACATCACGCTCGCTCCAACCCCGTTCTTGGATAACAACTACACCGTCTTCGGAAAAGTCACCTCCGGCATGGAGGTCGTAAAAAAGATTCGTGTGGGAGACAAAATTAAGAGCGTTGAGATTCTGGGAGAAGGTCGGTAAAAACAAAAGAACATTCGACCACTTCAGGAACTCCTGAAGAGTCTTAAGAAGTTAGGATAAATTCCGAGTTCCTTACCTACGATACGATCTTTTCCATTGGGAATGATGATGGCGCTGCGCTGGATGATCGGGCATATCCGGCTTTGGTTTTTTATAATCAAAATCAGGAAGCGTCACTCGCGGTAAGGCCTGTTTCAATAATCGTTCAATGTCCCGAATCAACGGCTCCTCTTGACGGTCAACCAATGTAAAGGCGTCTCCCGTGGCATCTGCGCGCGCGGTACGGCCGATCCGATGGATGTACATCTCTGGGGCCTCCGGAACATCCAGATTGATGACATGCGTGATCTCTTCCACATCGATGCCTCGTGCCGCGACGTCAGTGGCGACCAAGATCTGGCTTCGTCCATTTCGAAAATCGTTGAGGGCCCGAAGGCGCTGATTTTGATTGCGGTCACCATGAATCACCGATACCACAAAACCTCTCTTTTGCAGTTTAATGCCCAGCCGATCGGCATTCCGCTTGGTGCGTGTGAAAATCAGTACCGATGTCATCCCTTGCCCCCGCAGGATCTCGATCAAAAGCTCTATTTTAAGGTGGCGAGGCACCGGATAGACGGCATGTCGGATCCCAGTGGCGACAGAAGATCGTTGTCCCACTTGAACCGTCACCGGATTGGTGAGAATCTTGTGCACCAGGGCTGACATCTGAGACGAAAGCGTTGCCGAAAAAACCAGATTTTGCCTTCGGGCGGGCAGGAGTCGGATGATTTGTTGAATGGCGGGGAGAAAACCCATGTCTAACATCTGATCCACTTCATCCAACACAAACGTTTCAATTTCGGAGAGTTTCAGTCGACCGGCCTCCACATGGTCGAGCAGGCGACCGGGTGTGGCAGAAAGTATATCAATTCCGTTCTGGATCGCCGAGATTTGTGGCTGAAACGAAACACCGCCGAAGATCGCGGTCCCCTTGAGATGAACAAAACGGGACAGTGCCTTGAGATGATCCATTGATTGGAGTGCTAATTCCCGTGTCGGTGCCACAATGAGTGCTCGTGGCATCTTGCGCGGGGGGGATTGCAACAAGCGATGAAGGATCGGCAGGACGAATGCGGCGGTCTTTCCGGTCCCGGTTTGGGCAAGCCCAATAACATCGCGCCCCTCCAGAATCGCCGGGATCGCCTGGGCCTGAATCGGCGTCGGCCTTAAGAATCCGAGGTGATGGATTCCCTTTAAAAGATTCGGGTGAAGTTTAAGTGTCTCAAAACCGGCACCGTCACTCTCAGTGGTTTTCACAAGTCTCCTGGTTGCAAAGTCAGGACTGGGTACCTGAATACAGGCTGAAGGTCAATGCCACCTTTAGTTCCCGCTGCCATCGCCTCTTTTTTTGATCCCTCGTGAGCGAGGCGTGGGCTGGGCTGGTGGAAGGCAGGCGGACAAGCTTTAATTTTTGAGAAAAATCACCCAAATTCTTCAAAACCAGTTTTGTAAAAAGATCTTCCGCCTTGTGACCATTAAAAAAGATTGAATGAATCTGCGGGTGGCTGGCAAAGAATGTTTGAAAGTCATTCGGGGTCACGGATCGAATATCAGAGTCCAAACTCCCATCACGTCGGCATTGAAAGGCGACGTCCCAGAGGGCGACACGGTTTTCCTTCAGGATCCGAAGCCTCTCTTCATATTCTAAATGACGACTGGCTCTGAAAAGGGCCCCCATAATATCCCAAAACGCATTGTAGGGGTGGGCGTAGTATTGTTGCTCTTGCAAGGATCTCTCACCCGGCATTGAGCCCAGGATGAGGACCTCCGCATCGGGTGATGCGACAGAAGGGAAGCTTTGGATCATCTCTTCACCTATAAGGCACAACTTTTCTTTTTTTTCACCGAAAAATAAAACAGTATGGCTGGTCCCGCAATAATCTCTGCTCACCCTGCTATTCCCTCAGTCATTTTATCGCCAATAATAGGTGATACTACGCATTTGCCAGAAACCAGCTCCCTTGTGGCGGCTGCTGGTGGTCTGTTAACAGCGACTTTCGCCAGGACCAGATCGTGGCAATTAGCCGGGGGGCTCTTTGGGATTGCCGGGGCTTTCTTTGCCGGTTTTTTTGCAGGAAGATCAGGTCGAGTAGAGGCTTCGTTTCCTTTTCTAACGCCAGCGTGTCTTTCTGCTATATTGTTGACCTCAAAAAAACCTGTTAAATATCCGTTTGGTCGTTTTATTATCATGTTGGGTTTTATGGTTGTCTTTTATGACCTTGGTGCATGGGTCGGCTCCTTTCAAAAGGAATCAGCCGTAAAAATGAGAGAGGATCTTCCAAAGACAGGTTCATCCCCTGACCCAAAAGCGGCTCGCCCATTGAGGCGCTCTTTTATTCCGACACAGCGAGCAGGGCAACTGGCTCCTGCAGAAGATAATCGGATCACGATCTGTCACATCAACCACGAAAGCGGAAAAGTTCTTCTCTCGGATGGCCGAGAGATTTCAGTCGAAGGTTATGATGAACGGGACATGACGGAAGAGGAGTGGGCTCAGGTGAGACCGGGGCATGCCTTTCAAGAAGGGAATACCCGGGTGCAGGTGGGTGAGTATTACGGCTTTCTAGGTCCCGACTTTGATGCAGAGAATGAGATTGTTGCCTGTGGGAAGGTAAGGGCAAGCAGAACCATTGATATCGATATAGCCGGTGCCATTAGGGGGGGGTCCACTCTGAAGTACAATTATCATAAGGCGAATGAGTTTTTTGACAACCGGAGGATTCCGATTCATCAGGGTCAGTTTGTACGAGATACGTTTTGGTATGTCAGTGTTGATAACGAAACCGATCTGAGAGGGCCTGGTGTCCGTGCGCTCATGAGCGGTCTTTCTCTTATGTATGGTACTGAAGGAGAGTTGCTCGTTATTTCCCTGGATCTAGATCGCGACCGACTCTTGGCTCACCTTCAGCCAGGAAGACCGATTCCTCCCCCTGCCTTTTCTGGCAATAAAGTGGGGATTTCCTGCCGTCCCACCGGAATCTGCAAAGTGCCTATCGACCAGCTACCCGGGGGAGTTTTGACCCCCGAACTGGAAGGAATCTTCCGTGAGCTAGTCAGTACCTATTTTGACATCGATTCTGCCTTTGGTCCTCCTGCTCCACAAGATCCGTAGAGAAAATCGACTGTCATGTTTTCTATGACAAATCTAGACCCCTTAAGCTCCGCCTTCGAGCGAATGATCGACTTAGCCTTCTCAACTTACTCTTCGGGGAAGAATGGTTTGGTTTTTTGGCGGGGGATAAAAGAAAATTACAGCACGGAACCGATTGAATCGGCTCATTGGTTATCCCCTGTGCCTAAAAAATCAGAAGAGGGTGAATGGAATCCCGACGGTAGTGCCAATCCGTTGCATTTCTACAATCAGCTCTGGCGAATTCCTGCAGAGAAATCTCTCAGTGAGCGGTCCGTCATGCAGATCGCCTTGAATATTGGACAAGGGCTCGCCTCGGGATCGGTCAACAAAAGATGGTCGCTTCGGGATTTTGTTTTGTTCGACCAGTTGTCCACAGGGGAATTTTAACTGTTCTCTTGATTCTGGGGACACGATATTAATTAGGAGTTAGGTGTTGTGTCCCCGGAATCTAGAGAGTCTTTACATAATCCCGTTTTTTGTATCTTGCGTTATACTAATGTAGCGCGAACAAGCGCAAATGGGGCTACTATGAATCCCGCAAGAAAAATGGAGAAGATTGCCTCGTGACGTGCGTTTCTAACTCGCTTCCTTTGTGTTGCCTGCTAGACTTGGGGTCCATCACTCATCCACCCTACAAAACCACCCGCCAACTGTCCATTCTCGAATCTAAATTCAATTGTCACATTCAAGGCTTCCTCACCCCCAACACCACTAGGATACAGGAAAGTCGCCCGTCGACTTTTGACCGAAAATAGTTCAAAAACCGGACGCGAGTGTCCGGAAATCAGATATTCAGACCCCTTGTAACGTCCTCATCATCAGCTCCACCTGGCATGACAATTGCTCTAACCCATACTACATGAGTGAGTTCCACAGAAAACTAGCTTGAAAAGTTCACCTCAATGGTGTACTAATGGGAGGGATTCATGATAACGCAGGTCGCGCTTTCGCGGCAGGTAGAGAAGGATCTAGAGAGAGTTCCGGCGCATATTAAGGTCAAACTCCTCTCTTGGGTCGAGGCCGTAGAAAACGATGGCCTGGAAAAAGTCAGAAAGATCCCGAGTTATCACGATGAACCCTTGAAAGGGTCTCGAATCGGGCAAAGGTCGATCCGGTTGAGCCTGAGCTATCGGGCGATTTACGAGGTTCGATCGGAGGGGCCTCCACGGATTATCGAGATTCAGGAGGTAACGAAGCATGACTACTAAAGCGAGAAAGTTTCTGGAATCAAAAGTCGGCCCCTTAACCTTGGGAAAACTCCTCATGTCGATTCGCCTGGGTGACGAGATGAGCCAGACTGAATTTGCCGAGAAACTCCGGATCTCCAAGTCCCACCTCTGCGACATTGAACAAGACCGCAAGAGCATCAGTCCCGAACGCGCTGCCCGCTTTGCCCGCCTCTTGGGATATTCCGAGGAACAGTTTGTCCGATTGACGCTTCAAGGGATGTTAGATGATGCAAAAATACCGATGACAGTTAGCGTGAAGGCGGCGTGAGGCCGGGCCTATAGCGACTCCGGCTATCCACATTTGAGAATTTGTTATCCAAAGTAAATTATGTTACCAATCCATCGCGTGAACTGGGAAGATTTTATTAAGGAACTGAAATGCTTAGCGGGAAAGATCGAGGAAGCACCCGATCTGATCGTCGGTATTTCTAGAGGAGGCTTGGTCCCCGCGAGGCTCTTGGCAACGTATCTCAAGGTCAAAGACCTGCACTGTTTATCTGTTCGAAAAATTGGGGGTGAGAGGAAAGTTGTTACCGAGATAACGGATGACATCCGTGGAAAGAGGATTCTTTTAGTGGAGGATATGCTGGAGACCGGAAAAAGCCTTATTGTGGCTAAGAAGCATCTTGAATCAAAAGCGGCTCTTGTGAAGACCGCATGTCTCTACACAATGCCAGTTTCTGAGATAGAACCTGATTTTTTTCTGAGACAAGTAAAAGAGATAGAGAAATTTCCGTGGGAATCCGAATCATGAGGATTTAAAGGTAACCTCACCTCCTCCTCAACCCCAGCACCACGATGATACAACTCCCATCAGCGATCACGTTGAGCCCATGTTTGCGGGCGTAGGCAACCGCGGCGGGACTTTCGGCGCCGGGTTGCATCCAGATATTTTGAATTCCTTTCTCGACCGCCTCCCGCACCACTCGCTCCGTCACGGGTGGCGGCGTGATGATCGAAATGCTCTGCACCTCCTCCGGCAATTCCTTCACGCTCGCAAAACAGGTGACCCCTTCCACCTCTCGCTCCTTGGGATTGATCGGATACGCCTTGAGATGATGCTGAAGGTACGTCTTCAAAACGCGATTGCCGTATTTGGCAGGGTCTCTCGAGGCCCCGACCACTCCAAAGGCGGGGGATTTAAGAAATTGTTCGATCTGTTCTTCGGGGGTCATTTTTTTAGTCTCTTCTGCTCACGAACCTCTTGATACGCCTTCTCCGCCCAAACTTTCAACATCTCCGGGTCTTCCAATATTTCCTCGGGTACTTGCCAGTAGGACATCGTGACCTGCTTGCCCTTGGATTCGTACGTAAAAGGAGACGCCCCCGCCGCTTCATAGTCAGGGCGATTGGTGTCGCCCACTTTTGAAGTAAAGGGTGTCATCGACGATGATCGCAAACATTTTTCCCTGTCGGTAGATGCCGTAGCCGCCGAACATTTTTCGTGCGGTCACCTTGGCCCAAGGAGAGAGGAGGTCGATCGCATAATCACAATAGTCGCGGCTCATCTGATTTCCACTAACTTCTTTCTCCCCCGTGCTCCTTTTACAATCAACACCGCCGATTTTGGGACCGAAAAATAATCCGCTAGGGTTTCGACCACCGCCTCATTCGCCTTCCCCTCCACCGGCGCCGCGCGAACCAACACACGGTACGAACCATCCGCGCATTTCTCAACCCCTTCTTTTCTGGCATTGGGTTTGACGGTGATTGAGATTTTCATTCTGTTGTCGTCAACTTGTCTTAAGCAAATGATTGAGAAACTCTAGATCCTGAGCATCCGAGGCGGAATGACGATCCGCATAAGCGAGTTTTTTGAGATGGAGGAGGTCCTCGGCAGAAGCAACTCGCAAAGAACTTGATTTAATCTTGACCTTGGTGGCCCGTAACTCAATCTCCTTTGCCGGAAGGGGGAAGTCGAGAAGGAGGTCTACTTTAAGTCTCGTTTCCCAATCGAAAAAAAAGAGAGAGTCTGGCAAATTTGACTTCAGCCTGATTGAAGCGATTTTCTGATTGTCGATGGTTCTGAGAACCTCCCCCTGCTGATTAAATTTTGTAACCAATTCAAAGCCCTGTTTGTAGAAAACTTCCAGAAGGCTATCGACCGACAAGTTTTGAAGTGAAACCAGAAAATCAAAGTCTTTGGTGACTCGCTGAGATCCAAGAATTACCAAGGCAACACCGCCAACCAGAACCGGTTTGAACCCCCTTTTTTTGAGAGCTTGTGAGAGAGTAATGACTCTACTGAGATGATCGATTTTATCTGCCATAAATGTTCAAGTTTTTCTCAAGGCTACGAACGCCTCAAGGTATCTGAAGTTGTCTTCAATCCGACGCTCGGCATGAAAAGAGAGCGACTTGGCCCTGCCACCCAGCGAGGCGATTTTTCGCCTCTCGTGAGATGAAAGATTTCGGGCCCGCGCCCGTCCGCCACGTCGACCCAATGCCTTGGCTAGAGCTTTGGTATTCATGGTTTCCGACTCCGTCTCCAACCATTTCTTCGTCCACCCGCTGTAGGCGGGTACCCGAACTTAGTCATACAAATTATTATACTTAGCGCTAAGCATAATTACAAGGGGGTTTAAGCGGCTATTCATTCTCCCGCCGCGCTGAAACCTCACTGCCTTCCTCTGAGTAGGTTACTGTCATTATAATCGGCCGGCAGCAGACGTGACAATCCTCAACATACTCGATCGTTTCATCGGACGGTTCCGGTTCCATAATGATCGACTCACCGCAGTAAGGACACGAGACGGAGATTGATTCGTTCATCTGTCAACATTTGCCCGAAAATCAACTTTCATGTTGTTTTATTCGGGGAGAGAAAGCGGAATAAAGACATTGCCAAAAAGGCACCCACGAATTGAGCCACAATAAACCCGGGGATATCTTCGGGGCGTATTCCCGTAAATGTGTCTGTCAGACCTCTTGCCAAGGTGACTGCCGGATTCGCAAAAGAGGTGGATGAGGTAAACCAATAGGCGGCCATGATGTAGAGGCCGACCGCCGCAGGAACAGCACGAGGGTGATCCCGAGCACAACTCAAGATGGTCAAAAGCAACCCGAAGGTGGCGACAGACTCCCCAAAGATCTGGTGATACCCGTCGCGGGCATGGGTCGAGACCATTAAGATCGGCTCACCGAACATGAGATGAGCGATCCAGACCCCCCCCATAGCACCGAGCACCTGAGCCATTATGTAGTAAAGGATCTGGCCCCATGACATATCAGCTCGTCGTCCCAGAACGAGCGTGACCGCTGGGTTGAAGTGGGCCCCGGAAACATTTCCGAAAATCAGAATCAAGACAACGAGAGCCGCGCCCGTGGCAAGACTATTGGCCAACAAGGCGATCGCTACATTCCCGCCAGCGAGTCGCTCCCCCATAATTCCTGACCCGACAACGGCCGTCAGCAGCAGGGCAGTACCGATCGCCTCGGCAATCACTTTACGCAGAGTCATCATCGATCACCTTTTGATCTCTTGACTGAGAACAATGCAAGAATTTAATAAGGCGCACATCCGTAAACACAAAACCGTCCCGTTCTACGGTCTTCCCAACCTTTACCGGTATCCTCTCTTTAAAGATCGGGGCGGCGTGGACCATGGAATGGAATTCTCCATTTTCACCGCAGGGATCAATATGAGGAGGAAGAGAGGCGAGAAACTTGTGATCAAACGCGCTCCCGCAAAATTTCTTGGGGAGTTTTTTGGGATCGATACAGGTGATGACCGCCTCAAAACGATCTTCGATCATCTTCAAGGCAAGTCCCTTGGTATCCCGAAGCCAAAGCGGAAAGACTCCTTGGAGCCCGAGCTTGGCAAGGTTTTGTTCCCGATATCTCCGGAGATTTTCCAAAAAGAGATCACCAAAGATAACGTGAGTCACCCCTTCTTGTTTCATCGATCTTAAAAATGTCTCCATCTTCTCTTCGTAGAGTTGATTCGGGCAGGGGCTTGGGATCTTGATCTTGTGGAGGGGAATGCCAACCGACTCTGCCTGACGGTCGAGGATCTCCTCTCGAACCCCGTGCATGCTTACCCTGCCAAAGGTCTCGGTGACGGTGGTGACTAACCCGACAACATCATACAAACCGTCCTTCAAAACCTCAAAGAGGGTATAGGCGCTATCCTTTCCGCTGCTCCAGGAAAGGAGGGCTTTTGTTTTTGAAGTGGACATAAGGAATTATGCATCGTCTATCTTGGCAGCCATATCCAGCTTTTTATATTTCTCAGCGATTTTTTTCTGAAGAGCCTTGATCGTTTTGGAGAGGGCCACAAATTGGTCCACGGCCTTGGCCTTCGAGGCCTCGATGACCTGTTGATTCGCCGCACTCAATTCGACCTCCAGTGCGATGATTTCATTCTCCAGGGAGCTCAACTCTTCCTTTGAGGGGTGTCGCTTACGGGCCGTTTTTTTGTTTTCAATTTTAGCGATTTTTTCGGGCGTTTCCACTACGGTCTCGGGCAAGGGAGCCGGTTTTGGGATATCCCCTTCCTCTTCCCAGCCGATCTTTTCAAGGAAATCATCGTAGCTGCCATTAAAAACTTCGGCCGTTCCATGTTGGAACAGAACCAGGCGCGTTGCCACCTCCCGCAGGATCATTTCGCTGTGGGTCACAATGACAACCGCCCCTTCAAACTCCCTGATTCCTTCAATAAGCGCTTCAATCGATTGCATGTCCAGATGGTTGGTTGGTTCATCCAGAAAAAGGAGGTTGGCCGGTGAGGCCAGGATTTTTCCCAGAAGAACGCGACTTTTTTCACCCCCGGAGAGGACGGAAATCTTCTTTTCCGCATGGTCGCCGGAAAACATCATGATCCCGCAGAGCGTCCGGACGGCGGTCCGGTTGAGAGTCATGTTCGAAGAGCCTATTTCATCCTCCACGGTCTGATCGGGATGCAGGCGGTCGATGTTCGTCTGGCCAAAATGGCCGAGTTGCAGATGGTCATGGGACCGGATGGTGCCATGCAACGGAGTGAGGTTGCCCGCCATCAGGTTTAAAAGGGTCGACTTTCCATAACCATTTTTCCCGATCACGGCGATCCGATCCCTGGCATGGATGGAGAGATTAAAATTACGGATCAGCGGTTTTTGCGGGTCAAAATGGAAGGATAGATCATGAACCTCCATCAGTTTTTTTGCCCCGAGTGGGGCATAGTGAAAGGAAAAATCAAGATCGGCGATGCGGCCCAATCGCCGCGTCGCAGACATCTTTTCCAGCTGTTTGATGCGGGACTGTACCGAGGAAGCCTTGGTTGCCTGGGCACGAAAGCGATTGATAAAGGTTTCCACCTGCTTTCTCTTCTTCTCTTCGTTGACCCGCGTTTTTTCGTGGATCTCCTCGTCCTGGGCGATTTGGGCGTAAAGTTTTCCGGTACCGCCGGGAAGTTTCTGGATCGTATGCCTGTGGATGGCGGCCGTATGGGTCGTGACGCTATCCATAAATTCCCGGTCGTGTGAGATCACAATCAGCTCGTTTTTCCACGAGCGTAAAAACTGTGTGATCCATCGGATGGAGAGGATATCCAGATGGTTGGTCGGTTCATCCAGCAGCAGGAGGTTGGGGTTGGAAACCAGCACCTTGGCCAAGTTCAACCGGATCTGAAAACCGCCGGAAAATGTGGTGGGGGATTTTGCCATATCCTCCTCCAGAAACCCCAGACCAAAAAGGATCCGTTCCACCTTGTAATGATCCCACTCTTCCCCTTCCGGCAGACCGAGACAGCCTTCTTCCAGAACGGTCGGTTCCGTAAAATGAATGTGTTGGGCCAAATGTCCTATCCGGTAGTTGCGCGGGATGGAAATCTTTCCGGAATCGGGTTCCTCCTCTCCCAGCAGGAGGCGAAACAGGGTCGATTTGCCATGACCATTTCTTCCGACAAGGCCCAAACGCTCACCGGGAGACATCTGCAGGGTCGCCCCCTCAAACAGGATTTGCGAGCCATAGGATTTGTAGAGATTCTGAACGCTCAACATACGGGTTAATTATGCTAAGGGACACGCCTTGAACTGATAGAGCGCCAGACCCGGCATTCTCAATTTCCTTTAAGAAATTTCTGGCCCTTCAGAATAAGGGCAAGGGTAAGGCCGTCCTGAATCTCATCTTTCTCTACCCTCTTCATGACCTCGGCCCAGGAAAATAATTTTAGACGAATCCTCTTGGATTCCTCCGGATCCGTTGCCTCTCCTGCTTTTGTGCAATGTTGTGCCAAAAATAGTTTTTGTTTGTAAGAGATGGCGCTACTAGCCGGCAGTATGGAACCGAGATCCTGCCAGCGAGGACAGGTAAAGCCGGTTTCTTCTCCCAGCTCTCGCTTCGCGGTTTGTAAGAGCGATTCATTCGGTTCCCAACTACCATGAGGAGCCTCGAGTAACCATTTGCGAGGTGCGTGACGGAAGATCCGCTCCAAAATTACTTGGCCCTTTTCAGTAATTGCCAAAACACCAGCACCGCTGAAGCCCTGAGGAGAAACTTGGGAAGGTACCAGACGAATATAGGTTCCTTCCTTTCCGTTCGGGAACTTCACCTTGTCATTGTAGAACCGAACCCATTTGTTGCTAAAAACAAGCTCCTCCTTGAGTATTTGGATCTCGCCTTTTTTAGCATCTCCTAAATAGAGTCCTTTGGCCGCCCCAATGGAACTCATACCGAGCGACAGGATCAAAAGGCCCAAAATCCAGCGGATGATTTTCATGGGGTTGATCGCATATCCCAGGCATTACGGAAAGGCAAGTGGCGTTGATTACATCTGTTTCTTCGATACCAACGCCTCTTTTTTACCCCGACTCCAACTTTTAATCTCGGCCTCGCGCTGCATCCCAACGCAACCAAACCCGCCAGACGACTAGGACTTAACTCGCTCATCTTGAGCTCGTCCTGAACCTTTTTAATCTTTCGGGTCAGTTTCATGACTCGCTTTCCCTGCTTCTTTCTCCAGATTCTTAAAAACATCCGGGGTTGTAGATTTCACGCCAATTTTGGTGACCCAGTTGGGAACATGCCCGCCCAAATCGACGATCTCTTCATAATATACCAGGGAGTGTCCGGATTTCTCGTCTGACTGAACGAGAAAGCAACCTCGAACGAAGTCGACGTTGGCGGCGATCATTTCCCAGCATTGTTTGAAGATCTGTCTCCCGGCCAGGGTCTCATCGTTCGTGTAACGCAGGACGAACCAGCGGTTTTTCACCGGGAAAGGTGTGCTAACTATCTGAAAAACGGCCCCTTGCCATAGACCCCCAGACTGGCGGGGAACTTCGGTCCGATATTTTTCTGAAACTTTCTTCAGGAGATTGGCCTCTCGGGTCCCGGCTGTCTGGATCGCTGAGATCCCCTCGTCGGTGATGTAAAAACTCGCTGGCATCCGGGGCATGAACGAGGACCAGTCGTTGAGCCGAACAATAGCGTCCCAGACTTTTTCCGGCGATGCCTTAATCGTCCCTTGGGCATGCATCTCATTCGGCTTTCCAGAACTACCCTTAATGTAGCGGATTGACAGATTCTCATGGGCAATTGCATTGCCAGCTGCAGATACCCCGAGGAATACTATGACAACGAGTAATTTCACTGTTTGAGGTTTCCGGAAATCAGCGCTTCTTTCTTGCTCCGATCCCATCCTTTTATCTGTGCTTCGCGTCGCATCGCCTTTGCCCTTGTTCGGTGTTTTTCATGGTACAAAAGTTTTCTGAATCCAAAGCTTTTGGTGAATTTGGCGCCGGTTCCGTTGCGATGCTGTTCCATGCGCCGATCCAGATCGCTTGTGTAACCGGTGTAGTATTTCCCATCAGAAGACTCGAGAATGTAGACAATATAAGGCATCAGTTTAAACAAAAATACCCCCATGAAGGGGGTATTTTGTTCTACTCCGGGGGTGGGATTCGAACCCACGACCAAGTGATTACAGGTTCCCACCACTTTCATGATGGCCTGGACTATCTCTTTACCCTCCGCATTGTGCGGATTGGGTAGTGGGCGCTCGAGGGGAGATTATTCTTTCGTCACTCCCTAGTCTCTGCACCTTCCTCCCACCTTTATATTGGGAGGCTTGGCTCAGGATTCCCTTATCCTCTGGCGTGGACGTAGGGTTCCCTGAGTTCACCCACTTTTCGACCGCAGTTACCTGCGGAAGCTGCATATGGGCATGGGTTTCGCGGGTTTACTTCTCGTCTCCCGTTTAGCCACCATGCCTCCTTTCTACAGTCACCTACTCTGCCGCTGAGCTACCCCGGAAATTGGTTCAAGTTTTTAGCATCGAAGATCTCCGTTGTAAACACGGTTTGTTGATCCCCGATCCAAGACTGGACATATGGATACGAGTTGTTGTAGTTTAATGGGCAACTTAATCGTCCAACAAAGGAGGAGATCATGGAAACCGGTACCGTAAAGTTTTTCAGTGAAGAAAAGGGTTTTGGATTCATCACGCCCGACAAAGGTGGAAAGGATCTCTTCGTCCACTCTAGCGCCATCGTGAATGGTCCTATTGCCAAAGATGATAAGGTTGAGTTCGAAATCGGCCAAGGGAAAAAAGGTCCTTGCGCTGAAAAAGTAAGTCGTAAGTAGTTAAAAACCGATAAAAAAACGACGACTGTGATAAGGTCGAGCGACCTTGACTTGCGGAAGCTCGTTACGACAGTGAACGTAAAAATTTCATGTCTGGCAGCATCAACATCGCCATCTTAATTTTGTCACTTGTGTTAACTTTTGCCCTGGGACTTTATCTGTCTCGCCGCCAAAAAAATGTTAAAGACTATTTTTTGGCAGGTCGCAATATGCCTTTTTGGGCCGTTGGATTCTCAATTATTGCAACGCAGATAAGCGGCATTTCCTATTTAGGCATACCGGCCTTTGTTTTCCAGAAGGATTTAACGATTTTTTTGCGTTCTTTGACTATTCTTTGTGCGACAATCGTCATCGCCTTTACTTTAGCTCCTCTCTTTTATCGCATGAACATTACCAGTATCTATGAATATTTAGAGCGTCGTTTTAGTATTCACGTGAGAGTTGTCAGTTCACTTATTTTGGTTATTACCAAACTTACGTGGTTGTCGATGGTGATCTACGCCTCTGGCCTGTTGCTTTCCACACAATTTGAGATCCCGCTGACTTCATGTATTATTTTCTCGGGTTTATTCACAACACTTTATACAGCGTGGGGAGGCATGAAGGCTGATATCTGGACTGATGTGATACAATTTTTCCTTATGTCGATGGGACTAATTGTTGCGATCGCTATTATCTTGTATCACTTTAATGGAGATGTTGGCGAGATATGGCGCATCGCTAGCGCAGGCGGTCATACCGTTATGGTTCGTGATATGGCCAACTTCAATACAGAATACTCCATTTGGGCAATTCTAATCGGTTCATTTATTCTAAATCTTTTTGATTACGGGGGTAACCAGATAACAGTCCAGAGATATCTGACCACATCTTCGGTTAAGGGGACTATTAAAAGTTTATTATTAAGCGCCGTCTTTACACTCCCCTTTATTATAGTTATCTCGCTACTCGGATTGGGTCTTTTCGCTTACTACAATCAACACCCCCAAATGATGCAATCCTTGTTAAGTTTTTCACCTGACAATCCTACAAAGGCCATGGATCGAGTTTTTGCACATTTTATAGTTAATGTTATTCCCGTTGGGTTAAGCGGGCTTGTTGTCTCTGGTATTGTCGCTGCGGGCATGTCGAGTGCTGATTCGGGTTTTAACTCATTATCTGCTATATGTTTCACCGATTATTATAAAAGATTTTTTAAAAAAGGGAAAATGGGCGAGCATGTAGAATTAAACATTGCCAAAAAACTGAGTTTGTTTTGGGGTTTAATCTGCACGGTCATGGCTTTATTTATCAATAAAATTGGTCTTTTGATGGAGGTTGCAAATAAAATATATAGTTATTTTGTTGGTCCAATTATCGCCCTCTTTTTTATGGGGTTATTTATTAAAATGATTGATGCAACCGCAGCTATTGTTGGCATGTTGCTTGGTCTATCAATGAGTTTTGTGCTCATAAAATGGACCAATGTTCATTTTCTATGGCATGCCCCATTCTGTTTCGGCGTAACGATTTTTTCCGCTGTCCTATTTAGTCTCTTGAACAAGATTATTTTAAATAGGTTTAGTTTCGCTAAATCAAGCTGTTCCTAAAACAGGTTCGAGCCTGGTCAAGCTGGAAAGAAAAATCTAATTTCTCTTTCTGCTATCGAACGCAACTTCGCAATCAAGGCATCACGATCATCGTAAGTCAGGCCTACCGTTGGTATCGCTTCGCAAAAAATGACTTTGACCTTACCCCACCCCTCAACCAGGTCAGCCAACCGATAAACGGCAGAAGTGCGTATCCAAAATTCATCAGGACATAACACTCCTCGGAAATCACATGGTTCACAATAAGCGTCTCGCTGAGACTCGTTTGATTGAGCAGAAGATAGAGATAGGGAGGAGAGTTGTATTGACCCTTGTTCCGATCCTCGACCGTTACTTCAATGCCAAAAATCTTTAATTGGGTCTCCGCCCATTTCTTGAGAAGGCGTTCCGATTTTTTCGGTGCCAAGCGACAAAGAAGAAGCGCCGGTGTTAACCAGAGAAGGGTGGCGATGGAGGAGAGGATCCAGTGAATGAGACTTCTCATGAGAAAAGAAATTCTAACAAACCCGCTTCGCGGGAGCGAGGACCGGCAGGCAGGGCGGCCAGATCAGCGTAAAACGCAACCTCCAGGAGGGAGCCGAGACGATCGGTGAGGCGTCTTGCCTCACGGGCTACCCAGTTTGAATCAGTCAGCCGATCCAAGAGTGGTGTGGTTTCTTTCCAAGAATGGATCAACCACTCACTGGTCGAAGCAAACCCCCTTTTTCCAAGACGTTCCGCTCGCTTGAGGATGTTTTCCTGGAGATAATTTCGGAACGGAAACCGGAGACCATCGCGCGCGATCTGAAGCACGAGTGTATTGTGGGTCCCTTCCCAGGTTTCGATCACGAGACTGTCACGATAGAGTCGCGGAAGGATCGAGAAGGTTTCGATCGTTCCATTCCCTGCCAGAATCAAGATCGCCTCATGGCTGCATTCGGTCGCGCCGATCGAGGTTCGGTATTTACAGATGTTGATCAGGAATCGCTGCCAGAGCGCCTCATCGCTCGTGAAATTTTTTAGCGGGTTTCGGTCACGCTCCGAAACGAGATAAAAATAAAGTGCCCTGCGGGATTCCAGAATCGCCCGGATCTTATTCAGGCTCTCTCCCACCATCGGGTATTCGATAATCTTCCGACCAAAGGCACTTCGGTTTTGCGCATAATGAGTTGCCTCGAGCGAGGCCCGCGCCATGACCCCGCAGGCGCTCGCGGCGTTCATGATGCGGGAGGTGTTGATCACGTAGTTCATCAGATTCTTGAACCCCTGTTCGACGGGGCCGATATTGTAGGCGAGCGCACCGTTCAGATCGATCTCCGCCGTCGGCAGTTCCTTCGTCCCGATCTTTTGCTTCAGTCGCTTGATTCGGAGATTGTTGAGCTTCCCTTCAACTGTCCTCGGTACGAAAAAGATCGCGACACCATCGGTCCCTTCGGCGGACCCCTCGGGCCGCGCTGCGATCAGGAAAAATTCGTCAATCGCGGAACAAAACCATTTCTCCCCGTAGAGGCGCCAACTCCCTTCTCCCTCCGGTACCGCACGGGTGGTCAAGGCACCGACATCGGATCCCATATCCTGCTCGGTGATGAACTGGGATCCGGCGAGCGGTGTCTCGGCCGAACGAAGTTTCGGGAGAAATTCCTTCTTAAGGAAATCCGAACCGACCGCCTCGATCACCCGAATCAATCCCTCGGTGCAAGCGAGAGGACATGTGAGAGACGCCTCTCCGAGATGTGCGAGCAGATAGACCTTTGCGAAGCGTTCCAGTTCCGATCCGTTTTCAAAAATACCGGCCTCGACCACCTCGCGTCGGAGTTGACGAACCGGTGGTGGAAGCCAAACCTGATCGATTGGATTGCCAACCCGATCGTACGACTCGATCCGTGGGCCGTCGTAATCTTGTGCTGACTCACGGGCCAATTGATCCCATTCCCCCGAAACGTGGCGTGAAAAGTCGGCTAGTCTTTCTGAAAGCTGTTTTTTCTGGTCTGCCAGACAAAGCGAATTAAATAGCGACTGAAGCCCCTCGTCAGACTGAAGGAAATCAAGATCCAGAGGTCGAAGACAATTTAGTTCCTTTAAGTTTGTAGACACACACATCTCCTTAAATTAAAACAGGGAGAAGACAATATGAAAATGATGCCTTTTGACCATCTCCTGCCTGAGACAATCTTCGGAACTATTTCAGAACAAGGTTTCAGACCGACCGGAGTGCTGTTCCCACTCAACAGCTATGAAAACCGCGTTTATGAAGTCGGAATCGAAACAGAAGATGTCGGGTCTCGGGATTCGGTGATCGCGAAGTATTACCGACCGGGACGGTGGTCAAAAGAGGCGATCGCCGATGAACATCGATTCGTTCGGATGCTGGCAGAGGCGGAGATTCCGGTGATTCGCCATTTGACGCTGAAAAAGCACCTCCCTGGCGTCGAGACACTGGGCCGGACCGATTCTGACGGGGTTTTCTACGCCATTTTTCAAAAATTTCGGGGACGCGAGCATGCAGAGGTGACGAACGACGACCGACGTTGGCTTGGTCGGACACTGGCGCGCATTCACAATGTCGGCGAACACTTTCAGGCAAACCATCGCCTGCATTTGACACCCGAGACTTATGGAACCGACAGTCTCTCGTTCATCTTGTCTCAAGAGTTTCTCCCTTCGGATCTGAAGCAGGCGATCGAGACGCACCTATTCCAAGCCCTCAAGCTCGTTGCCCCACATTTCAAGACGGGACCCAAGTCGATCCCGCTCCATGGCGACTGTCATCCAGGCAATATCTTATGGAACCGCGAAGGGCCGCATCTCCTCGACTTTGATGATATGGTGATTGCGCCGCCGGTTCAGGATCTCTGGATGCTCTTCAACGGAAATGAGGAGGAGAAGCGGGAACAGAGAAAATTTTTTTTGGAAGGGTATGAAACGTTCCGAAAATTTGATATCGACACCTTGATTCTTGCCGAACCGTTGCGCACGCTGCGGATGATCCGGTACGCTGCATGGATCGGTCAGCGCTACGGAGAGCCGATATTTCAGTCTGCCTTTCCGTATTATCGGGAACGTCGCTATTGGGAGGAGTTTCTTCAGTCGATCAAGGAACAGATCGGCCTTCTGCAGGAACTGGATTGGGCTTAGGGGAGTGGCTCACTGTGCAGGATTCCCTCGAGGCCCAATTCTTTCAGAACTCCACGGGTAAAATCACCCCTCGTTTCCCCACTTCTCACAAAATAGGAATCCTGATCAGCAGCGAGGTGATGGAAGAGTTGTCTTTCAAAGCCTGGTGCCAGATCGCTGCGAATTGATCTGTCTTTAATCGGATACGCGCATTTGAGATTCCCCGCCAGACCATACAACAAATTTATACGGTAGAAACGGAAGAGGGGGATCAGCCCCTCAATCTTATCTGGTGAGGGTCCCCTTGCAACTCGATGACGAATCATTTGCCCCAAGACATCGGCCTGTAAAAGATGGGCGTTTCTCTCATTGAGGGTAGAATATCCAACATAAAGCTCATTTCGAAAAGACAGAGTTGTCGCATAAAACCGATGATAGGTTTCATGGGCCAGCGTGGCGAGCAGTCCGCTTGGAAAAACTCGACCCATTTTCGCCTTCATCGACTCGACATTTAAAGCGACGACACCGAAAAAAGGTGACTTCAACTCTCCCAAGAGCTCTCGTTCGTTTGATTGAGGGAGGTCATGGGCAAAAACAACCGTTTCATTGTAACGAAGGAGAAAATCCCATAACGTTGAATTCTCCGGCAGAGAGAATTCCCTGGCCACCTCTGCGGAGAGCGGAATTTCTCGAGCTTCTGCTTGCATATCTGATGGGATTTCCTCAATCCTCACCTCGACAGGATCACGCGAAGCAGAGACCTCTTCCCAGGTGAGGGCATTCTCCCTTTTTGGAGGGATATGACTTTTCCCTGTCCGACGACGAACCGCTTCCATGAGTCTCTCCATCTCGACTTTTTGAAGGGGTGGTCCAAAGGTTTGAGTCAGGAGAATTTCGGCAAGGGTAAAATGACGGATATAATTGAGCGCCATGACACGTTCTTGAGGGGTTTGTCCCAAGTATTCTTCATAGAGTTTTGGGAGTTCGCCAATGGCCCATCGGCGCATCTCTGATAGATCATAAGAATCAGGAAATTCAGCTGCCGCTATTGAAGAGGCGAACAAGGGGCACCCCGTCTGAGGGAGAGACATCGTCGCTTCCTGACAAACGCGGGAAATCGCTAAAAGGGGCCCCGAGGCTTCTGCATCACGCCAGGGATCCTTCTGAAAAAAAGAGTTTGGTATTCCTTGAAGAAGTTTTCGAAATCTCTCTTCAAGTTCTTTTAATTGGTTTGAATCACTTGGTGGACCCTCTTTTCTCGTGCGAAGGCTATCCCAAGCAACGACCGCACCGGTGGCAAAAACAGATCCTGCCAAGATGACTCTCGAAAGCTGCATGGGCTTATCTTCGATCCCTGATGGGAAAAGTTGCGTATGACCTGGTGACTGGAGTTCGAGCTAAGCACATTTTTTTACTAAAAAACAACCCAGCCCGATCCCTTAAATCCAAAGTTAAAGACCTCGGGATGAAAGATTTCCGCTAAGATTTCAAGTGATTCGACCAACCTTGGTCCGGGTCGATTGAAGTATTGGTTCCCATCCAGAAGATAGACCTTCTTGTTCCGAACCGCCTTGAGTTGAGCCCATCCCCTCCGTTCGGTAAGAACCGCCATCTCACTTCGAACCTTTTCAATCCCCCATCCACAGGGAAGACAAAGAATGATATCTGGATCCTTTTTAACAAGATCCTCCCACGTCATCCATGGCGAATGCTTTCCCGCCTCGCCAAAGAGATTCACTCCTCCGGCCATTTCCACAAGCTCCGGCATCCAGTTTCCTGCCGCCATGAGGGGATCGAGCCACTCGATACAGGCGACGGCCGGTTTTGATGATATATTCATGGAGCGGTTGGCTCGGGTCGGGCGCCCGCCCTGAGATAGGACCCGCTCCATTCTTTCTTTAAGCTCGGTGACCAATATTTTTCCATGCTCCGCAATCCCCAACGCCTCCGCCACCTTTTGGATATCCCTCCAAAGATCGGCGAGAGATTCTGTCTTCAGAGAAACAATCTTCGGTCGCGATGGAATAATCTCACAGACCGCCGCCTCCACATCCTTGAGGCTCACCGCGCAGACCTCGCATTGATCTTGGGTAACAATGACGTCGGGTTTTAATTTCCGTAAGAGATCGGCATCGACACGATAAACAGAAATCCCTTCCTGGACGATCGCCTTGACCCGTTGGTCAATCTCATAGCTTGTTCCATCTGTATTGAATTTGGGTTCGGTACAGACCGGAAGTTTGCTGACCCATTTAGGATAATCACACTCATGGGAACGACCGACAAGTTGATCGCCACAACCTAAGGCACAGACAATTTCCGTACTACTCGCAATCAAGGAGAGAATTCTCATATTTTACGTGGGAAAATTTGACCAAAAAGCCAGATCAGGAAAAGTCCGGCAAAAAAGATAACTGTTAGCGAATCCCCCCAGATATGGATCGCGACGGTCCCGAAAACCATCCCGGCGACAAGTCCCAAGCTGGTTACCCTTTTCCAAAAAAGTGCCATCAAGACCGCCGGGCCAAGACCAGACGCCAATCCTCCCCAAGCGTTAAAGACCTGACCGAAGACGTCAGTTCGGCGCCAGGAAATCAGAATCGCTGCAACACCTAACGCGAGACAAATCGCACGACTCAAGACGAGGGCTGTCTTCCCCTCCGGATTTCCCCCGAAGAGTTTGACATAAATATCCTCAACAAGCGCTGAGATCGCGACGAGGAGTTGGGAGTCGACTGTCGACATCATCGCCGCCACAGCTGCCGACATCAAGACTCCGGAAAACCAGGGTGGGAGATTCGCAACAGACAAGAGCGGAAAGATCTGATCAGGATCTGTCATGCCCGGACCGTACTGTGCGAGTCCCACAAAACCGAGCGCTGCCGCCCCATACATGACGAGGATCGCCCAGACGATCGCGATCAGCGCTGACATCCTGAGCTTCTGTGTCTCACGGATTGCCATGAAGTTGACCAGGATATGCGGCTGCCCGGGATAACCAAGTCCCCACGAAAGGCTTCCGATCACAACACCTGTCAAAAGCGCCATTCCCTCCTTGCCGCCGGTGATTGTTAGAGAAGTGGGATTGGCGGCTTGCATCGCCTGAAAGAGTTCGCCAAAGCCACCCAGATTCAGGATTGCAATCGTCGGGAGGATGATCAGCGCGACTGCCATCATCATCCCCTGTATAAAATCAGTGTAGGCTGCGGCGAGAAACCCACCCGCCATTGTGTAGGCGAGGATCACGATCGAGCCAATCAGAACCCCTTGATGATAGGTTAGTGAAACGGTTCCCCACGGCGTTTGCACATTCGAAAAGATTGTCTCAAAAATCTTCCCCGCCGCGATATACTGGGCCGCGATATAGGAGGCGTAAAAAATTAGGATGATCAGCACGGAGACAATTCGAACGGCCGGAAATTTTCCACGACCGACACGTGACTCAAGGAAATCAGGGATCGTAAGCGAACCGCTTGCCTCAGTCATCTGCCGCATCGGGATCGCCATCACGAGCCAGCTGAAAACAATGCCGACCAGGAGACCGACAATGACCCAGAGGATTGAAAAACCAGCCAAGTAAGCGGCTGCCGGCAAGCCAATAAAGAGCCAGCCACTCATGTCAGAGGCTTGTGCCGAGATGGCGGTCAGCCAGGTTCCAAGACGCCTCCCTCCGAGAATATAGTCTGAGAGATTACGATTGAGACGGGTACAGGCAAGCCCCACGGCAAGGAGAACGAAGAGATAGATAAGGAAAACAACCAGAATCATCGTTTTCTAAAAAACCAAATAGCTAAACCAACAGAAACAAGTGGTGGAAGAATCAAGAAAAGAAGAGTCGATGTTGGCAACATCTCTCTTTCGTTCTCATGACTTTTGATCGATGTCAAAAGTTTCGGGTAATTTTTTCTATTTCCGATGGCGTGAGGGACCGATACTGTCCTGGACGCAAATCACCAAGCTGCAACGAGCCTATCGATACCCGTATCAAACGAATCACATCAAGTCCCACCGCCTCACACATCCGACGGATCTGCCGGTTTTTCCCCTCGGTGATCGTGATTTCCAACCAGTCATCGTCCAGAATTTTTACCTGACACGGCGCCGTTACATAGCCACCGATGTCAACGCCTCCGGATAATTTCCTAATAACGTCCCCTCTCCCCCTTATCTTCACCCGATACGTTTTCGGAATCCCCTTACTCGGATGCGTCATCCGATGATGCAGCTCCCCATCATTGGTCAGGAAGACAAGCCCTTCAGAATCAAAATCAAGTCGTCCGACATAATTAACACGCTCAGGGATCTCTTTGAGATAGTCATAGATCGTCGGTCTTCCCTCCGGATCATGGCGAGTCACCATCACATTTTTTGGTTTGTGGAAAATGTAGTAGACGAGGTGCGGCCTCTCCCGAATCTCCTTCCCATCCACCACCACATGATCCTTCTCTGGGTCGATGGAGATCCCCATCTCTTTGATGACCTGTCCATTCAGCGAGACCCTGCCGGCGAGAATCATTTTCTCCCCCTCGCGCCTCGAACAAACCCCTGCCTGGGAGAGAAATTTCTGGAGCCTCATTTTTCTTTTGCCATTCATTTTAAACTTGCTATATCAGTTTTCTAACAAACTAAGGAGGAATTCAATGAGTGATCTTCTTGTCGTCGCTTCAAAAATTAAGAAATATATTAAAGAAAAATCGCAGATGAGCACCGCAGCCTCAACCCTCAATGTCCTTTCAGAAATTATTAAAGGGGTCTGTGACAAGGCGATCACGAACGCCCAGTCAGACGGCCGGAAGACGGTAATGGACCGAGATGTTCCACAATCGTCTTCGGGTTCTTCTCCGTCTCTTGATTAAATTATAACCCTCGCGGCGGATCTCTTCGAGTCGCTGCCTTTGATTGTTATTATCGACCCAGACCAAAAAAAGGATTCCCAAGGATGTGGCTCCTCATCTGGCCTGCTTTTTCTGAATCCGTTCTGTCATTCCGAAAGACGAAATAATATTGGTATGGAACAAACAAAAGATCAGAGAAAAGGCCGAATTTGAATGTGCCAGGCTTGAAGAGCATCATCGCAATGAGCCTGCGGGTCCATCCCCACTTAATGTTGGTCCAAAAAATATCGCACATATAGTCATACCGTACCTCTTGGCGGTCGACGGGCTCGATCCCACGCCATATTCTGTCAAATGAGTGAGTCAGACTATCCCAAAAGGCATCGGGCCCTGAATAGCCATCGAATTTTTCCCGACCCCTTCGGATGTTTTCATAGCTGGCCATACCGAGGAGGACACTGAGGCTGATGAAGATTCCCATAACAAAGATTTGCCAAATAGAATGAATACCGCCCAAGGCAAGTCTTGAACGATCCATCCAGCTCTTGCCCGGCCTGAAGAGGTTCAGGTACTCACGCCCTTTGTGCCAAGGGAACTTCGTTGGGACAAACCCCTTGTGGATACGCCATGGAGCCGAGAGAAATCCAAAGAGTCGTGTTCCTGAAACAGAAAGTGCGGTGACATTGGCTAAGTAGGTCAAGAGATGGCAACCAGCGAAACCGACTGGATCCCATTGGGAATTTGTTAGCTCATGCTGGAGCATCGATTCCACGGCGATAGCGGTGATAAGATTCGACAGGGCACCAGTATGGGGATGTTCAGCGTTTGTCTTCCAGATTTCCCCAAATCGTTTTAGGGTATTAGCAGACGATACCCTGGAACGTTGTTCGAGGAAACACGGAAGGGATTCGAAGAGGCCACGTGTCAGAGGTGTGCGGGAAAAGGAGAGGTAGAGTCCTAACATTGCAAGTCCGGAGAGAGCGGTTCTTTGAAAGGTCAGGTAAGGTGAACGGGGTTTCGGTATAGAATCATCAGCGGGTAAGGCTGCTTGCCCCGTCACCCCCAAGGTTGGAACAAACACCATCAGTCTTGCTCATAAACCTATTGAAACGATTCGACAAGAAGTTGTTTCACCTTTTCCTCAATCAAGTCCCGCGTTTCCCTGAAAAAATCGAGGGGACGTCCAACAGGATCCGGGATATCCCATTCGATTCTCTTTTTCGCCTTGAGTGTTGGACACCGATCTCCGCACCCCATCAGGACAGCGATATCAAATTCGATGTCCGGAAGATCATTGATCCCCTTGGACCGATGACGGGAAATATCGATCCCCTTCTCCTTCATGACCTTTACCGTCTCCGAAACAACAAAACCGAGCGGGTGGGAACCGGCGCTATATATAAGGTAGGTGTCCCCTGCATAATGTCGGGAAAAACCTTCGGCCATCTGGCTCCGACAGGCATTTCCGATACAGACAAAGACGATTGATTTCATAACACCCTCAGCCCCCGCGGTGTAATCCATTTCTCTAACGTTTCAAAGAAAATTTCAGCCAGTATCGCCAAAAGCGCTGCCGGGATTGCCCCACGAAAGACGATTCGCATGTCATTTAAAGCAAGGCCGGTCACGATCGGTTCACCGAGACCACCGGCACCGATGAAAGCGGCGAGTGTGGCTGTTCCAATATTGGTCACGGTGCTGATCCGAATCCCCGCCATAATAAATCGCGCCGCCATCGGGATCTCGACATAACGGAGCCTCTGCCACTTCGTGAGCCCGAGGCCATCGGCTGATTCAAGAATCAGTGGGGAAATCTCCCGGATCCCGACACAACTGTTCCGTACAATCGGAAGCAACCCATAGATAAAGAGCGCTGTGATCGCCGGGACCGTACCGATTCCCAAAATAGGGATCATAAAAACAAGCAGGGCGATTCCCGGAATTGTTTGGGCCACGCCAGCGATACTCAAAACCACTTGGGCTAATTTCTTTCGTCGACTCACGAGGATTCCTGCCGGGAGACCGATGAGTGTGGCCAATCCGACAGAGACAAAAGTCAGTAAGAGATGTTCGAAAATGAGCTGACCGATCCCGCGAGAGACCACTGTCTGCTGTTTTGGAATCAGCCCCTCTTCGACCAAAAAAGAGGTTGTCGCCTCCGAAAAACTCTTTCCATCCAGTTCGACTGCGGCGTTGAGATGCTGCATTTTCTCTTCGGAAATTTTTCCTGCCACAAGATTTAAAACATCCCTTACCTCCGGATGATGCAGCAGAAAATCGTTTCGAACCAAAGGGGCCGCAAGATATTTTTGAAAAAACTGTCGGTCGTCTTCCAGGAGCCGTAAATCGAACTTCCGAATCTTGGCGTCGGTCGAATAGGCGTCGATGACATCGACCTTACCCGCTGCAATCGATTCATAGGCCAATCCATGATCGAGGCCTCTGACCTCCTTGGGCGTCAAGAAATAGGCCTGACTCAAAGAGGGCCAGCCATCGCCCCTCTCCAAAAACTCATGACTCAACCCATAGCGATATTCCGGATGGGGGCGGAGATCGGAAATTCGTGAAACGGTCTCCGGCACCTGCCCTTTCGAAACCGCAAGGGCGTAGGTGTTGTTGAAACCAAACGGCTCGAGCCACTCGAGCCGAAATTCTTTTAGAAAAATCTTTTTCAATCCCTGAAAATCCAGAATTCCTTGACCATGGAGCAAGACTTCGATCGCGGTGCCCGTGTATTCCGGATAGAGATCGATCGACCCGTTCTTCAGCGCCTCGAAACAGACAACCGTCCCCCCGAGACCGAATTTTCTCTCGACCTTGAGATTTGTCTTCGCCTCGATCAGTTGGGCCGTGATCTCCGAGAGGAGATACCCTTCGGTGAATTTTTTGGAGCCGATCCGGATCACATCATTGGCATCCAACAAGGAGGGCAACAACATGAAAAGAATCAAAAGAGTCTTCATGAGAAAAAGTCCTTGATGAAATCGGTCTGTGGGTTATTTCGAATCTCCTCCGGTGCCCCGATCTGCAAAAATTTACCCTGATCCATAATGGCAATCTGATTTCCCATGAGACAGGCCTCCTGCATGTCGTGGGTCACAAAGAGGATCGTTTTTCGTGTGATCTTTTTCTGAAGCCCCAAAAAATCCCTCTGGATCTGTCGACGTGTGATCGGATCGAGAGCGCCGAATGGCTCATCCATCAGGAGAATCGGTGGATCGAGCATCAGCGCTCGTGCGACACCGACACGCTGCTGTTCCCCACCGGAAAGTTCCCTCGGATATTTTGAGGTATAGATTTCAGGATCGAGATTCACCATCTGGAGGAGCTGTCGAACCCGGTCTTCTTTCCTAAACTTTTCCCAACCCTCAATCTTTGCAACGAGGGAGATGTTCTCAAAAACATTGAGATGCGGGAAAAGTCCGCCTTGTTGAATGACGTAACCGATTCCTCGACGGATCTGGTGAATTCTTGAAAAATCGAGCTGCTGCCCATTGATTTGCACCTCCCCTTCGTCGGGTCGGATGAGACCATTCATCATCTTGAGGAGTGTTGATTTCCCGCAACCACTCTTTCCGACGAGGACGAGACATTCTCCCTCCTTAAGATCGAAGGTGAGGTGATCGACCACCGTGCCGTGGCCCCCATAGCTTTTTACGAGATCTCTGACCGAAATCATATTCATCTCCCCACTAGACGAGATAACTTTTTTTGACTAGTCTTAACCCACTGTGAAAAAAACCGGTCCAAAAAATCATGTCGTTGAAACAACCCCCGAACTTGTCCGAACGGTTTACGAAAGGATTGACTCAAACCTCAAGATCATCCGAAAGCGTCTCGGTCGTCCCCTGACGTTGGCCGAAAAGATTCTCCTCGGTCATCTCGAAGATCCGAAGGGACAGGCGCTCGCTCCTGGGAAGGCGATCCTGAATCTCAAGGTCGATCGCGTTGCCCTGCAAGATGCGACCGCCCAGATGTGTCTGCTCCAATTCATGCTCGCCGGACGCGATCGAACAGCGGTGCCAACGACGGTCCACTGCGATCATCTGATCCGTGCCCACAGTGGAGCCCGAGAGGACATGGCTGTTGCGATGACAGAAAATCGCGAGGTGTATGAATTTCTAAAAACAGTCTCCAAAAAATATGGGATTGGCTTCTGGGGTCCGGGTGCCGGGATTATTCATCAGGTGGTTCTCGAACAATATGCTTTTCCCGGCGGGATGATGATCGGGACCGACTCTCATACCCCGAATGCTGGCGGACTCGGAATGATTGCGATCGGTGTCGGAGGGGCCGATGCGGTCGACGTAATGGTCGGGATGAGCTGGGAGGTCCTGCAACCCAAGCTGGTCGGTGTCAAGTTGACCGGGGAATTGAACGGCTGGACCGCCCCGAAGGATGTGATCCTGAAGGTCTGTGAGATTCTCACGACAAAGGGGGGGACCAATAACATCGTCGAATATTTCGGACCGGGCGCCCGTTCCCTCTCGGCGACAGGAAAAGGAACGATTACGAACATGGGGGCCGAACTCGGGGCGACCACCTCCATCTTCCCTTATGATCAGGCGACACGAGATTATCTTGTTGCGACCCAACGGGAAAAGATCGCTTCCATCGCCGATTCCTGCCGAGAGATACTTCAGGCCGATCCGGAGGTAGAGAAAAATCCGGGAAAATTCTTTGACCATCTGATCGAGATTGATCTCTCGACTCTCGAGCCGCATATTGTCGGTCCCCATTCTCCCGATCTGGCCCGACCGATTTCAAAGTTAAAAAAAGATGTTCGTGAGAAAAACTATCCGGACACTATCAAATATGCCTTGATCGGGAGCTGTACCAATTCCTCCTACGAAGACATCGAGCGGGCGGCAGAAGTGGCGCGGCAGGCGAAGGAGCTCGGACTCAAGACACAAATCCCGCTTTTGATTACCCCCGGCTCGGAACAGGTCCGTGCGACGATCGAACGAGACGGCCAGATGGCGATCCTCGAAGAGATCGGTGGAACTGTCTTGGCCAATGCCTGTGGCCCTTGTATCGGGCAGTGGAAGCGGGATGACATCCAGAAGGGGGATCGAAATTCTATTCTCACCTCTTATAATCGAAACTTTCCGCGTCGGAATGACGGCAATCCTGAAACCTATGCCTTTATCGGGAGTCCCGAGATCGTCGTCGCGATGAGTCTCGTCGGAAATCTCTCGTTTGATCCACTCCATGATCCCCTCTCAACCCCAAGCGGGAAAAAGATTGGCCTCAGGCCGCCGCGTCGCGCCGATCCGCTTCCAAAAAAGGGTTTCATCTTTTCAAAAGTCGGATACTTACCCCCCGCTGAGGAGGGGCAGAAGATCGAGGTGGCAATCGATCCGAAAAGTAATCGTTTACAAAAGTTGACACCCTTTCCCGCCTGGGACGGAAACGATTTTGAAAAGTTGCCGGTCTTGGCCAAGGCAAAAGGAAAATGTACGACTGATCATATCTCACCTGCAGGACCGTGGTTGAAATTTCGAGGCCATCTCGATCATATCAGTGACAACGCCTTCACGGGTGTTCACAACGCCTTTTCTCATGAGGCCGGGAAGGGGATCAATATCCTGACGGGAGAGAAGGATCATGAGCTCCCGAAGATCGCGCGCTATTATAAGGAGAAGGGGGAGCGGTGGGTGATGGTCGGCGATGAAAACTACGGCGAAGGGTCGAGTCGCGAACATGCGGCGATGAGCCCGCGCTTTCTGGGGTGTGCCGCCGTCGTCACGAAGAGTTTTGCGAGGATTCACGAAACGAATCTCAAGAAGCAGGGGATTCTGCCACTCACCTTTGCCGATCCGAAGGATTACGAAAAAATCGAGGCGACCGATCGGGTCAGCATCCGAGGTCTCAAGGCCCTCAAACCACACAAACCTCTCGAGATGATTCTGTATCATCAGGATGGAAAAGAAGAAACTCTCTCCGTCCTCCACAGTATGACCGAGACACAACTCACTTGGTTCAAGGCCGGTTCAGCCCTCAATGCCCTGAAGTCAAAGGCCTAATTCACGAAGCCCCTGATCCCAAGGGAGTACCGATACGGAACCGATTTTTTTTGGCCATGGATCACGGGAAAGGCAAAACGCCTCTGCCTTTTTGAAATCAGGGAGAAATCGTTCCAAAGTTCTCGTGTCCCTTTCATCTGCATGATCGGTTGATTTGATCTCGATCAAGGCGGTTGGCATCCCCGGTCTTTCGACAATCAGGTCAATTTCAGAATCATCTTTTGTCCTGAGGTAGAAAAATCGAAAGTCTTTCCGGTGATAACTATTCAACCGGTACGCTTCCAAAATCACGAAATGTTCAAACGCGAGCCCATAGGCGTAAGAGCCGGGAGTTAGGGAAGATTCAAGTGTCCTTTCCATGGCCCGCCTGACCCCAAGGTCAAAGAGATAAAATTTCGGATTATGTCGTTGGCGTTTTCGAACTGAATAATGGAATGGTTCCAAGAGGACTCCCACCAGGGTATCTTCCAGAATGGAAAAATAGGATTGAACGGTAGGGGTCTCGACGCCCACATCCCGGGCTACGTTTGAATAGTTGACAATCTGCCCGCTGGTTTGGGCGGCGATTTCCAAAAAACGCCGGAACGGCTCCAGTTGCCGAATCAGATGTTCCGCCCAAATTTCCTCCTTCAGGTAGGTGTGCGCGTAGGCCCGCAGAAACTCGTTTTTCTCCTCCGGCAAAGAAAGCTGTGTCACGCGGGGGAGTGAACCGTAGTGCAATGCCGCAGTGAGATCGAATTGATTCCCCATTTCAGTGTGGGTCAGGGGAAAAAGGTGGTTCAGGAAGGCGCGGCCGGCCAATAAGTTCGCTCCCTCTTTTTTCAATTTGCGAGGACTTGATCCCGTCAGGGCAAACTTTTTGCCAGAGGATTCTATGTGGTGATGAACAAGATCGAGGAGCTTTGGTGCCTTCTGGATTTCGTCAATGACGATCCAGGCAAACTCCTTCAGTGCCTCGCTCTGGTAAGATAGGGGACCGGCCTCGCGGGAATAGGCCTCCTCCACCTTTGGGTCGAGGAGATCAATCCATAGAACCTTTTCCTTCTCAAAGAACCTCTTGAGAAATGTCGTTTTACCCGTACCACGTGGCCCAAATATAAAAAAACTGTTTGATTTCAATGGTCTTATAACTCTATTTATCATGGTATATATTTGTACGCCATTTATATAGTTAAGTCAACTCTTCATACCGTAAATAGATCGTACGAGATTTTTTATATTTTGTTAGCAACGAGGAGGTCCTGTCAGTCGATAACTAAAACGACAGATGTTTGCTTAAACAAGGAGGTGTTTATGGGAGATACATCGAGAGCTTTTAAAGTGTTTGAATCTTCCGATTGCGTAAGCGTTGGCGGTAGTCTTTACAGCCAGATTGTTTGTAAGAATGAGTCGGCTCGGATACTGTTCGGTCCTGGGGGTAAGGCCCAGGGAGCCGTTGTTCAACGAGATACCACTATTACGGACCCGATGGGGGTTACCTTGGAACAGGCACAGACCCAGTTTATAAGTCCCGATGGCGAAGTTATTGTTGTTGCAGGTGATGGAAGAAGTATCACTTTTGATTTAAGGCGAGCTGTTTCTTTTGTGAGAGAGCCATTGGAAGGAGTTCCGCAACCACCGGCGGTTGTTTTGGCAGCCAAGGATCATCCAAGATTCAGAGACGGGGTGAGGGATGCAACCCGTGCCTATCGTCTGGAAAAAGTTGTAGATCCTGTCGGGAAGAGGATGGAACGAGTCAGTGAGTGCGAAGAAAGTCGAGATCCCTACTCTTGTGGAGCGGCCATGGCCCATTACGAAGCATTAAAGTCAAGTGCCCAAGATGATGCGGCCTGGCGATTGTTGGGTCTTGGTGCCGTTGGATCGTGTTGAGTTTCATTTCGACTTTTAATCCTTGAGTCATTCTGTACGAGCGATGAAATCTCTGTCGTACCAAAGCCGGCTCGGTACTCAATGCCTTGAGCCAAAATTCGTTGTCGATCTAAAAAACAATCCCCTGATAGACATCTTTGCGATGACGGACCCTTAAGACAAAAACGACAAGTTGCGCCTGTTCAATCGAATAAATAATTCGAAAATCTCCGATACGGTATTTCCAAAGACCCTTATACGGCCCGGAGAGCGGTTTCCCCATCGTTGGAATCTTGGCAAGAATATCTTCGATGACATGGAGGGCTTTTTCTTTAACCTGTTTTGGGAGGTTTTTTAGGTCCTTCGCCACTCCGGCGGCATATTGAACTTTATAGACCAATTTCTTTTCTCAAACCCTTTGGAGTCAACCTTTTATCCTCTAGTCTCCCTAAAGCAACGCGAACATCTTCTGTCTCCTCAAAGTAATTCTCTAGCGCCTTTCCGATCAGCCAAGAACGGTTTCTCTCTGTTTCTTTAGCTAAATCGTCCAGCTTCTTTAAAAGCCCCTCATCCAATGTAGCACTGACATTCTGTTTTGCCATAAACCCTCCAAAAAATAATAGTTATATTATTCTATACTATTTATCATGTCAAATACTACGGCCTCTTCTCTCCGCTCCAACCACACTGGGTTATGCAGAAGAATGAATTTTGAGACAACCTCTCTTGATCCCTGTCGATCTCAACGGCAAATGGTTAGAGGGGGTCAAGTATGCAAGCAATTTTGAAGAAGGCTATTGTTGTTCTGTATCATGAGGCATGTGACGACGGCTTTGGGGCCGCGTGGGCCGCTTGGCGAAAATTTGGGGATAGGGCCCGCTATGTCGCCGTTCGTTATCAAGAGTCGCTCCCAAAAGGTCTTTCCGGGAAAGATGTCTACCTCCTCGACTTTTCCTACCCCCCGGATAAAATGCGTGAATTGCTCAGCCGAGCCAGGCGGGTCGTCGCGATCGATCATCACAAAACAGCCGATGTTTCAACCAGGATGGCACAAGTAGGCATTTTTGATCTCAACCACGCCGGAGCGGTCCTCGCCTGGCGCCATTTCCATCCGCGAGTTGAGGTACCACGCCTTCTTCGGCATGTTGAGGACCGTGATCTGTGGCGCTTTAAGCTACCCGCCACGAACCAGATCCGCGCCGTATTGAGTTCCCATCGAAAGGATTTCGAGACGTGGGATCAGATTGCCGGCAAACTCGAGACGGGGGCAGGAAAAAGGGCCCTCATACAAGAAGGGAGTGCGATACTCCGCTATCAGGAAAGGGTCGTCGAACAGATGGTTGCCTCTGCACAACTCGTTCACTTTTGTGGAACGCCAACCTACGTTGTTAATTCCCCCCTTTTATCGTCAGAGGTCGGCCATGCGTTGTCAGAGAGACTCCCCCCTATGGGAATTGCCTGGTCCCAAAGAGGCGACGTCGTCAAAGTGGAGCTTCGCTCGATAGGCGAATTTGACGTCTCAAGTTTTGCCAAAAGATTCGGTGGTGGTGGACACAAAAATGCGGCGGGCTTCAGTCTCCCCGCGGGAACCCCGTTCCCATGGGAACCAATCGTCTAAACCGCCCCTTTTCGTTTCAGAAATTTTTTTGGAACCAATTTCCGAGCCTCCGGTGTCGCCGCCTCCATTGAGATCTCTTTGCCGTTATGGGGTGGCCTATCCCCGATCCGTCTCAAGCAAACCCTACTTCCGAAAGGGTCACCCCAATGCCTCATAGATTAACAAGTTATATCAATAGGTTATTGGTCAAATTTCCTTCTCTCCTTGGCATGCCGATTGCTTCATTAAGAAGGCATGGTCCATCGGTATTGCATGATCCTGTGTCTCTTGATTGTCGGGCTGACCGCCTGTCGATCAAAAAATATCACAAACCCTGAGATGGTCAGGGACCAAAATAACCAACAGGAACCAGCAACCTCTCCGACACCTCCACCCCCAGAGAATCCTCCCCCACCTCCAGCCCCTTGTACCGGAGATGCGGAATGCCCAGAGGGACAGGTTTGTCGTGAGGGGAGTTGTCGCCTGCCAGACCCACCTCCGCCTGAGTGCACGACTGATTCTGATTGTGACGAAGATCAAATTTGTGTCGAAGGTATGTGCGCTATAACAGAGCCAGATGATCAAACCGCTCCAGAAATCGTCACGCTCGATCCTGGCAATGGTTCCTTGGGTGTCTCTCGTACCAGCTCTTTTTCCGTCACTTTTTCGGAGCCGATTGATCCCACAACGGTTAATGCAACAAATTTTCTCGTCCTCGACGCCGAAGAATTACCGGTTAGCGGCACACTTACCCAAGATGGATCGGTCGTCACGTTTACCCCCTCAACCTCCTTGGGGATGTTTCAGAACTATACCATTCGTTTATCTCAAGATCTGAAGGATCTTGCCGGTAACTCGCTCTCGACGGTACCTGCTTGGAGCTTTAGTACCGCTGATGGGACCTGGGAGGCACCACAGGAGATCGAAAACTTGCCGACATCACGAGTCGCCTCGCAGCCGGCCTTGGCAATCGATCCCGAACGCGGAAATATTGTCGCTGTTTGGAGGCAAAGAGATGGTGATGCCCCCACATCCCCCTCCAGCATCTACGCAAACCATCTCTTTATGGATTACATGGATGAATCGATTCTGGGAAATTTCAGTAATGAACCAACCCTGCTGGATTCGATTTCCGGTCATACCGCAGATCCGCAAGTGGCGTTTGATTTTGAATCAGGCAATCATACGGTGGTTTGGCGCGCGACATCGACAACGACGAGTTCCGATTACAATGTTTATGCGACCGCCTTCTCCCTCTCGATGGGGACCTGGACGAATCAAATGACGGTCGATCTTTCTGTCGGTACGGCAACCTCCCCTACCGTTGTGATGGACGATGACGATAACGCCCTCGTCGTTTGGTCCCAAATGAACAGCGGCGCCAGTAGAATTTTTATTAATGAACTCTCAAATCTCTTTGATTCATTTTCATCGACAGGTCCCATCCGTCTCTCTCAACTCGGTACCGTTGGTAACGCCTCACGTCCCCAGATCGCCGTCTCAGAATCTGATTCAAATGCCCTCATTGTCTGGGAACAACTCGCCGGCTCGGGCGCGACCCTCACAAGCAACCTCCATTATAATGTCTATGACAACAGCTTTGCTGGTGCCGGATGGGAAATCGATAACAGAACCGAAGCGGTCACAACACCACGCATCGGAAGAGATGTCGAAGGAGATGCGGTCGTCGTCTGGGACGGTGATGGAAGCATCTATTCCCGATCATACACCATCTCTGCTGGCGGTAGCACCACTTGGGGAGATGTCGCGTCTGTGGAATCGAATACGGGGCTTGCCTCTCAACCCCAGATTGCTGTTGCCCCGAGTGGAAATGCGATCGCCGTCTGGAGACAGAGAGATGATGCAGGTACCGCCTTTCATATTTATGCACGACGCTATCAGGGGAGCGGATGGATCGGTGACAGGGTTCAGATCGATCTTCCGACCGGATCCTCTTCGAATCACCAAATCACGATGAATTCAGATGGTCATGCAACCGCTGTCTGGACTCAGGCGGGACACGTCTATGCAAGTCGATTCTTTTCCTCGACCGGAATCTGGCAGACACCGATCCAGTTGGATCTTGCCCTGACCGGCACGGCCTCCGATCCTCGAGTTGTCTTGGATGAGGAGAATCGTGCCACCGCGATTTGGATTCAGAGCAGTAGTGTCTACGCCGCCCGGCTCGAATAAATCCTACTTAGCTATCGCCCCCTTCCGTTTCAGGAATTTTTTTGGGACCAGTTTTCGCGCCTCTGGTGTCGATGCCTCCATCGAGATCTCATCCCCTTTCGGATTGAGAAGAACCATCGGGAGGTTGTTGTCCCAAATCGGATCATCGGCACGCGTTTCTTTGAGATAGAGGCGCAGATGACTGGCAGGATCAAAACTGCTTTTGCCCGAGCAGGTAAAGAGCTGAACGGCCCGGTAGGGCGGAATGACGGTCCCCGGAGGCAGTTTGATCTCCCTCTTCCCGTTTCTCAATGTCCAACCGGAGAGATCGACCTCCTCGTCGCTATGATTGTAAAGACGCGTATTTTCCTTCAGATCACGAAACCCTGAAACATGTTGAAGGGGATTGAGTGCCATCACATGGACCCCTGCTTCACGTTCATGGCGGTATTCGACAGAAACCTTCTCATTCGCTTCACTTCCAGGGATATGAACCGAAACGACCTTCTTCTCCGGTCCCGCCTCCAACAACTCGACCGGTGAGCTTGAATCGAGGAGCTGATGGCGTTTTTGGCGCGCCCCTTCCCTTGCCGTGATCGATAATTCACGATTGATATTGTCATTGAATCCTGTTCCGCAGAAGAAGACTTTCACCACCTCTCCCGGTTGAAGGAGTAGGTCAGGTAGCGTCACCGTCATTTTACCATTACGGACTTTCATCCCCCCGAGAGGATAGGCGCGATCGGCGGAAAGATTGCAAACCCTGACATAGTCAATATGGGGATGGGCGTCGGGATCATTCGTAAAGGTCCGGTATCCCGTCACGTGGAGTCCTCTCCGGTAGTGCGGATATTGCCAGATTCCAAGCCCTTGTTCCTGTACCTTCAGTTGCAGCCCCAGGAAGCGATTTCTCTTCCCCGTGATATCGGGCGTGATGCAATAGACATGTGCATGTCCCGCCTCGATTAGTGCGCGATTGACATCGAGCCAGTGACCCTCCTTTGTCTGCACAAAGACATGGACCACAGGTCTCCCATACGCATCTGATCGATGAAGCCGAACACGGACTGTTCGTCCATGCATTTCGATCAGATCCGATAAAAACCAGTAAGCCTCCAGAGCCCCCAGCTCTCCTTTCGCATTCCTCGTCTCGGGGTGTCCGCTTCCTTTGGCTGCCTCGGGGCTATTGGCGAGGATCAATCGTAATGGGACAGATTCCTTCATCCCCTCAACCACCACCTCCATCGTATCCCCATCGGTGATTCCATACCCCTCTTCCTTGCCCGCTCGCATCCTGATGACCTTCAACGGTTCCTCAGAGGCATAGGGGACCCGGTTTTCGGTCAGTCCCGCCTTTCGTGTACTTTTCAGTTTTCTAATGAGAGCCGCAGCGGCCTTTTCATCACGACCCAAGCGACGTTTGGGTGGGGCAACCAACGGGAGATCCCGAAGGAGATCCGGTCCCGGCTCAAAAACGACAATCTCTGGTGGTTCCGGCAAGATTTCCGCGACTCTTTCGGCATCTGTGGCCTCTCCCCCTCTTCGGGTGAGAAGAAGGGTATCATCAGCGGCAGGAACAGCGGCCCCTTCATCAAAGGGTTGTGCCAGAATAACCCTCTCTTCCGAAAATGCCTGTTCTCTCGCGAATCGCCTTTCTTCGAACCAAAGATCCAGATGACATCGTGTTGCCTGTCCCACCTTTTCACCGGAGGCCCAGGTAAACGGCTGTTTGGTCGGCTCGTAGGCCTCGATATACCCGCGGGCAGTTCCCCCGACAAACCGCCCCATCCCCATGTACAAGAGACCGTTCCCCAGCTCTTCCCCGATTCTCTGCCACGCGGTGAGATCCCTTTTTTGTTGAAGACCGGTCGATTCGAGTGTCGATCCGATCCCGGCAGAGGCGAACGCCTGCACGACTTCCGTACCGGCATCGAAGACCAAGAGCTGACTGATATTCCGGAAGACCTGCGCCCCTCCCATCCCGAGCATTGTTGAGGGGATGGAATAAAGAAGACCGATCAGCCACTGATTCAGATTTTCGCGGGTCCTGTCTGGGGGTTCCGCCCACCCGTGCTCACCCGTTGCACGCGGGGGGGCGCCCGACCCCCAGACACCCGCTCTGACAATGGTCATCAATCCGGAAGTGACGACTGAGATCGTTGCGGATGAGAGAAAGAGTGGGAGCCAGAAACCACGGACTCCCAGATTGTTAAGTCCCCCCGTAATCCGGGGCATCAGAAACCGATTGATTCCGAAGAAGGCGGCCGAGGTCCCGGCGATTTCTGTCAGACCACCAGCGGTCAGGTGTTGGGCAAGGCCTGCCTGACCTCTGTTGAAAGAATTCGCCGCCTGAAGCCCTGTGGCTAAGGCGTAATCGCGTGTGGTGGGTGAAAATGAATCGGGGACACCCATCTGTCAGCGCCTTTGTTTTTAGAAGACGTGTCCTCTTAACGCCCTGAATTTAGGATCGAGTTTTGCGAACGCCGCAGCGCTCGCAGCCTCTTGACACATGAGATGCCCATCGGGATGGATCAATTCGAGGGGATCATCCTGGTGCCAGAAGTGATGGTCTTTTCTCCTTGATCCAAACTCCTGGAGATCCAATTCGAGGTCGATAAACATCTCAGCCCGCCCGTTCATATTATAAGGCGTCCCATCGTAGACGGAAGAGTGACTGTAGAGTTTGACCCCGTGGGCGGGTGGGAGCCAGAAATCACGCTTAATCTCGGTGACACGATCACCAACCTTTACCTTATATCCTTTGAGATTGACGTAATGGGTGCTCGTATTAAAGACGCGCAAATATTCCTTGTTTGCAGGGGATTTTCTGTCATTGCGTGATGGCTTCCAAGCGGGATCCATTTGATGCGCATATCCATGATAGCTTGTGACAAAAAGATCCTCACTCGCGAGGACTGGATGTTGCCAGATCCCACGTCGCGCCGCGCGGGCCTCTTCCTGGGCCGCAATATACTCATGAATCATCCCAGAGCTATCGGGGGTAATAAAATAGGCATGCGCCCAGCCTGCCCTGACCAGTTCCAGATTGACATTGATATACGGGTCTTCTCCCTTCGGGACCTCTCCCTTTTTCTTGAGATAGACCTCACAGACGGGGCGTCCGTAGTCATCCACCTCATAGACCCTCAGATAGACCTTATTATCATGGGCTGCGAGCAGGTCTTGCAAGAATTTCCAGCCGCCGTATGCCCCAAACTCTCCTCGCAGGCATCGCCACTCCGGTGGGAGGACTTGGTCACCGAGATATTCGTGGGTCGCCTCCAGCGTATTCGCACAGGCGAAGCGGATTGAAATCGATTCCCGCATCCCCTCCGCCCAGACATGGATCGTATCCCCATCGACGACAGGGAAGAAAAACGGATTTTCGGCCGGGTCCATATACTTCCCATCCCGGACCCTTCGAACCTGAAATTCAAGATCGGCAATATAGGGGACATCGGTATAGATTGTCTGTCCCTTGCGAAGCCCCATCCGAATAAGATTATCAGACAACTGCGCACGCAGCCGCCCCTTAACCCTTGTATCTGTGATATTTGCCGTCAGGCGATTAATCATCTCCCAAATCTGATCCTCCAAGGCTACCTTCCCCTGACGTGCTTCACCACCACCCCTGGAGGCAGGACCGAGAAGCGCCTCGGCTAATTGACCCCGCGCCCTTCTTTTCTCTCCAGGATCGCCAATCCCCTTTGTCAGATCATTAATAACATTCCAGACCTTGTCCCTCGGATTAGAGCCCAGTTTGTCGGTGATGAAGGCCTTCTCCAATCGGGTTCGGAGTTGCGCCCTCAGATCGTCACTCCTGATACCGGAGCAGACCCGATCAATCATCGTCCCAAGTTCCCGTTCGAGGGCGAGTCGTTCCCTGGGAGATTTTGTGGCAGCTGCTGCTTGAGCATCGGCAGTAGGTGCCTTTGACCTCACATCCCGTGCGCCAGGACCAAGCAACGCCTCGGCCAGTTCCGCCCTGACCCTTTGTTTCTCAGCAGGGTTCCGGATCGACCGCGTCGACTCATCGATCATATGCCAGATGCGAGTCCTCAGATTATTTCGGGTATGTCGTCGGACAAGGGTCCGTAATGCATAGGCCGCAATCCGGTTTGCTCGAACCTGTTTGATATCATCGGTCCGCTCCGGGTACCACCTCGCCTGATCCTCGCTCCCCCTTTTCCAGGGGGCGGAGATCCAAGGGGGGTTATCGAGATCGATACCGGGGGGGAGATCAGGTCGAAGAGGGAGAGCCCCCACCTCCATTGCTGCCATCTCTGCAAGTCTGATTTCTTCTGTGGACCGAAGTCGATCGACCAGAGTATCGATTCCAAACCGTAGTCGCTGCCCAACCTTCTCACCAGAGACCCAGGTAAACGGCTGTTTGGTCGGTTCGTAGGCCTCGATATACCCGCGAGCAGTTCCCCCGACAAACCGCCCCATCCCCATGTACAAGAGACCGGTCGCCAGCTCTTCCCCGATTCTCTGCCACGCGGTGAGATCCCTCTTTTGTTGAAGACCGGTCGACTCGAGTGTCGATCCGATACCGGCAGAGGCAAACGCCTGGACGACTTCCGTCCCGGCATCGAAGACCAAGAATTGACTGATATTCCGGAAAACTTGAGAGCCCCCCATCCCGAGCATTGTTGAGGGGATCGACATGAGGAGACCGACAGACCACTGCTGAAGCCCATTTTGTCCCGGGGCAAATTGATCGTATTTTAAACGCTGCCAGCCGGTCATCAAGGTATTGGTGACGACTGAGATCGCTGCAGATGAGAGAAAGAGTGGGAGCCAGAATCCACGGACTCCCAGATTATTAAGTCCCCCCGTGATCCGGGGCATCAGAAACCGATTGATTCCGAAGAAGGCGGCCGAGGTCCCGGCGATTTCTGTCAGACCACCAGCGGTCAGGTGTTGGGCAAGGCCTGCCGTGTGGTGGGTGAAAATGAATCTGGAAAACCTGCCCCCATGTTCCCAGTCCCCCTATCTGTCACTGCCATCGTCGAACCTCAAAAGAGGTTGCTCGTTATTTTGATGAAAGGAGAGATCCTCCCCTGTATGAGGCATAACCTTTTACAGGGGAGGATGAGGTGGGCTACTGCAGGGTCTTTTGAGGTTTGTTGGAGACCTCGTGGAGGGTGGACGGGCCGGTGACTGTCAGATACTTCTCGAGTTTCTGAAGCATCTTCGGGCCGATCCCCTTGATCTCGGAAAGTTCCTCAGATGACTTGAACGGATGCGCCTGCCGATAGGCGACGATCGCCTCTGCCTTCGATTTTCCAATCCCTGGCAGGAGCATGAGTTCTTGCACGGAGGCGGTGTTGAGATTCACGATCCCTTCGACCTCTTTTGTTTTTGCAGAGGCGAAAGAACTGATGAGGCTGATGGCCACGAGGGCCATAAGTACTGTTTTTTTCATGTTATTCTTCTCCTTTTCTTTGAGTTGAGTTTTTGTCCTGTCGATCCCGAATATGAAGACGGCCGTTGAGAGGATAGGCGTCGAGAATCACATTAATCGAACTATCTCGATTCAGGAAACCGACACCGATCTTCGTCCAACGTTGTTTCCCATCTCCTTCTCGATCGGGGATCGAAAAGACATCTTTGATGGTTATTGTTTCTTTCATATGAGACTCCTTTTCCCCTTCCGCGGTTAAGGGGATGAACAGGAGAATAGCAAAAGCGGTGCCATCGTCAGGATCGACGAGATTTGTTTTTGGGGAAACAAGAGACCGAAAATCGGACGGCTCTGTTTGAAAATCGGACGGTTATTGTTGTCTTTGAATAACGTAGTCTGCGAGGCAGACAAGCGCCTCTTTTTCAATGGAAGGTTTAAAGGGGGTCAAGGCCTCTTTGGCCTTTTGGATATAGCTTTGTGCCAGATCCCGTGTTGCCTGGATTCCCCCGTGATACTCAATAATTGAGATGATCTCTTTAAGACGATTTTCCTCTAATCTCTCGGCAATGAGGGCGTCCTTGATAAGGCGCCTTTCCGGTTCGTTCGCCTTTTTAAGGGCAACCAGGAGCGGAAGGGTCAGTTTGCCTTCCTTAAGATCGGTTCCCTTCGTCTTTCCGAACTGGGAGGGATCGGACATATAGTCCAGCAGGTCATCTGCGAGCTGAAATGCGATCCCGATATGGAGTCCGTATTCCCTCAAGGCCTGTGTGAATTCTTCTGAAACATTTCCCAAAATCCCGCCAATTTCACAGCAGGCGCCCATCAGTTCGGCTGTTTTACCCCGAACGATTTTTAAGTAATCGTCCTCGGTGCAGTTTAAATCATTGGATTTTACGATCTCGAAAATCTCTCCCTCTGTCGTGATCTGCATGATGCGGGTGATGAGTTCGATCACTCTCAGATCTCTCAGCCCAACAAGAAGATCCGAGGCGCGACAGTAAAAGAAATCGCCGACCAAAACGGCAATCTGATTTCCCCATCGTGAATTGGCCGAGGTTTTGCCCCTGCGGAGCTCCGCATTGTCAATCACATCATCATGCATGAGGGTGGCGGTGTGGAAGAACTCCATCGCGACGGCGGATTCGATGATCCTTTTATCCCTCGCCCCCGAAATTCGCGAGGAGAGGAGGCAAAGAATCGGGCGGAGCCGCTTCCCGCCGTTTTGAGCGACGTACTGCGCAATATCGGTCACGAAGGGGCTCGAAGAGACGAGATTCGCCTGGATGGTGCGATCGACTTCGGAGAGTTCGGATTTGATCGGTAGACAAAGCTCTTCGAGATTCATTGGCGAGATGGGCTAACCCAGTTTCCAAACCTTGTCAAAAGCGAATTCCCGTGCTACCGGCGATCCGTTTATGAAGGATCTTATTCTTGCCATCGATCAGGGGACGACCGGCACGACAGTCATTATTTTGGATCGTGAATTGCGGATCCTTGCCAAGAGGAACAATGAATTCCCCCAGCATTATCCGAGGCCGGGTTGGGTTGAGCATATTCCGGAAGAAATTTGGGAGGGGACGGTCAAGACGATCGGTCAGGCGATCCTTGAGGCGAATATCCGTCCTGAAAGGATCGCAGGGATCGGCATTACGAATCAACGTGAGACGACGATCCTGTGGGATCGCAAGAGTGGTCGATCGGTTCATCCTGCGATCGTCTGGCAGGACAGGCGGACAGCACCGCTTTGCGAAAAACTCAAGAAATCAGGGTGGGGAAAAAAGATCAGAGAAAAAACAGGTCTTGTGCTCGATCCCTATTTTTCTGGAACGAAGGTTCGGTGGCTCCTGGATAATGTCCCGGGCTTAAGGAAAAGGGCTCGAGAGATCTGTTTTGGGACGATCGATAGTTATTTGGTTTACCAATTGACCGACGGGGTTCATCTCACTGATGTCTCAAACGCCTCCCGAACCCTGTTCATGAATCTCAAAGAGTTGGAGTGGGACGAGAAGCTTCTTCAGCTCTTTCGTGTGCCGAGGGAGATTCTTCCTCGTATCGCCTCCTCCTCAGAGGTTTATGGTTATACAAAAGGGCTGACCGTCCTGCCCGATGGAATCCCGGTCTGTGGAATGGCCGGGGATCAGCAGGCGGCCCTTTTTGGGCAGGCCTGTTTTGGTTCTGGTGAGGCGAAGTGCACCTATGGGACAGGGTCTTTTTTGCTCATGAATACCGGCAGAAAAATTGTTCGGTCTCGTTTTGGGATGCTGACCACTGTGGCATGGAAATTGGGTGGAGAGGTGACGTATGCGCTCGAGGGGAGTGCCTTTATCGCCGGCGCGGCGGTTCAGTGGCTGCGTGACGGGCTAAAATTTATCCAGAACTCCTCGGAGATCGAGGTGCTTGCCACCTCTGTCCCAGATAGCGGCGGTGTTTCGTTTGTCCCGGCGTTTGTCGGTTTGGGGGCGCCCCATTGGAATGCCGAGGCGCGGGGTCTCATCTGTGGTCTCACCCGCGGGACAACATCGGCGCATATCGCGCGTGCGACCTTGGAAGGGATCGCCTTCCTTCAATATGATATTTTGCAGGCGATGCAGAGGGATTTGGGAAAGAGATTGAGGATTCTTAAAGTGGACGGTGGGGCCTCGGCGAACAACCTCTTGATGCAGTTTCAATCAGACATTTTGGGGGTCGAGCTCTCGCGACCCCGGATGATCGAGACGACCGCATTAGGCGCCGCGTTTCTTGCCGGCCTTGCGGTCTCTGTCTGGAAAGATAAATCAGAGATCGCCGCTCATTGGAAAGAGGATCGACGGTTTAAGCCTCAAATGAAAAAGAGAGAGATAGCGACTCATCTGTCTCGCTGGCATGAGGCGGTCAAGAAGGCCTGATTATTTTCCTGAGGCGACCTGATGACGGGGTGTCTCGTCGATCGAGACGTTGATCTCGGCAGTCGTCAGTTCGAGCAGATGGCCGCCACCCTGTTTGTCTTCTGTCAAAAAGTGGAAGTGATAGCCGGGGATATTGGTCCCTTTTGCCGATTCTGGGCAACGAAAACCGACGAGGGTTCCTTTCACCTCTTTAAATTCAAAGGTTCGTTCTGTCTTCAAGGCCTCTTCGAGAGGCGGATACGGTTTTTTCTGGGCCACAGGGGTTCTTGCTTTGAGGTAGGAAAAACTCCCCTCAATCTTTACGGCATAGAAGGTTTCTTTATTCAGGAGCAGACTGTCCAGAAACGCCTTGAGCTGTTCGAAGTTGAGTGGTTGATCCGTCGTTGCCTTTCGATCAGTCTCAAAAAATGTCACCGTGGCAAAAGGGGTCTTCAGGGAATCGGCCATGGCAGGGCTAATCGCGTACACCTTCCCATCTTCCTTGACCTGATAGAAGCTCCCATCGAGTTCGATCATTTCTCCATCCAGACGATTAAAGGTGCCAAGTCCGAAGTCCCCCTGTTTCTTGACCGTGCTGAGTTTGATTTTTCCATCATAACGACCTGCGATAAGGTCATCTAGCTTTGAGGTTTGATAGATCAGGTCGGTATCCGGCTCGGCCCAGGCGATCGGTATTGCCGCCAGCAAAAGAAGTAAAAGGGATAAGACTTGTTTCATGGTGAGTCCCTTTAACCTGAAGTGGTTGGATTCTGTCAAATGAAAAAGCTTGGTGATGGAGTTGCGTTCCTTGACTCACTGGATGAAGTTTCTTATGAGGTCAACCATGTCTCAGAATTTGAATTCGTCTTCAGCGAAAGTCTCAATCCCGGTATTCCCCGGTTTATTGAAAATGTTGGGCCCCGGTATTGTCTGGATGGCGTTTGCGCAAGGGTCCGGGGAACTGATCTGGTGGCCCTATCTCACGGCAAAATACGGTCTCTTCTTTCTCTTTTTGATCATTCCGGCAGCCCTCCTTCAATATCCGATTGCTTACGAGATTGGCCGTTACACCCTCTGTACTGGTGAAGGGATCTGGCAAGGATTCATCCGCCTCAGCAAGGGTTTCTCATTTCTTCTTTGGCTGCTCATGCTTGTCACCTTTTTCTGGTTCGGGGCCTATGCCTCGGCGGGCGGGACGGCATTGGCAGAGATCACCGGGTTTCCCAACGGTTGGAGCCAAAAGGGGCAATCCCTCTTTTGGGCCTACGTCTCGATGGCCGTTTTTCTCTTCCCACTCCTTTTGAGTCGACGCGTCTACCGATTCATTGAAGGTTTGATGTGGTTTGTGGCAATCTTTACGGTTGTTGGTCTCATCGTTGCCTCTCTACACCCTTCCGTCTTGGCGGTTGCCCCTGAATTTTTGCGAGGGTTGATCGGGCTCTCTGGCCCGATCGCTCGCCCGTGGGAATCTAAAGATGCCGCGCTCTTGGTGACCGCCATTACCTTCATGGGGCTCGGGGGATTTTTTAATCTCTTTTACTCCTATTGGCTCAAGGAAAAAGGGATTGGCATGGCGCGGGTCCAGGATGCTGCAGGGGTTTCCCAGGTTATGGCTGATTCCTCAGAGAATCGGAGAGAACTTTTTCGCTGGCTTCGATTTCTACGGTTTGACGCGAGTGTCGGCATTGTCGGAAATTTATTCACGACTCTGATAGTTTGCCTCTTGGCCTACGCGGTGCTGTTTCCTCAAGGGGTTTATCCCGATAAGTGGGAGATCGCCGTGGTTCAATCTCGTTTTTTTGAGTTTCAGTGGGGTGCCATCGGAAAGGTCCTTTTTCTCTTTGTCGCTGCCGCCTTTCTTGTCGATAGTTGGTTGACCGCGATTGACGGACTCAGTCGGATCAATACCGATGTTGTTTCTCATCTTTTCCCAAGTGCTTCGAAAAAAACGCCTCGCTGGTGGTACCTTTTCTTTCTCCTGCTCTTTACGGTGATTACCGTCGTCACGATGCCCCTGGCCCAACCTGGCACCCTCATCTTGATGACAGGGATTTTGAATTTCACCGGGACCGTTCTCTACGCGATTCCGCTCTGGATCCTTAACTATCGCTGGTTGCCGAGGCAGAACCCCTCTTTTGTCCGACCGAGTTCTTGGGCCTCGACCTTTCTATGGATTTCTATTATTGCCTACTTTGTGTTGATGATCGCCTTTCTCTGGGTGAAGTTTTTAGGTTAGAGATGGCCGGGGCGCCCCTTTAAATTTTTCTAAGATGTCACCGAGAACCAGCACAAAATATTTCCGGCACACGATAGCTCAAGAATACGACGGTCATGTGAAGAGCATGATTCACCATTATGAAGAGATGCAATCGGCGATTTTGGATCCGATCTTTCATTCGCCGAGGAGAAAGTTGAAATTTCTTGATCTGGGGATGGGGACTGGCAACTTGAGCAAGCTTATTTTGGAAAGGTATTCCAATTCACAAGTCACAGGGATCGAGGTCTCATCGGATATGATGGATATCGCCAGGCGGAAATTAAGGAAATTTGGCAAAAGAATCCAATGTGTTCATAGCGACTTCACACAGATGGCGTTTCCGGATTGTCGTTACGATGTGATTGCCTCCTGCATGTCTCTCCATCATATTGAGTCGCCCGCTGCTAAACAGAGATACTATCGCCAGTTGTATCATTCATTGAGGAAGGGCGGCATTCTTACATTTGGTGAACCGATAAAGGGTGAGAGCCGGTTTTTGGATCGATACTATTGGGGTCGGATGGTCTTGTTTATAAAACAAAACTACAGGCACCCTCAATGGATCCTCAAGCATGAACGAGAGGAAGATTTTCCGGAGAAGATTGCTGATCATATGCGATGGCTTACCAAAACCGGATTTAGAGATTCTCATGTTGTCTGGCGACGGTGGAACTACGCCGTCATAGCGGCGTACAAAAAATGACTCACTAAGAAAATTAATCTTAAAAGAACTGATTAAGATAACTTTCTTTGCTAATGAAGTGTTCTGAAAATGGTTATTTTGGTATAATATATGGTATGTTTTTTGGTTAATTATTGATTTATGGTATATTTTTTAGTATATTTTATGGAATGAAGAGACTTATTCAGACCCCTTTAAATCCTGAGGTCTTAAGATACCTCCAGGAGATCGCTACCTTTAATGAACGTTGGAAGGTGGTGAACACATCCCCGGATTTTTATTCGGACCTTAAAAAAACGACGATCATTACTTCCGCCGGAGCTTCAACACGAATCGAAGGGGCCCATCTCTCCGATAAGGAGATCCTTAAACGTCTCGATGGAATAAGAATTCAGAAAATTCAGGATAGAGACGAGGCTGAAGTTGCCGGATATATCGACTCGATGAAATATATTTTCGATCAATTCAGGGAACTTGCCATCTCGGAACACACCATTCGATCCCTTCATCAGATGATGTGCCAGTATCTCTCCCATGACATTCTTCCGCCCAATCAACGGGGTGTCTATAAAAACATTACAAATGCCGTTATTCGAGTCGATCCTTCAACCGGAAGTCGGGAAACCATGTTTGAAACAACCCCTCCCGGTCCTCAAACGGAGACCGCGATGAGAGAGTTGGTGGAGGACTACACTCATTTTATAGAAGACCCAAATTTTTCAGATCTGGAGGTCATCGCAGCATTTATTGTCAAATTTTTGGCGATCCATCCTTTCCGGGATGGAAACGGCCGGATCTCCAGACTACTGACCACTCTTTGTCTTCTCCAACAGGGGTATGAGTTTAGTATGTTCGCCTCCCATGAAAAGATTATTGAAGAGAACAAGGATCAATATTACGTTGCCCTGCGTCAAACCCAAGCGACATTCAAGGACTCGCCCGACCTGAATCCATGGTTTCTTTTTTTTCTGAAGGTCTTGGAGAAACAAACGGATTTTCTCGAAGGTAAATTAATGCCTAAAAAGCTGGGGAGAATGACCGCCTTGGAGGATAAGGTATTGAAGTTAATTCAGGCACATCAGCCTGTCTCTATCGGATTTTTGGAGCGCGAATCAAAGATCAAGAGGGTAACTCTAAAAAACATCCTCAGTCGCCTCAAACAACAGGGCGTTATTGAGATGTCAGGTGAGAGGAAGGGGAGTTCCTACAAATTAGCCACCTCGTTATAATCCTCAAGCATGAAAGAGAAGAAGTGCCCTTACCCGCCGTTGGCCGGATAATTTGAGAGGTTGAGGAGGATGACAGGACTCTTGATTTCTTGAGGGGGCGATGCTTAAGAGAATAAACATGTTCCTCAACAAATATAGTTCTCGCATCACGCAAGATCGCGAACAGCCCGCCTCACAGGCGATGCTGTATGGGATCGGACTCACGAAGGAAGATCTCACGAAGCCTTTTGTCGGGATTGCGAGCACCTGGTACGAGGGGAACACCTGCAACATGCACCTCCTCGATCTGGCGCAACTGGCAAAGAAGGGGTGTCAGGAGGCCGGTCTCGTCGGATTGATCTTTGGGGCGATCGGGGTCAGCGACGGAATCTCGATGGGGACCGACGGGATGAATTACTCGCTGCAGTCCCGCGAGATCATCGCCGATTCGATCGAGACGGTCATGGCGGCGCATTGGTATGATGCCAACATCTCCGTAGTCGGTTGTGACAAGAATATGCCTGGCTCAGTGATCGCAATGGGACGGCTGAATCGTCCCAGCATCATGGTCTACGGCGGGACGATCCGTCCCGGTCATTGGCAGGGGAAGACACTGGATATCGTCTCTTCCTTTGAGGGATTGGGCCAGTTTCTGGCGGGCAAGATTCAGGAAGCTGAGCTGGATTGTATTTTGCAAAATTCCTGTCCGGGGGCCGGTGCCTGTGGCGGGATGTACACAGCGAACACGATGGCCTCCGCGATCGAGGCGCTCGGGATGAGTCTGCCTTACAGTTCCTCTTATCCGGCGGTCAGTGAGGAAAAAAGATCAGAGTGTTTGAAGGTTGGATCAGCGATCCGGAATCTCTTGGAAAAAGAGATGACTCCGAAAAAGATCATGACAAAGAGGGCGTTTGAAAATGCGATGACGATCGTGATGGCGCTCGGGGGGTCGACCAATGCGGTCCTCCACCTGATCGCAATGGCGAAGTCAGTCGGTGTGAAATTGATACTCGATGATTTTCAGCGGATCAGTGATCGAACCCCTTTTCTTGCCGATCTAAAGCCGTCCGGAAAATATGTGATGGAGGACCTTTGCGAGGCAGGAGGTGTTCCTGCTGTCATGAAGCTCTTGCTCAAAGAAGGCTACCTTCATGGGGAATGTCTGACGGTGACCGGCAAGACCTTGGCAGAGAATCTCGAACCTCTCCCCGGTCTGAAAGAGGGGCAAAAAACTATCTTTCCGTTAACGAATCCGATCAAAAAATCTGGTCACATCCAGATCCTCTATGGAAATCTTGCGCCAAAAGGGGCGGTCGCGAAGATTACCGGAAAAGAAGGGACCTCATTTACAGGGAAGGCGAAGGTCTTCAACAGTGAAGAGGCGGCGATCAAGGCGCTCGAAAAAAAGAGGATCAAAAAGGGGGATGTTATTGTGATCCGATACGAAGGTCCGAAGGGGGGTCCCGGGATGAGTGAGATGCTCAAGGTGACGGCGGTTGTGATGGGGGCCGGGCTCGGGAAGGATGTTGCGTTGATCACCGACGGCCGATTTTCGGGCGGGACGCATGGGTTTGTGGTCGGTCATATCACACCCGAGGCCCAGGAAGGTGGGGCGATCGCGCTGATTGAAAATGGGGATGAAATCACGATCGATGCGGTAAAAAGAAAATTGACCCTGAATCTCCCTGCAAAAGAGATCAAGATGCGGCTCAAAAAATGGAAGGCCCCACCCCTCAAGGCGACGCAAGGGACCCTTTACAAGTACATCCGGAATGTTTCCTCCGCCTCCGAAGGGGCCGTGACGGACGGACCCTCAGGGGGGAGGATTCAACATTATGTTTGACAAACATCATGTTTATTTGACAGCATCTTGTCCAAACCGTGTTTTGGAATCGCAAACAGGAACTTCTTCAAATCAGAAAACAGAGGGGGAAGCCCTCGCTTGGTTATGTGACTGGTCGGCGTCGCGTGGGAAAAACCGCTCTTCTGGTCAAGGCATGTGAAGAGTATAACGGGCTGTATCATCAGGCGGTTGAGGGAGCGCCGTCGCAGCAGCTCCTTCATCTCTCAGAGGAGATAGGACAAAAGCTCCCTCTTTTTCGAGAAATTATTCCAAAAAACTGGAATGAATTTTTTTCCCTTCTTTCCAGAGAAAAACTTCCTCCCTTGATCGTTTTTGACGAGTTTCCATATTGGGTTCAAGGGGACGACACGTTACCGAGCCTTCTCCAGAAGTGGGTTGACCATGAGCTCCCCAAGAAGAAAACCTGCCTCTTTATTTCCGGATCATCCCAATCAATGTTTTTTTCGCAGTTTTTACGTCACGAGGTCCCACTTTATGGTCGTGTCCAAATCCATCTACCTCTCGAGCCGATGGGTTATTCCTGGTTTTGCAAGGCGCTGAGGCATCGTGTGGGAGATCCAGGCTCCTTTCTACGTTTTTCCCTTGTTGGTGGCATCCCGCATTACTGGAAATTGATGTCAGAGGGAGATCCGATCAAACAGGCGGATTCTCTTTATTTTGCTCCAGGCGCCCTTCTCTCGGATGAGCCGAGCCAGATGTTGCGGGATGAAGGGATTAACGGGTCTGTTCCAAAAGCAATTTTGGATCTTGTGGGACGCGGGGTCTCAAAACCGAGCGAGTTAGCCTCTCGTCTGGGAATCCCGCAAGGAAACCTCTCACGTCCATTAGCCCTTCTTTTAGAGCTCTCTTTCCTTAAAAGAGAACTCCCCTTCGGAGAGTCTCTTCGAACGACCAAAAAGCTTCTTTACCGGATCGAAGATCCTGTTCTTTCATTTTACTATGGTATCTTTCTGCCCTTCCGGAGCCGGTGGCCTATGATGAAAAGGGAAGAGAAGATGGGCTTGTTGAAACAGCATGCCGCCCGGCAATGGGAGATTTTTTGCAGGCGTTGCTATCCGGGATCGGGTCGCTATTGGGAAAAAGGAGCAGAAATTGACCTTGTTGCCCCTCAAGTTCAGAACAGTTATCTGATTGCAGAGTGCAAGTGGACAGCGCTGAAGTTCCAAATGGAGAAGAAACTTCTCCGTGAGTTAGAGGAGAAATTTCGTCGGTCTTCCTTGGCCGAAAAAATGACAGGAAAGAAGATCATCTTCCGTGTTTTTTCGCAGAAAGACTTGGCATTTTTGGCGTCAAACCGGTAAGAATTTCAAACGACCCAATTTGGTCCAAATCCTCTCAAAATGATAATTTTATCGTTTTGATAATTGGCACGACCCTTGGTGTTTCTTGAAGTAGCTTATTTTATTAGGAAATTTTAAAATCTCCTTGCTCTTTGGTTTGGCACGGGGATTGCTCAGATAACATACTTGGGAGGATAGTTATGCTAGAGGGTTGCTCACTGAAGATAATCCTGATCACATCATTTCTTGTCTTTGGCCAGATGATGCTAAACGGTGAGGCACAGGCGGCGCCAGATCCAAGACTGAGCGGTGGCAGTGGATCTCCCGCGTCTGTTTTTGTGGGTGCGGGTATAGACTCCGGTGTCTTTGTCCAAAACACCGGTGATGCAGAGACGACCGGTCTTACCCTCCAATTTAACTATTCATTGAATGTCAATTCTCCCACGACGAGCGCATCAGGTGTTATCTGTTCTAACTCATCGCCAAACCAGGTGACCTGCACCATGAGTGGCTCGATGTTGGCTGGAGGGAGCAGATTTGTCACGATAAGGGTTGTGACTGCGCAGAGGGGAAGTCTTGGTTGTAATGTTGTTCTTAACACCACGGGGGAGGACTCAGATCCGACAAACAATACCCGAACCATTCCGGATTTAGAGGTCCGTGAATGGGGTCTTGAAACCGTCTTTGGTCTGGATCCGCTTGAAGAGGGGGACCCCAATGCCGCCATCGGGGAGTTTGCTCAGATCGCCCTCGGCCTGAACGAACTTCCGCTCGTCTCCTCCTATCTGGATGTCGAGAGGAATCTGATTTTTTTCAGGCGAGACGGTTCTGGTTGGGATAATGAAATGGTCATCCAGACTAATAACGTTGGCCGGAACAGCCGGTTTGCCGCTTCCACGACGGCGGCGGGCGAAAGTCGTTTCCATTTCATTTTTACGCGCATGACGAGTGAAGGCGAGAATCCATTGCGATATGTCCAGACTGATCTCAACGGTCAGCCGTCAGTGACCTACGATCTTCCCCAGGCTCAAAATAATAACTTCAGGGATCTGGTGTTGGACGCGTCCGGATCCCCGAACATCAGTTATCCGAGAGGAGGCGCGGCAGGTATTGACTGTTTTGACACCAGTGCCGCAGCGACAACCTCGGTGACGACAGCAAACCTGCTGATCCACTCGTGGTACAACGGCACCGCCTGGAGATGCGCGCGTGTCACGACCGGCCCTATTTCCGGACCCAACGCCTTAGCGATTGCCAGTGATGGGAGGGGTCATTCGGCCTATATTTTCGAGAACTCTGAAGGTGACACCGCCCTTGGCTACCGTCGCTCAGCAGCTCCAACAGCAGAAGGTGTGATCCTCTGGCGAGCAGGAGCAGGAAGCTTTTCTAGGAATCGCGTTTTAGGAGGTGATCCAGCCCCAACAGCTGTTCAGCTTTCAATTGCGACAGATGGCTCAAATCGAGCCCACATCTGTCTCTATGATCCAGTCGGGAAGCAACTCCTTTATTTTCTCCCTGCAGTGGCCGATGGTGCACTTCCAGCGGGAGCGACAGTGGATGGCACCGCCTCATCGACAGACGCAACAGATGTCGGTCAATTCTGTGATATTACCGTACGTGGCGATCTGATTCATATCAGCTATTACGATGCCGAGAATAAGGCCCTGAAATATGCCTGGAAAACCCTTTCAGGACTGGCTTGGAGCAAAACGATTGTTGATGACGCTGTAGACCCCGCCGATGTCGGTCAATACCCATCGATTGCGGTTGATTCGAAGGGGTTTGTCCATATCGGCTATTATGACGCCACCAATCAAGATCTGAAATATGCGGTTACCGCAGGGTGTGGCAGCTGGAGGGTCGACTCGGCTGAAACCTGTGACGATGGCAATACCACCACCGGGGATGGGTGTAGCGCCACTTGCCAGACAGAAGCAGGAGGTGGCGGCGGTGTGTGCAACAACAACGGCACCTGCGATGCTGGTGAAACAAATGCGACGTGCCCAGCCGATTGTCCTCTGTCTGCCGTTTGTCCGAACGGGGTTTGTGAGAGTGGTGAGAACAATGCGAACTGTGCGGCCGATTGTCCGACCTCGTGCGGGAATGGGGCCTGCGATCCCGGTGAAACGAATGCGACGTGCCCAGCCGATTGTCCTCTGCTTGCCGTTTGCCCTAATGGGGTTTGTGAGACGGGTGAGGACAGTACAAGTTGTGTCGCTGACTGCCCGACCTCTTGCGGGAATGGCGCCTGCGATAATAGTGAGACCAATGCGACTTGCGCCCGAGACTGCCCACCGCCAGTTTGTGACAATGATGGAACCTGTGAGGCTGGGGAAAACAACCAGAATTGTGCCCAGGATTGCCCGGCCGGCCCTGTTTGTGGCAACAATCAGAAAGAGGGGGACGAGCAGTGCGACGACGGGAATATGAATTCAGGGGATGGTTGCAGCGCGACCTGTCGGACGGAGGGGGGAGGAGGTCCCGTTTGTGGGAATGGCAGCAAAGAGAGTGGTGAAGAGTGTGATGATGGTAACACGACGGCAGGAGATGGTTGCAGCGCAGCCTGTAGGAACGAGACGCTCCCACCGCCACCGACACCATCGCCGATTGTGTCGCCTCCAGGGACCGGAAAACCGGCACGAGGGGGATGTTCGCTCACTCATGATGGGAGGATAAATCGATGAAAAGAAAATCGCAGATAGCTTCGCTGCTTATTTTTCTCTTAATTTTCTTAGGGCCGATTCCTGTCCAAGCTGTCGTGGATCTTGTCATTAATTTTGACAATGTGAGCACAAGGTCGCTTCGAGTGGGAGAGATCGCGACGATTAATTATCGATTTACCAATACTCCTCCATCCTCATCAGAAACAGCAACAGCGGTTGGGGTTATTATCAGTTTTGATAAGCCCTTTGCCCTTATTTCTTCCCAATTTTCTTCACGATCTATAGGGGAGATCCCGAACCCCTGCAGGAGAGCATCCGACCAAAATGCACGGCAGCTGACTTGTTCTTTGCCCAGTCTCCCTTATAACGAAGTGGCATCTTTGCAGATTCAGTTTTCTCCATTAGAAAATGGTACTGCTCGTATGATTGGATTTATTGTTTCTTCGACACCTGCGGAGCCTGACACGGAAGAAGCACTTGGAAATAATCAGGCGGTTTCCCCAAGTATAACGGTTGATACAGCTCCCTCCACCGTCAATGATCAGTGGTCAATGAATACTGTCGATCAAACAGGGGATGTAGGACAATTCTCTTCCCTCGATCTTTTTGCCGGGACACCTTATATCTCTTATTACGACGCCACCAATAAATCTCTTAAATACACAGTCCTTTCTCCGTCGGATATGGGAGTATGGAACACCGTGACCGCCGTTTCTCCAGTCGATGCTACGCAAGATGTCGGTAAATTTTCCAGGATTGCCTTGGGGGTCGATGCGATGGGAGATCCCCTGATTCACCTTACGGGGCAATTGATCGATTCGGATGCCTCCGACCTTATTCGTTTTTGGTCCACAAACTCGGCGGGTACCACGAGGGTAAATATTGATGTCGACACAACAGTTAGTTTAAGTGCCATTGACGTTGCCCCTGATAATCGTGCGAGTGTTGTGTATAAGAATACAGGTGTTGTGGCAGATCCCTGCCCTAGGCCAGTAACAGTCGATGGAATCCTCTATCATAAGTGGTACAACCTCGATGGCACGGTGGGGTGTGCTAATATTACGACAGGGGTTGTCGCTGGGCCGATGTTTTTCAAGATCGATTCGGCAGGAGCCGCCCATATTGTTTACTCTTATACCTCAGGATCGAGGGCGTATATTCGCTATAGAAGATCAACCGCTCCTGCGCCAGGAGGTGCTTATTCTTGGACTGGCGATGGGACCGTTGCTTCACAATCTATCGAATTCCAAAATCGAAGTTCCTCCGAGTTCCCAGCTGGTGTTCCTGCTGATCAAATTTATCTTGGTTTAGATGTCCAAGGGAGTGGCAGCACAAGCCGTGCGCACATATGTGCCTATGACCCTTCCAGCAATAGACTTCTTTATTACTATTCCAATGGGACATCTTTAATTCCTGAACAAATTGATGGGACTTTTTCTGCCACAGACAGCAATGACATTGGGAGGTACTGCAGTATCACCGTAGATGAAGCTGGGGGGTTGGTTCACGTAGCTTACTACGATGACATAGCCAACACATTAAAGTACGCGCGGAAACTTTTTTCATGGTTGGCGGGATGGAGGATTTTTACTATCGATTCTTTATCGAGCGGTGATGTGGGGAGTTTTACTTCGCTTAAACAGGATCCTCTGGGGCTTCTCCATCTGAGCTATTATGATGCCACAAACGGCGACTTGAAGTATGCCACCAATATTCGTTGTGGCAACTTTCTTACCGAGACCGGGGAGCAATGTGACGACGGGAACACTACCGCTGGTGATGGGTGCAGTGCGACCTGTCAGACAGAAGGGGGAGGCGGTGGGGCGTGCAACAACAACGGTACCTGCGATGCTGGTGAAACAAATGCGACGTGCTCAGCGGATTGTCCAGCCATCTGCGGAAACGGCATGATCGATATAGGCGAGCAGTGTGATGATGGTGGTGTCGTCGCTGGTGATGGCTGTAACAACAATTGTCAAAATGAATGTGGCAATGGCACGTGTGATGCGTGGGAAAATCGGGCTTCCTGTCCTGCGGATTGCCCCATTAGTTGTGGTGACAGGATCTGCGAAGGCAGTGAGACCAATTTAACCTGTGCGGCCGATTGCCTAGACTCTTGTGGGAATAGAACGTGCGATACGGGCGAAACAAGTGTGACTTGTCCCGCTGACTGTCCTGTTGTTTGCGGTAACGGAAACTGTGAAACGGGTGAAAGTAACGCCTCTTGTGCCGCTGATTGTCCCACCTCTTGTGGAAACAACGTCTGTGATTCTGGTGAGACAGCCTCAACCTGTCTACGTGATTGCGCGGCGGTTTGTGGAAACCGAATCCAGGAGGGAACCGAGCAGTGCGACGATGGGAATACCACTTCAGGAGATAACTGCAGCGCCACCTGCCAGACAGAGGCGGCCGGGGGGGCTGTTTGCGGCAACAATCAGAAAGAAGGGGACGAGCAGTGTGACGACGGGAATATGAACTCCGGAGATGGTTGTAGTGCGACCTGCCGGACGGAGGGAGGAGTGGGGGCCGTTTGTGGGAATGGGAGCAAAGAGGGTGGTGAAGAGTGTGATGATGGTAACACGACGGCGGGAGATGGTTGCAGCGCAGCCTGTAGGAACGAGACGCCTCCTCCGCCACCGACACCGACGACGGTTGTGCCGCGGACCGGACGACCGACGCGAGGAGGATGTACGCTGATTCCGGAGGTTTTTTGAATGGGGCTAAGGGAGTTTCATGAAGAGAAGGTTTCAAAAGAAGTATGCCTTGTTGGTTTTGCTGCTCGTGATTGTCGCCACTCCTCTTCAAGTTGAGGAGATCTGGGCCCAGGCAGCAGGTAGTGGATCAACCCAATGGACGATTGAGACGATCCAGAGTTCTGTTTCAGGGCTGAATAGCCTCACCCTCTTCGCAGTTCCAGATGGATCGAGTGTTTCGCCATCAGTTGCCTTTACCCAGAATGGGACCTTCTTGCGATTTTCACCGCGTCGTTCAGGGAGTTGGACAACCGAAAGCCTTTTGACGGGGGTCAGCTTTTCTGCGCTTCAAGACCTTTCCCTGATTTCATCGAGTACCGGTGTTATGTATCTCGGGTTCTACTTCGACATTTCAACCGATTCGAACTTTCCCTCTCTCGGGTCTATAACACGAAATCGTTTTTCAGGTTCCTGGCCTTCTTCCTCCTCGGTAATTGCTGGCGGCAAGACCTACCAGGCGGGTCTTCACGAAGTCTTTTCGTTTGATCAGAATAACAGCGCCCCATGTGTCGCCTATCGTCGGATTACCGCCGATGCCTCGAGTGCGGACCGTCTTTATTTTACCTGTTACAGCACAGGGCTTGGTGACTGGGTCAACCCGGCCCCGACAGCGATTTCTACCGGTGCGATTGCGAGTCATATCGCCTTTGGAATGGGGCCCAGAAGCAGCATCGCACACTTTGCCTACACGCAGGCAACAGGAGGGACTTATTACCTGAGATATCTGAACAGGAGCTCAGCAGGGACGTTCGGTATCGTTGCCTCAACAGAGATCGGTCCTACAGCAACGGTGCCTGATAATTTTTACAAGGACCTGTTTGTGGACTCTGATGGGAGGGCCCATATCTTTTATTATGATCCGAACGGGGGTGATCTGAAATATGCCGCGCAGGAAGAAGTGACTGATACAAGTTTAACAATTCGCTCGGTTATTGACAATGGAGGGACTGCAGATGTTGGCCAGTTTGTTTCTGCGGCACTCTGCCCCAATGGTTCGGCGCACCTTGCCTATTATGATGCGTCAAATCGGGTCTTGAAATATGCCCGTTGCATTTCCCCCACATGCAATGGAGAAACCGGCTGGCAAGTCAGTTTTGTCGATCCAGTGACGCCAGCTCCTGCCACGATCAATAGAGGTCAGTACGCCCAGATCACCTGCGATTCGAACAATATTGTCCATATCGCCTACTACGATGATGATCCTGTCACCTCTTTTGCAAAGGCGGTGAAATATGCGACGCCACGGATCTGTGGGAATAGTCTGATTGAGACGGGGGAAACGTGTGATGATAATGATGCGAACGACAATAATAATTGTACCAATAGCTGCCAGACAGCCAGGTGCGGGGATCGTATTTTATGGAATCAGGGAACCGGCACGGAGACCTGTGAAGACGGGAATAACACCTCTGGAGACGGTTGTAGTTCGACCTGTTCTTCTGAAATACCATCTCCCGTCTGCGGCAACAATATCCTTGAAGTTAATGAGGGGTGTGACGACGGGAACAGGACAACGGAGACCTGTGTTTACGGACAGCTCTCTTGTACCATCTGTTCGGCCAATTGTCAGAATGCTGCTGGCGCGATCTCACTCTGCGGTGATGGGGTTCTGAATGCAGCAGCCGGTGAAACCTGTGACGATGGCAACACCATCAATGGGGATCGTTGCAGCTCCTCATGCCTTGTTGAACCGCCTACCTGCGGAGACACGACCTGCGATCCGGCGGAAGCCTGCGCCAACTGTTCCGCAGATTGTGGCGCTTGCCCGACAATTTGCGGGAACAATGTTTTGGAAGCGGGAGAAGAATGCGATGATGGGAACATAAGAAGTGGTGATGGATGTACGGAACGGTGTGCCAATGAGCGCCCGGCCATCTGTGGGAATAATCTGAAAGAAGAGGGTGAGGCGTGTGATGACGGTAACCTGAATTCAGGAGACGGTTGTAGTGCTTCCTGTCAGATAGAAATGCCACCTCCCCTTCCGATAACTCCACCCTCGCCAATATCCCCCGATCCCAATGTTGGGGCAACGACCGGGGATGCCAGCACGGGTAACGTGACACCCGACCAAAGTCGTCGCGGGATTCTCAAGGCAAAGGGCGGCTGTGCGCTAGAAAAATAGCTGCAACTGCGCCCTTATCCGCTGATCGTTTTGATTCTGGTTAAATCCCGGGGCACCACCGGTCGTGATAATGTTGTTTGGTCCACCGGTCCCTGCGGTACCGCCGGCGCCGAGTGTCAGGGGGCTATTCCAGAGGATGCTGTAGTCGGTCCCAAGTTTCAGGTTGTGACCACGGAAGTAATAATTAAGTCCAGCGGTTGATTCGTAACCGTTTGTGACGCCGGCAGCGGCAGGGATCACACCGGCGAACCGACCGGCCACCTCAAATTTCTTTGGTATCAAGAAATAACCGGCCTGTCCCATGAAGCCATACGTATTCGCATCGGTTGTCGTGTTTCTCATGTAGTGCCATTCCCCGATAAACGAGGCACCCAGGTAGCGGTAGGCGATGTCTGCGGTATTGGTGATCAGTGACTGGTCTGCAGCCGGGGCGTTGCCGACTTTGTTATAGCTCGACGCAAGTCCCAAGGCCAATTGGACCTCCTCGGAATGATCGACATCGCTCATTGTATAACCATGGTCTCCTGAGATATTGAACAATATCCGTCCGCCGAGTAGGAGCTCGTTGTTGTTGTTTGTGACGTTTCGATTGTTCCCCTCGTTCATCGCGAAGAGCGCATACTCCAGTTTTTTATCCGGAAGATTTCCGAACAGGGTTAGCCCGATATCCCGTTCATAACTGAAGACTTCGTTGGCGAGGGAAAGATCGACGAGCTGATGTCTCCATGAGGCGGTCAGTTCCTCACGATTGTAAGGGGTCTTGAACTGGCCGGCCCGGATCGCAAACCACTCTTGAAGGTGGAATTCGATGAAGGCATCGCGCAGATTGGGCCCGCCCTGAATGCTCGCCTCTGAGGCGATTGTGGGCCGACCGGCGACCGGTTCGAATTCGATCTTGTATTTGAAATCCTCTGAAAAGAGATGCCCCGAAAAACCGATCCGCGTCCGGCGTGATTGAAAACCGTTTGTCTTCCCCTGTCCCTCGATCGCAACGAACTGGTACTGCGGCTGGATCTGCAGGTTTGCCTTCAGTTCGAACTGGTCATCGTCGGTTCGGAAGAAGAGGCCGTTTTTGTAGCCGGATTCGAGGGTTTCTGCGGAATGAATCAAACAGAAAAAAGCGACGAGGGAGAAGGAAAGGATTTTAAAAGTTTTCATGTGACTCCTTTCTCAGGACGGTTAAGGGGTGTCAAGGTTTTCTGCCATGACGGATATCTCTGCCTTGCACCATGAAGATCACCTCTTCCGCGATGTTGGTGGCATGATCGGCGATCCGCTCGAGCTGCTTTGAGATCCAGATCAGATGCATCCCGCGCAGGACTGCGGCGGAATCTTTTTGCATCATTGTGATCAACTCTTGAAAGACCTTGCGGTTCAGGTCATCCACTTCGTCGTCAAGCTCACAGATGCGCTCCGCTCGTTTTGCGTCCCGATTCACAAAGGATTCGAGAACGCTTCTGACCATCTGCTGGACCTTTTGTCCCATGAGTGGGAGGTCAATGTACGGCTTGAGTTGCGGCTCCCGGTTCAGCTCCATCGATTGCTCCGCGATATTCACGGCCAGATCGCCGATCCTCTCCAGATCCTTGCTGATCTTGAGCCCGATTGTGATGAAACGGAGATCCGAGGCAGTTGGTTGACGTAACGCAAGCAACTGGAGACAGCGGTCATCAATCTCCATCTCCAGTTGATTGACCGTCCCCTCCTGAATCGTTACCTCGCCTGCCAGACGACTGTCCCTTTCGATCAGAGATTTCATCGATCGCGCGATCATCTCCTCGATAATCGCACCCATCTTGAGGATCGCGTCTTTCAGATTTTTCAATTCTTGCTCATAATGTTTGTCGGTATGTTCAGTCATAGATCCCCTCCTTACCCAAACCTCCCCGTGATGTAATCTTCAGTTCGCTTTTCTTTCGGATTTGTAAATATTTTTCTCGTTTCATCAAACTCTATAAGCTCCCCCAGATAAAGAAAGGCGGTTTTGTCGGAGACACGAGCTGCCTGTTGCATATTATGGGTTACGATAATGATCGTCACCTGTTGCTTCAGTTCTCCAATCAATTCCTCAATTCGTGTTGTTGCGATCGGATCGAGGGCGGAAGTCGGTTCATCGAAAAGGAGGATCTCCGGGTCAGTTGCCAAGGCGCGGGCGATACAGAGCCGTTGTTGCTGACCACCGGAGAGATTGAAGGCGAGGTCATGCAGACGGTCCTTCACCTCATTCCAGAGGGCGGAAGAACGAAGCGCTTTTTCCGCCTGCTCCTCAAGAAACTGTTTCTTCCAGACCCCGCGTACTTTGAGGCCATAGACGACATTTTCAAAAATTGATTTCGGAAATGGGTTTGGTTTCTGAAAGACCATCCCGATCCGCATCCGGATCTCGATCGGCTCTACCTCCGGATCCAGGATATTTTTTCTGTCGGGGAAAAGGAGGATCTCTCCCTCGTAGCGGTTTCCGGGATAGAGATCATGCATCCGGTTGAAACAGCGGAGAAGGGTGCTCTTGCCACAACCCGACGGCCCAATGACCGCTGTCACCTTTTTCTCCTCGAACTCAAGGGTCAGATCCTTCAAGGCGAGGACGGTATTGTAATAAAAATTAAGATTCTTTACGGCCGCTTTAATTACCATCGGATCCTCCTGCGGAAGCGATAGCGGAGAAAGATGGCGAGACCATTCATTGCCAGCGTCATGAAAATCAGAACAAGCCCCGCCGCCGCGGCATTACGATGGAAATCAGCTTGAGGACGGGAGAGCCAGTTAAACATCTGAATCGGGAGCACCGTAAAAGGGGAGCGGAGCCAGGTCAACGAAACAAACGGAAATTCACCCGAAATCGGGGCCTCCGGTAAAAAGGCGATGAAGGTCAGCGCCCCAATCGTAAGTAACGGGGCGGTTTCTCCAATCGCACGAGAGAGGGCGATGATGATCCCGGTCAAGATCCCTCCCGAACCGTAAGGGATCAGGTGGTCTTTAATCATTTGCCACTTGGTCGCACCGAGTGCCTGGGCCGCCTCTCGAATCCCACAGGGGATCGCCCGGATCGCTTCGCGTGTGGCAACAATCACAATCGGCAAAATCAGAAGGGCAAGGGTCAGTCCTGCCGTCAGGATGCTTTGTCCCAACCGGAGGCGGTAGACAAAAAGTCCCAGCGCCATCAGTCCATAGACGATCGATGGCACCCCAGCGAGATTCGCAATATTAATTTCAATCAACGTGCTCAGCCAATTTTTTTTCGCATATTCTTCGAGGTAGATTCCGGCGGCGACACCGAGCGGGACGACACTGCAGGCGGTGACTAGCATCACAAGGGTTGTCCCGACCCAGGCCGAGAGGATGCCCGCCTGGTCTGAGAAGCGGGAGGGGAAAGAGATGAAAAATTTCCAGGAGAGTTGTGGCAGGCCATCCGAGGCGAGGTCTATCAATAAGGCGAGTAGCGTTAACAATCCACTGAAGGTTGCCAGAATCCCAAGGAGGCCAAATAAAAGGTCCCATCGCTTCTGTCGCCGAATCAGCTTTTTGATTTCAGCCATTAATAAACCTCACGGAATCTCTTTCTTAAAATAGAACCGGCGATGTTAAAGCCCAACGTCATTAAAAACAGAACCAATCCAGCGGCAAAAATCGTCTGATACCCGATGCTCCCGTGCGGGAGATCACCCAGGCTGACCTGAACAATATAAGCCGTGAGCGTTGCCGCCGGCTGGCGCGGGTCGAGAGTCAAGTTTGGTTGCATCCCTGCTGCGACCGCGACGACCATCGTCTCCCCGACCGCCCGTGAGAAGGCGAGGATATAAGCCGAGGTCATTCCGGAAAAGGCGGAGGGGACGACCGCCCCGAGGGCGGTCTGGAGTCGTGTTGCCCCCATCGCATACGACGCCTCACGGATCGCATGGGGAACCGCCCGCATCGCATCCTCACTTAATGAACTGACGTACGGGATGACCATAACACCGATCACGAGACCGGCAGAGAGCATGTTGAATCCGGGCAATTCCGGCATCAGTCGTTGGAGAAGTGGAGTGACGAAAAGAAGGGCGAAGTAGCCGTAGATGATTGTCGGAATGGCCCCCAGAAGTTCAAGAATCGGTTTGACGATCTCGCGTACCCGGTACGGAGCATATTCGGAGAGATAGATCGCAATCACGGTCCCGACCGGAAGCGCCAGTAAGAGTGCAACGATCGATGTGACCAAGGTTCCGGTGACGAGAGGCATAATTCCAAAGTGTGCCGACTCGAAGAGAGGGGTCCATTCGGTATCGGTCAGAAAGTCAACAAGGGGAACTGCCTTGAAGAAGATGCTCGATTCGTAGAGGAGAATTCCAATAATCCCTGCGGTAATCGCAATAGAGGAAAAGGCAGCGAGGAAGAGAGACACCCTCACTGCCTTTTCTCGCCAAAGTCTAAAAGTGAAATTCCGGTTCACAATTTTGGGGCCCTCTTGAAGATCTCTTCGATCTTCAACCCCACCTCCGCAGTGCCAGCGAAGGCGGTTCCGACAACTCCCTGATCGATCCGCTTCTTCCCCTCGGTATAGGCGAGCGGGGGGAGTGGGATATATTTGACCTGAGGAATTAGCATCGGCCCATTCTTCAGATAAAACTCGGTGAATTCCCGAACCCCATGTTTTCGAAGCGACTTCTGGTTCACGTAGATGAAGATCGGTCGGGAGAGTGGCTGATAGCTCCCGTTCTCGACGGTTTGTCGTGATGGAGAAACGGGCCCTTTTCCTCCGTCAATCGGAACCACCTTGAGCCTCGTCTTGTTCTCTTCGTAGTAGGCATAACCGAAGTAACCGATCGCGTTGATATCGTTGGTGACGCCTTGGACCAGGACATTGTCATCTTCACTCGCGGTATAATCACCGCGGCTCGACTTTGATTTTCCCACGATCGCCTCGGTGAAATAATCAAAAGTTCCGGAGTCAGCCCCCGGGCCATAGAGTTTGATTGGTTGATCGGGCCACTTGGGGTTCACTTGATTCCACTTCGTGATCTTTCCCTGTGATTCCGGTGCCCAGATTTTTTTGAGATCTGCGACGGTTAAGGAACTGACCCATTGATTCTTTGGATTCACAACGACAGTCAAGGCATCGTAAGCGACCGGGAGTTCGATATATTTGATCCCTTGAAGAAAGCAGTCGTCCATTTCCTTCTTGAGAATTGGACGGGAGGCATTCGAGATGTCGGTTTCGCCTCGGCAGAACTTCTTGAATCCGCCACCGGTACCCGAAATACCGACCGTGACGTGCATCGCTCCTTTTTTCTCTTTTTGAAACTCTTCAGCAACCGCCTCGGTGACCGGATAGACGGTGCTCGAACCGTCGATCTTGATGATCTCTGCAGCCCGAATCTCCTTGAGAGACAGGGTTGTGATGGCAACCAGCAGCATGAGAGATAACGTGATGCTCTTTTTCATTGGATTCTCCTTATTTTCTTTATGTGACGTTGATGTGACATCGATGTGAATTATTTGTTTCCCGTTTAAAAAATCACCTGCATCTGAGTTCTAAAACGATTGTCATTTAGATCCTGTCCCCGACTGTTCGGGAGGAATGCGTAGTCGGTCTGTAGTTTGAGGCCATGCCCTGCAATGAAGTAGTTGAAACCAACAGAGTGCTCGAACTGATTCACAACCGCATTGGAAAAAATAACGCTGGATGTCTTGGCAGCAATCTCCACCTTTTTGGGGATTAGAAATTTGCCGAGCTGCGCGTGATAGCCCCAGTTGGTCAGTTTGGCCCCTTCCATTGTTCGCGTGATCATTCCGGCCCCCTGGAAAGACCAGCCGTGGTATTTGTACCCGACGTCCAGCGTCCCGTGGCTCGCCTTGGTCCCCGCGGCGACCGTCCCGTTTTGGGTAGCGGAGACCGCTTCATTATAGGCATACGCAAGTCCAATACCAAGATTCTGACTTTCGGAATTGTCCGTATCCGATTCGGACCAGAGATAGGTGCCAAGAATCGGCAATTCGAACCGGCTTCCCAGGAGAAATCCCCGGTTCCGATTCAAGGTATTCAGGGTGTCACCGTTCATGGCGAACAGGTGATAACCAAGATCGCGATTCGTCACGATCCCGTGAATGGTCACTCCGAGATCGCGGCCAAAGTTGAACGGACCGGTCCCGAGGGAACGGTCCACGAATTGCTGTTTGCCGGACGAGGTCAATTCCTGAATCAGGTATCGTGCCTTGTACTGCCCTGCCAGGACGCCGAATTCACGTACCGGAACCCAGTCAAAATAAAAATCCTCAAGGAGGGGAGCTCCGCTGGTGCTCTCCGCGGTGATCGTATTGGCCGTTGCGGTGCAAGCGGCGTTGGTACAGGCGGCCGCCGTTGTTGCGCGGGCACGGGTTGCGGCATTGAGTTGCAGCCCAAACTTGAGTGTCCTTTTGAGGGTATATCCTTCAATCTTGATCTTTCCACGCTGGACGGCGAAGCCGTCGGTGTCGGTTGCTCCTTCGAGCCCCGTGTAGGTAAAGCGTCCCTGCAAGCGTGACTGGAGATGGACGAGATTATCACCGTCCCCTATCTTCAGGCCGTCACCTGCCTTGTATTGGAGGCGAATCTCTCCTTCTGCAGCCGATGCTATTGTTCCCAGTCCGATCATCAGGGCGACCAGTATGATTCGGACCCTAGTTTTTTGTGTCATTGTTTCCTCCTGTTTGGGAAGAAGATCTCAGGAAGTGGTGACGTTTTGATGAGGTACTTGTGAATTTTAGGTGACGATCGGGATCGTGAACCAGAATTCGGAGCCTTTGCCGGGTTCGCTTCGGACACCGACCTCCCCCCCCTGGGCCTGAACGAGATGTTTGACGATCGATAGTCCAAGGCCGGTGCCTCTCGTCGGGCTTGAGTGGGACTTGTCGGCCCGGTAAAAGCGCTCAAATATCCGGTCTTGGTCCGCATCGGAAATCCCGATGCCGGTGTCGCGCACGGTGATGCGGCAGCGATCGCCAATCGGCTCGACCTCCAGCGTCACAACACCACTCGAGGTGTATTTCACGGCATTGTCGACCAGATTACTGAGGATCTGTCGGATCACCCTTGGGTCAGAGTGGACATGAAGTTCGGCAGGGATGCGGTTTAATCCCTGAATCCCTTTTGATTCCATTCCCCGCTGGAACTGTTCCATCACCTCTGTCGCGATTTCTCGAAGTGGGAGGTTTTGGGTTTGGATCTCCATCCTTCCCGATTCGATCTCGGAGAGTTTCAGGAGATCCTCGACGAGATTCTGGAGAAGGGCCGCATTTGATTCGATCTTGTTCACGAAACGTTCAGCCGCCGCCGAGTCTCTCAGGGCGCCATTCTTCAGGGTCTCCGCGTAGCCACGAATAGAGGTGAGCGGCGTCTTTAACTCATGGGAGACGTTTGCGACAAACTCGCGTCGCATCTGTTCGAGTTGGCGACTGCCTCTATCTTTGCGGGAAAAACGTCCCAGTAAAAAACCGAACAGAATTCCCAGAACCAGAGCGGCGATAAAGATCACTCGGCCTTCTCCTTGAATCGGTACCCGATCCCACGGATCGTCTCGATGTAGTCGCCCGCCTTCCCCAATTTTTCGCGAAGCCGCTTCACATGTGTGTCAACCGTTCGGGTTGTCAGAGCCGCCTCGTAACCCCAGACCTGATCGAGCAGCATATCGCGTGTGGCGACACGCCCTTTGCTGGAAAGAAGATACTGGAGGAGTTTAAATTCGATCGCCGTCAACCGAACCTCTTTCTCTCCCACCTTGGTCTGAAACTTCGATGGATCGAGCCGCAACAGGCCAAAGGTGAGCAACGCCGTTTTAGAGATCTCCTCCTTCTCCTTGATACGTCGGAGAATCGCCTTGACCCGCAGCACCAGCTCGCGCGGCGAAAATGGCTTTGCCAGATAATCGTCCGCCCCCACCTCAAAGCCGACAATTCGGTCGACCTCTTCCGCCTTGGCGGTCAGGATCAGCACCGGAATCTTTGCGGTCTTGGGATCCCCCTTGAGCGTTTTACAAACCTCAAGCCCCCCGACGTCGGGGAGCATCAGATCCAGGATGATCAGATCCGGCAGGGTGTGGCGCGCCTTAGAAAGACCTTGATTCCCACTAAGACAAAATTCGACGAAAAATTTTTCCTGGCGCAAGTTGTATTCGATCAACTCCGCGATATCTTTTTCATCCTCGATGACCAGAATTTTCATAAAGTGATTATAGGCAGGACGATTGTTACAATGTTGTGACAGGAATGTAAAATGATTGAATCCAGTGAAATGATTCATTGACCCTTCGTTGGAGTTTGCCTATAGGAACCGGACAAATGGGTCTCTTTCCAAAAAACATCCAGTTCTTCGATCTCTTCGAGCGGGCGGCGAACAACATGCTCCACGGGGCGAAGCTGCTCGAGGATTTTGTCCAGGACTTCAAAGATGTCGAGAGGAAGTTGAGGGCGATCGAGGATGCCGAGCATGCGGGGGATCAGATCACGCATGACACGATTGAGATGCTGAACAAGACCTTCATCACGCCGATCGATCGTGAGGATATCCATGAACTTGCCTCGGAGCTCGACGATATCCTCGATCTGATCTTTGGGGCGGCGAATCGGATGGTTCTCTACAAGATCGGGCAGCCGACCGATGGAATGAAAAAGGTCTCCGCCCTTTTAGCGCGATCGGTTGAAGAGGTGAGCAAGGGAGTCCTGCGACTCCGGAATTATTCCAAAAATCCCCAGATGATCCTCGCCCAGTGTATCGAGGTGAATCGGATCGAGAATGAGGCGGATGAGGCGACACGTGTCGCGATCGCCTCACTGTTTGAGAAGGAGAGAGACCCGATTCGCCTGATCAAAGAGAAGGAAATTCTTGAGACCCTCGAGCTCGCGACAGATCGTTGTGAGGATGTCGCCAATGTCCTTGAGGGTATCATCCTAAAAAATGCCTGAGCTTTCTTTGTCACTGATCGTCGTCCTCCTGCTCGTGCTGGGTGCCGAATTTGTAAACGGCTGGACCGATGCCCCGAATGCGATCGCGACGGTCGTGTCGACAAAGGTCCTGTCTCCCCGACAGGCGGTGATACTCGCGGTCTTGCTGAATATCCTGGGGGCGATGTCCGGACAGGCGGTTGCGGCGACGATCGGTAAGGGTTTTGTCGAGGCGGATATCATCAATCTGACAACGGTCGCGGCGGCGATGATCGCGTTGATCGGCTGGAGCTCGATCGCCGCCTATTTTGGTCTTCCGACGAGCGAGAGTCATGCACTGGTTGCCGGATTAACGGGAGCGGGATTTGCGTCGGGAGGGCTTGAGGCCCTGCTTTCAACCGGATGGAAGAAGGTTTTCATGGGGCTCGGTTTTTCAACCTTTCTGGGATTTATCTTTGGCTATCTGATTATTCTCATCATTTCCTGGATTTTCAGGAATATCGCCCCAGGCAAGGTGAAAAAGATCTTTGGTCGTCTCCAGATTCTCTCCGCTGCCTTCATGGCGTTTGGACACGGCTCGAATGACGGGCAAAAGTTTATCGGGGCGTTTGCGTTGGCGCTTGTTCTGGGCGGGGTGATGCCGGAGTTTCATATTCCGATCTGGGTTATTATTCTTTGTGCGACGGTGATGGGGATCGGAACCTCTGTTGGAGGATGGCGGATCATCAGGACGATGGGGGTGAAGCTGGTCAAGCTCGAGACCTATCATGGGTTTGCGGCGGAGACCGGTGCGGCAACGGCGATTCAGATCGCGTCGGTTTTGGGGATCCCCTTAAGCACCACACACACGATCAACACCTCGATCATGGGTGTCGGGAGTGCGCGCCGTTTTTCGGCGGTCCGGTGGGGGGTGGCCGGGCAGATTATCGCCGCCTGGGTCTTGACCTTTCCGGTTTGTGGGGTTCTAAGCTGGGGAATCACAAAAGTTTTGATGTTATTTGCATGACGCTTTTTGAATCAGATCTTAAAGGATTGAAACTCCTCTTCCGCGGCAAGGTGCGCGATATCTACGAATTGCCTGGCGATACGCCCCTACTTCTCATCGTCGCGACCGATCGACTCTCTGCCTTTGACGTGATTTTGCCGACCCCGATTCCCGATAAAGGTAAAATTTTGACGGCCGTTTCCAATTTCTGGTTTGAGAAATTGAAAACAATCATTCCAAACCATTTGACGCACAAGCCGTTATCAACGGTGATCAATGATCCCGAAGGTTTGAAACAGGCAGAAGGGCGATCCGTCATTGTTAAAAAAACAGAACCGCTCAAGATCGAGGCGGTGGTTCGCGGGTATCTTGCCGGTTCCGGCTGGAAGGATTATCAGAAGACAGGCGCTGTCTGTGGAATTCCACTGCCATCCGGTCTTCAGGAAGCGGCCCGGCTTCCGGGCCCGATCTTCACGCCAGCGACGAAGGCGGCGAAGGGGGCGCATGATGAGAATATCTCTTTTGATCAGGCGGTGGAGATTGTCGGTGGTGACATTGCAGAACAGGTAAGAGAGGTGAGCCTTCACCTCTATAAAGAGGCCTCGAAATGGGCGGAGGCAAGAGGGATTATACTCGCCGATACGAAGTTTGAATTTGGGTTGTTGAGGGGCGTGGCAAGCAGCGCCCCCACATTAATTTGGATCGACGAGGCGTTGACGCCCGACTCTTCCCGTTTCTGGCCGAAGGATCAATATAAGGTAGGAATCTCGCCCCCAAGTTTTGACAAGCAGTTCGTTCGCGACTATCTCGAATCAATCCACTGGAACAAAAAACCCCCGGCGCCGGAGTTGCCGAAGGAGATCGCAGAGAAGACGGCGGAGAAATATCGGGAGGCGTTGGAGAGGTTAACAAAACAGGGATTTTAACTCCCTCAACTCCGAAATCACAAAATCCGGTTTCGCCTGCCGCACCTCGTTCGGAGAACGAAAGCCTTTCAGATAGCCACAGGTGAGTACCCTGGCATTTTTCCCAGTCTCAATGTCGATCTTGCTATCACCGATCAGGACAGTTTCGGCTGGGAGACATTTCATCGTCTTCATGAGGTGATGCACGATCGTCGGATCCGGTTTTTTGGGGAAACCGGACTCGCTTCCGATTACCTCATCAAAATAGTGATCGAGTTTTAGCCCCTTCAGGATCGGTTCGGTAAAGTATTGGGGTTTATTCGTGAAGACCGCCTTTTTCTTCCCCTTGAAATGTTCCAGTATCTCAAGGGCCCCCTCCATAGGGACGGTGCAATCCAGAGAATGCGTACCATAATAATCCTTAAATATCTGAAGTGCCTTTTGGAAGTTAGGCCCCTCTTCCTCACCGACCGATTTTTGAATAAGCGGCCTGACCCCATTGCCGACATACGAATAGATCTCTTCATCGGAGACCTGGGGAAGGCTTAAGTCGCGAAGTGTCCAGTGAACGCAATTGGCGATGTCGCGCTTGGAGTCGATGAGGGTACCGTCGAGGTCAAAAATGAGAAGGTTGATTTTTTGCGGCATATTTGATCTCTCACCTTTATGTCGATTTCGTTTATCCTTGTCACCTTCCTTTTTCAACTCGCCGTCGGGATGATGGTCACCGTTTCTTTTCTCCCCCCGAAGCTCGTTGATCCCCGTTTTTTCAAGTCGATCAGTTTTTGGGGTTTTCTTTTCATTCTTTTCGGTCTCCTGCTTCAGCACGAGTCCGTTTTTCAGTTGCCGGCGAATTTTGCGGTAGAGGAGGGAAGTCGTGAGTTGCTTGCTCGTGCCGGTCGAATCCTCTTTTTCTTTTTCGGCGCTGTGACGTTTGCGCAATGGTTTCATCTCCGGTTTTTCAATGGGAACGCCTCACGACCGGGACTGCTTTTCATCTCCTCCGTCGGTATCCTGGCAGTGATCACTGATGCCTTTCTCTTTCGGCCCAATATCCCACCGCTTCTTGTTCAGAATATCGTCGTTCCACTTCAATTTCTCTCGGCGTCGTTACTTCTGGGTGGTTTTCTTGCGGGGATGATTTTTGGTCACTGGTATCTCGTGAACACCGAGATGCCGAAGCGACTTTTGGTTACAATGGCTTGGATCCTGATTGGTGTGCTGATCTTGAGGGTCCTATCTGTCGGGACGACACTCCTTTGTTTTGAAAAATTTGTTTATCCCGAGGTCAGTTTTTTAAACAATCTTGTTTCGTTTCAGGGGCACGGGATTTTTTTCTGGCAGAGGGTTCTGGTAGGACTTCTCATTCCGGCGATTGTCGTGGGGATGATCTGGAGCACCGCGCGGATCGGCTCGAACCAATCAGCGACCGGGATCATGTACGTCGCGATCGCGTTTGTGTTTATCGGAGAACTCGCGGCGCGGTATCTGTTTCTCTTGTCGGCGATTCCTCTATGAAATTTGCTGCGATGAACCCCGACGACATCATCACTACCTGCCCTTCCTGCAGCGCGAAAGATCTCTACCTCCAAAAAGACTTCCCCCGCAAAATTGCGATCAGCATTGTGGTGATCGGCATCATCACCAGTTTTTGGACCTATGGGATCTCGCTCCTGGTCGTGGCACTGATTGATTTTATCCTGTTTCGGCGTGTCAAATGGATGACAGTTTGTTACAAATGCCGGTCGGAATATCGAGGATACAAGCCGAATCCCGCCCATAAGGAGTTTGACAGGCACCTCGATGAATTGTACAGGTACGGCCCATGACCAAGTCCGGGTACCCGCCGTAGGCGGGTGGACGCGGAAATGGTTGGAGACGGGAGTCGGAAACCATGAAATTGACCCTTGCCCACAGCCCCGATGCCGATGACGCCTTTATGTTTTATCCCCTCTTTGAGGGGAAGGTTGACCTTCAAGGCCTGGAGTTCGAAGAGGTTCGCGAGGATATCGAGACCCTGAATCGGAAGTCTGAGGAGGGGGCCTATGATATCAGTGCGATTTCGCTCCATGTCTATCCAGCGATCCAGGGGAATTATCTCTTGCTCCCGACGGGGGCCTGCTTTGGGGAGAAGTATGGTCCGGTTCTTGTCTCAAATCGTCAACTCAAACCACGTCAGGTTTTGAGGCTTCGATGCGCGATCCCGGGGAAGAGGACAACCGCCTTTTTGGTCCTCAAATTTTGGGAACGGGCGATCTCAGGGGAGGGGCGTTCAGGGGTTTCTTATACCGAGGTCCCTTTTGATCAGGTGATGGAGAAGGTGGCGGCGAAACAGATGGATTTAGGTCTCGTGATTCATGAAGGGCAATTGACCTATACCGAGAAGGGGCTCTTCAAGGTCGTTGATTTGGGGGAGTGGTGGTATTCCCAGACGGAACTTCCTCTGCCTCTCGGTGCTATTGTTGTACGACGAGGCCTGGATTGGGAGACTCAAAAGAAGGTTTCAGAGGTGATCCAGTCCAGCATTCGGTATGCCTTGGAGCATAAGGAGGAGGCGGTTGCCTATGCCCTTCCCTTTGCGCGGGGGCTTGATCAAACCAAGGCGGCTGAGTTCATCGGGAAGTATGTCAATGAGATGACGGTGGCGATGGGGCGGCGAGGGCTGAAGGCGATTCGAGCCCTTTTCGAGAGAGGCTATCGGAATGGTGCTCTCTCCAGACGTGTTGATATGACCGATGCCATCTTGAGTTTCAAAAAAGGTGTGGAATCTGAACCGGGCGAAATGGGTGATGTTTCACATGAAACAGTGCCGAGTGAGGTTCCAGGTGAGACCCCTTCCGAGATCAAACCAGAAGAATCCCATTAATTTTTTTATTCGATTTCCCTGCCGGGACCGAACAGTCGGGCCTTCATGAGGTGAAGTTCCCCTTCTTTTTTCTTATTTTTTCGGATCAGGAGTTCACCCAAAAGGGTATGGCACGGGACACAGCTGGGGCGGATTTCGATCGCCTTCCGATAAGAATGAATCGCCTCTCCTTCTTCTCCGGCCTCCTCAAGACTTTTTGCCAAAAAATAATGGGGGAGTGGAGAGTCGCTTGTGTGAGAGGCAACTTCTTGCAGTTTTTTAATCCTCTCATCGCGATCAGCTGTTTCGTAAATTTTTTCGAGGCTACTCAGTGGATCTGATGACGTTTTGTCTTGTGAGAAAGAGGGGCTGTCCAACGAGCAGATGATCTTGGCCACTGAGTACGATTCAGGGTGGGCCGGTTCCAGGGACAAAAATTCGTCGAGATGCTCGAGGGCTTTTTTAGAATCATTCAGTTTAAAGGCGTAGATCATCCCCAAATTGTAGTGTGCTTTTGCATGGTCCTGCTTCTTCTCCAGTATTTTCTCATAGTCTTCGATCGCCAGCGTGTATTCCTCCAGTCCTTGATAGGCGAGCGCTCGTAGAAATCTGGGCTTTTCATCCTTTGGATTCATTTCGATCAGCATAGAGAGTTCATCGATCGCCTGACGTCTCTGACCATTTTGAATAAGACGTTTCGCTGATTGAAGGTCCTCTTCGTAGGCAGGTCGGAAGGCAGCCCTCTGTCCCGCCGCACAGCAATTTAAGAAGATCAGAATTAATAAAATAAAAAATTTCACCATTTACTCCAACATTTGATAACCGCTTAGAGAGGAAGTTGTTGCCGAAGACGATTCGCTGCGGCCGACAAGACGGACAAGATCGCCAATTCGGGGACGGAAGGGACCTAGAATCTTGGCCCGTGTGTATTTGAGTTCGATAGCGATCGCCTCGGCGACTCCCAACTCTTTTTCCACCAACCCCAGGATTTCGTTTGTTTCGGGATCGGTCAGGACTTTTTGGACGGAACTGACACGGAATCGGTCACCGATCTGGAGATCGGCCTTCTTGCCGGCGTCAAAATAGAGGGTGTCCCCCTCCACTTCAATAACCCTCGCCATCCAGGAAAATTCCTCGGTCCTTTGCTCCACCACTTCGAGGATGAATTGAAGCGCGTCGGAGATCGCGCGGCGCGTTGCCTTGCCCAGAGGTGTTTTATAGAAAAGATCACCACCGAACTCGACAAATTTATAATCGACCTTGATACTCGTTGCCCTTTCCCAGGCACGTCCTTGTGCCCGGTGCGAATGGAGGATTTCCCCTGTTCGTGTATCGATCACGCGGAGATCGATCCCGACATGGGCGGCGACAAACTCACCGCTCACCTTGGGTCCGAAAGATTTTGCCACAGAGACCGAACCGCCGACGCCGGTCTGGCGTTCTTCAAACTCAGTGACCTCACCGACGATCAGATAATCGACCCCCAAAAGCTGTCCGGCCGGTGTTTGTGTAAAAGGGGAGGAGAGGTTTGCTTGACCGAGCTCCTGTTCGATCAGGACCTTCGAGAGGATTGCCCGTTCGACGACGACGACCCGCCCACTATCGATGAGGAGCGTGACAAGCTGCGCGGCGAGTCCGCCGCCGATGTTCCATCCCCCATAGACAGAGGCAAATCGGTCGGTGGTCCCGAACTGGGATACCGCGACCCGTGCCTTTGGCCCCTGTTTTGGGAGTGCCGTGGCGTACGTTGGCAGAGCGATCATTACAAAAAATAGTATGTTACGGGCAAAGTCTTTCATTGGGATTCACCACTTGGACATTTATGGCCGAGTTAATTGTCCCCTCGTTACTTTCGACATTGACCTCTCCATGGCCCGCCTCGACATTCACACTTCCCGCGATACGATTTTGTTCATCATCGATTTCGCGCATTCGCTGTCGCGCCTGTTCTACAGGACTACAAACCATTTGGGTCTGAAGCATGACCGGTTGTTGAATGACACGGACGACGCTCCCTTCTTCCACCTCCTGTCTCTGGCGCATATTCGAGACGGCATTTTGCAATTCCGGATTGTGCGGATTTGGTTCTAGCGCTAGTGCTGAGGCAGCCAGCAGGAGTTTCATAAGAACCAATACCGCTGTCTTGCGTGACTTAACTCTTTTTGAATGCCTTTTCATTGCTTCATATTCCCCAGGATGATCGTGGAATTTATAGAGGCATCGATCATGCTGTTGGTTGAATCTTTCATCCCCTTGATTTCGATCTTTTCGTGGCCGACCTGAATATTCATATCCCCCATAATATTCATGCTCGCATCTCCGTAATTATGACTCCCGTCCCGGCGATCCGCCTGGTTGTTCTGGGTATTGGTGCTCGGCCCATAGTTCTGAATCGTCCCTTTTTGTGTCGTGTCACCCATTTGGCATTCCTTGAGGCAGAGGGCGTGAGACAAACCGGGAAAAAGGAAGGAAAAGATTGCCAGCGCACCAATTACTTTTTTTTTAAGTTTTATTTTGTTTCGTGCCTGCATTTTTCTCTCCTTTTCCCCGGTTTGTCCCGGGTTCTCTGAAATCTCGGAGAACCCGGAGACTTCACCTTGTTAGTTACTGCCGTTGCCGATCACGAACGTGTTCCCGTTCACCGAGGCATCCATCACGTTGCCGGTTCCACCCGACACGGTCCCGAAGTTTACGGTGTCATGACCTGCTCGGAGATTCACCTTGTCCTTGAACATCGCGCCGCCGGATCGGTCACCGTACTGCTGTTTGTTGGTCGTATTGTGACTGTTGGCCGTCGATGTGGTCGTGTTCGTGCTCTGATTGCGACTATCCGACCAGCTTTGGTGGTTGCTCATGTCCCGGCTATCGGTCGTGTTGGTGACACGATGGTCACTGAAATCACGCTTGTCCTGTCGGTTATCAACCCGCTGATCGTACTTGTTCATGTTGTTGGTGGCGTTGATATTTCCCCAACCCCATGCTGGACCTCCAGCAGCTGCCGTAATCAGGGCAACGACAGCGACGCCCGTTTTGATTTTGTTCATACGGTGTATCCTCCTTGAGGAATCTCCCATAGCAAGAGCCGTGCCATCATCGTCGACCCGCTATTTTCTTTAATGGGTGTGATGACCGTCCGATTTCCGGACGCCACCGTCCGAGTTTCGGTCACTCTTGAAAAGTTCCCCCTCTCAAATCTCTCGGCCCCATCCCTTGACAGCCCAAGCGCGAAGGCCGTAAACGAACGGCATGATCACACTTCCAAAATCGGCCGGACTGATTGTTATCGACGTCCAAAAAGGGTTCGACGATCCCCAACAGTGAGTATCCAAGACCAATTTGCGACGATTGTCACCACCCAGGGATTGCTGGACTAAAGCTCGGGATGAGTGGAGTTTACCTATTTTTTTCGGTTGCTTTGAGGAATCGTAACTTATAGAACATGAGGCATTATTTTTTAACAGGAGGATTCTCATGTTCACTCTCAGGAAAGTTTTTGTTTTCATCGCTGTTGGGATGCTGGTGATCGCAGCCTCCTTCGGTGGGACCAGTGGTTGCGGAACCTCAGGGACCACGCGGGGGCTTACAGGGACATTAAACTCCTCTTCCCTTTCCGGGTTAAAAATAAAGGGGGCCACTGTCGCGGTCGCCTGTGAAGAGATCAAGGTCTGCTGTGGCGGCTACGACGGAAAAGTGACTGTCGAGAAGGTGAATAAAGATTGTACCTTCAAGATCGACCTTCCTTTGGAGACCTTCTGCTACTGCGCTATTTTTACGGGAGATGATGCCGATAGCAATGACTGTCCTGATACCTACCTAGCTTCCCTCGGTTGCTCGGAGAATGGCTATGGCGGCGCGATCCCTGTTTTTGCGGGGGCCGATGACAAGACCGATGATATTGATTTGGGGAGCTCGAGTTTGGAGGGGAGAAAGGTCGTCTCAACAAACAATTACTGCGCCTCTATTGATGAGGACAATGACGGGATCGCGAACTCAACAGATGACAATGACGATGGAGACGAGGTTTTGGACAGCACTGACTTTCAGAATGCCAAAGGGTGTGTGAATGCCGACAAACTGGACAGCGATGGCGATGACACCCCCGATATCTATGAAGGTCTTTGGGGCTCGACCCTTTCTGCGCTGAAGGTCAAGGGGCAGACCGACGGCGAGCTCGACGATTTTTTTGTCGATGCCGATAATGACGACATCCCGGATTTTTGCGATGCCGATTTTGCCTGTACACCGGATGCCGATGACAGTGATGGCGATTGTATCCCGGACAGCTTCGACTGGTGCAGTGATGACGGGGATGCTGATGGGGTTCCGTTCTGTGTCGACTGTGATGACGGAGATGCGACAAGCACTGTAGAATGCTTCGCGGATGATTTCTGTGCGTTGGATGGGGATGGGGATGGGTATGGACTCTGCGATGACTGTGACGATTACGATCCGAGCAGCACTTATGAATGTTTTGGCGATGCCTTTTGCGATACGGATGGGGATGCCGATGGCATCGGATTCTGTCTCGACTGCGATGATGAGGATGCGACTCAGACGACGCAGTGCTATGAGGATATCGAGAACTTCTGTGATCAGGACAATGACAATGATGACATTGGAATTTGTGCCGATTGCGATGACTTCGATTCGACCTCGAAGACGGAGTGTTACGGGGCGGAGGCGTGTGCTGATGATGTCGATGGTGATGGGGTCAACTTCTGCAACGACTGCGACGACCTCGATGTGACGATCAAGACAACAATCGCCGAAGGGTGTCCTGTGGCTGCCGGCGCTTGTGAGACATCAGAATGTGTCAACGATTTCGAATGTCAGCTCTTTGCCGATGACAATCAGAACGATGAGTTCAAGACCGACAATGTTCAGTGTAATCTGACAACCGGTTGCTGTGAACTCAAGTAACCAAAATTCCTTGATTTAACTCCTGCCCCCGCGTTAAGACCGCGGGGGTATGGAGTTGATTTTCTTCTACATTTTTTCCGGATTGACTGTTTTAACCGCGCTTTTTGTGATTTCTTTTCGTAATACCCTCTCCGCTGCCTTTTCGCTTGTCCTCTGCCTGTTCGGTGTTGCTTGTCTCTTCGCACTTTTGGGGGCGCATTTTCTCGCAGCGATGCAGGTCCTGGTTTATGCCGGTGCGATCATGGTCCTCTTTGTCTTTATTATTATGTTGCTTGACCTGGGGAAGGGGGCCTTGCTGAAAATAAAACTCAACTTTCCGGCAGTCGTTGGGGTTCTCTTTGGATCTTACCTTGGTGTCTTGCTGGTGCTTCGCCTCGGCTATTTAAGTCTCTCGTTTCCGCCTCTGCCGGACCGTTTTGGAGAAGTTCGGGAGGTTGGAAGACTACTTTTTACCAATTACCTGATTCCTTTTGAGGTCGCTTCTATCCTTCTGCTTGTTGCAATTGTCGGAGCGGTTGTTCTGGCCAAGAAAGATTTATGACACTAGCCCACTTTATTACCCTCTCCGCCATTCTCTTCTCAATCGGAGTGACCGGCGTTATGACACATCGAAATCTTCTTGTTGTCCTCATGTCAATTGAACTCATGCTGAATGCGGCGAATGTCGCCTTCATCGCCTTTTCCCGTTTTCATGGTGAAATGGGGGGGCAGGCACTTGCCTTTTTTGTGATTGCCCTTGCTGCCTCTGAGGCGACAGTCGGGCTTGCGATTGTGATAGCGATTTTTCGAAAACAAGGCACCGTTGATGCGGGCGAATTACGCTACCTGAAGGATTGAACATGAATTCTTTAGTTTTGGGGTTTCCGTTTGGGGTGGTGGTGGGGTTGATCCCACTGCTTCCGCTTTTGGGGGCGGTTTTAAACGGCGTCGTTGCCCTTTTCTGTCGCTCCGGTCGTCGCGAGGTCCCAAAACCGTTGGTCTCTCTGATTGGTGTGAGTCTCCCGTTTCTCGCCTTTGCCCTTTCTCTCTTTGTCTTTTCCATTGCCAAAGATCCTGCCGGGGGACTGACGACGCCTGCCCTCTGGGATTGGATGAGCGTCGGAGATCTCTCCCTGCCGGTTCATTTTAAGGTCGATCGCTTGTCTCTTGTCATGGCACTCGTCGTAACAGGGGTTGGTGCCCTGATCCATCTTTATTCGGTTGGTTACATGGCCCATGATGCCGGTTACGCCCGCTATTTTTCCTATTTGAATCTTTTTCTCTTCGCGATGCTGGTTCTTGTCCTGGGGGGAAGCTTACCTCTGATGTTTATCGGCTGGGAGGGTGTCGGGCTTTGTTCCTATCTCCTGATCGGATTTTGGTTTGAGGATGATGCGAAGGCGTATGCGGGGAAAAAGGCGTTCATTGTGAATCGAATCGGAGACCTTGGGTTTTTGCTCGGGATGTTTCTGCTTTACTCAACCCTTTCGGAGCGAGGGGTCACTTCCGGTCTCGGTCTTCTCTCCTTCGATACACTCCAGCAGTACCGCGGTGAATTTTTCTCTGTGGCAACCCTCGCCTCTCTCCTTCTTTTTGTCGGGGCTGTTGGGAAGTCGGCCCAGATCCCGCTCTATGTCTGGTTGCCGGATGCGATGGCCGGTCCGACACCGGTCTCCGCCCTGATCCATGCGGCGACGATGGTGACCGCTGGCGTTTATATGGTGGCCCGGATGCATTTTCTCTTCAGTCTCTCGCCGACAGCGATGGAGGTGGTCGGCTCTGTAGGGGCAGCGACCGCCCTCTTCGCAGCGTTGATTGCGCTGGTCCAGAGCGATATCAAAAAAGTTTTGGCCTACTCCACGGTTTCGCAGTTGGGGTACATGATCCTCGGTGTCGGGATCGGGGCCTATTCCGCCGGGATTTTTCATCTTGTGACGCATGCCTTTTTTAAGGCCTGTCTCTTTTTAGGGGCCGGTTCTGTGATTCATGCAATGGGAGGGGAGCAAGAGATCTGGAAGATGGGGGGGCTCCGAAAAAAACTACCGATTACTTTCGTAACATTTCTTGCCGCGGTGGTCGCTATTGTCGGGATCTTCCCGTTTGCCGGTTTCTTCAGCAAGGATGCGATCCTCTTCCAGACCTTTGCGCAAGGGTATCGGATTTTATGGGGAATCGGTTTTGTCACGGCGGGATTGACCGCTTTTTATATGTGCCGGCTTTTTGCGGTTGTTTTTTTGGGGGCCAATCGGAGCGAGCCCGAGAAGCGGTATCACCTTCATGAATCCCCTCCGAGCATGACGATCCCGCTTGTCCTCCTGGGGTTTTTATCATTGGTTGGCGGATGGATCGGGATTCCGGAGGCGCTCCATGGGAAGGATCATTTCTTCCGGTGGCTTGCACCCCTTTTCCCTTACACCGGTTTCTACGAGAGATTGGAAAGGGCAGGGCATGGGATGGAGCTTCTCCTCTCGATTATCACGGTGCTTTGGATCTTTCATATCGCCCTGATCACCTTGATCCTCTATTCCCAAAGGCCGGAAACGGTCGCTCGCATCGCGCAAAAGATCGGTCCCCTCTATCGGCTGCTTCAGCAGAAGTTTTATGTCGATGAGCTCTATCATTTCCTGGTGATCCGTCCGATCCATTGGTTCTCTCGCGTGGTCTTGTGGCGGTTTCATGATGAGAAGGTGATTGATAGTTTATTGATTAACGGATCTGTCGAGACCGTGGGGCTTGTCGGCAGGACATTGAATCTCCTTCAAACCGGTCTGATTCAGAACTACGCCATTTATTTTGCCTTAAGCGCCTTAGGGGTTATTGCTTACTTTATCCTATGAACTTTGTTGACTCTCATCTCTTGACGCTTGTGATCTTTTCCCCGTTGGTGGGGCTTCTCCCCCTTCTTTTTTTAAGGGAGGTGCGGTGGCAACGCTGGGGTGCCTTCTTCGCTTCTCTCATCCCCTTTTTATTTTCCATCCATCTTTTCAATAAATTTCAATCAACGGGGGATTTTGAGTTTGTGGAAAAGATCGCCTGGATCCCCTGGTTTCGGATTCACTATTATCTTGGGGTCGATGGATTCAGTTTGCCCTTGGTCCTCCTGACGACCTTTTTGACCCCGATCGTGGTTCTGGGTTCCTGGTCGGATATCCAGAAGCGCGTCGGGAGTTTTTATTTCCTTCTCCTCCTGCTCGAGGTGGCGATGTTGGGTGTTTTCTCAAGTCTCGATCTCTTCCTTTTCTATGTCTTTTGGGAAGGGGTCCTGATCCCGATGTATTTCATTATCGGAATTTGGGGAGGGGGGCGGAAGGTCTATGCGGCGATCAAGTTTGTCCTGTATACGATGGTCGGAAGTCTGCTGATGCTCGCGGCGATCCTCTATCTCTATTTTGCGGCGGGCAAATCATTTTCATTGATCGATCTCTACGTGGTCTCGCTTCCGCTGAAGGCGCAACTCTGGCTCTTCTCTGCCTTTGCCTTGGCCTTCGCGATCAAGATTCCCCTCTTCCCTTTTCATACCTGGCTTCCCGATGCGCATGTGGAGGCCCCAACGTCAGGCAGTGTGATCCTTGCTGGTGTCCTGCTGAAAATGGGGACCTATGGCTTTGTCCGTTTTGCGATGCCGCTTTTTCCTCACGCGATGCAGCTCGCAACCCCTTTATTCCTGATCCTCTCCGTGATCGGCATTGTCTACGGCGCCTTGGTTTCCATGGTCCAGCCGGATCTCAAAAAGTTGATCGCTTATTCTTCTGTCTCTCATCTGGGGTTTGTGATGTTGGGGCTTGCCTCGCTCACCCCTCAGGGGGTTGCGGGGGCGACCCTCCAGATGGTCAATCATGGGCTCTCCACAGGGGCCCTCTTTTTGCTTGTGGGAATGATCTATGAACGTCGTCATACACGAGAGATAAAGGAGTTTGGGGGACTTGCGAGTCAAATGCCGATTTATACAGTCATCTTTCTCATCGTCGCCTTTTCCTCGATGGGGCTTCCGGCGACCAACGGGTTTGTCGGTGAATTTTTGATCTTGATCGGGACGTTTCGAAGCAGTCCTGTTTATGCGGCGATCGGGGGACTCGGTGTTGTTTTGGCCGCTGTCTATCTGCTCTGGATGGTTCGACGCGTCTTTTTTGGACCTCTTGCTCGGGAAGAGAACAAGGGTCTTTCTGATCTGAATAGACGTGAGGTTGCGCTGCTTCTCCCGATTCTCCTTTTTGTTTTTTGGATCGGGATCGCCCCTGGATTTTTATTGAAAAAGATGAATCCTTCAGTCGATCGTTTTCTTGACCGAACGGTGGTGTTTACGCATGGCATGGCTCGAGACAATTAACTGGTTTTTGTTGAGTGAGGCGGCGAGGCCGATCCTGATTCTGATTTCGGGCGGGCTTGTCCTTCTCCTGTTTTCGGCCTTCTCCGATCGACTCCAGAAGGCCTCGATGCTTTTTTCGTTCGCCCTGACCCTTGGGGCCTTCGTGCTGACCTGGAAGACATGGCTTACCGGTCTTCCTGTCAACCTCGAGATTTTCTTTTTTGATCGGCTTTCCTATTTGCTCGATCTGATCTTCCTTTTTTCACTGCTGATCACGCTGCTTTTTTCGAGAGACTATTTACGTGAGGATCGCCTCGAGAGAGGAGAATATTATGCCCTGCTCTTTTTTGCGACGTCTGGATTGATGCTGATTTCCCATGGGGCTGATCTGATGCTTATTTTTTTGGGGTTGGAGCTCGCCTCGCTCTCGACCTATATCCTTGCCGGATTCCAAAGGGGTTTCATCAAGTCTTATGAGGCGTCACTCAAATATTTTATCCTCGGCTCCTTCGCCTCGGCCTTTTTGCTCTATGGGATCGCCTTGGCCTATGGGGCCCTGGGGACGAGTTCCTTGCAGGCATTTTCACAAGGGAATGAGCTGAGTGATGAGAAGATCCTGTTGCTGAGTCTCTCGATCGCTTTGCTTCTGATCGGCGTCTGTTTCAAGATCGCTGCGGTTCCTTTTCATTTCTGGTCTCCTGATGTTTATGAAGGGGCACCGACACCGGTGACCGCTTTTATGGCCTCCGGGGTAAAGGCGGGAGGGTTTGCGCTCCTGATCCGGCTCGGTCTTTTGGTCGCGCCGCTCCCGATGATTCCATGGATTCCAATCCTCAGTGTCTTGGCGATTCTCACAATGTCGGTTGGGAATCTGATGGCCCTTCGACAAACGAATATCAAACGGATGCTCGCCTATTCCTCGATTGCGCATGCTGGTTATGCGCTGGTCGGTGTGGTGGCAGCGATGAAGGATCCTCATGGTGCCGAGTCGACGCTCGGTTCGGTGGTTTTCTATCTTTTCGCCTATTCGGTGATGACACTCGGCGCCTTTGGGGTCGTGATGGTCCTCGGCCGGAAGGAGGAGGAAGCTCTATCCGTCGAGCCAGGACGTGGCGAGAGACTCGAGATGTCTGATTATGCCGGCCTTGCCGAACGCCACCCCTTTTTATCCGGCTTGATGGCCATTTTTATGATCTCACTCGTTGGTATCCCACCGACGATTGGATTTATTGGAAAATTTTATCTCTTTTCCGGCGCCATCCAGGTGGGCCTTGTCGGTCTTGTTGTTGTGGGGGTTCTGAATAGTGTGGTTTCTGCCTATTATTATCTGGCCCCTGTTGTGAAGATGTTTTTCCAGGGAACCGCTCGTATCGATTTAAAGCCGCTTTCGCGACCTATTTTGGTCGGGTTGGTCATTTGCCTCTTTGCCTTGCTCTATTTTGGGATCTTTCCTTCAAATTTGTTTCTTATTGCAGAAGAATCGATACGCGAATTAGTATTCTGATATGCTCAAAGACTTAGACGATTTTCTTGAAGAAAAACGAGAGCAGGGACAGATCGTCGGCGCTTGGGGGTTTCATTCGAACCTGAACTTTACCCGCATGAGCTCCGAGGAGGCGAACGTCTGGTTTTTTGAGCAGGTTTTTAATTTTCTCCGCGCCTTCTTCGGATTGGTCCTCCCTGATTCTGTAGAGGTGATTACCTATAATGCCACCCAGAGGATCGAGAAAAAGGGGCTCGATCAGATGACATTCCTTGATGAGCTTATGTTGATCTTGAAGAGACTGAAGGAACCGATCTGGACCTGCCGACTGGGGCTGAATCTGATCGGTTTCCTCCGGACGGCGGAGGATCCCGAGCATCCGGTACGGCTCCAGATTCAGGAGCCGACCTCCTTCATCGTCTGGGGCGGGCCGGATGAGACCGGGTTTCAGTCCTTCAGTATCGGTTACACCCTTTTTTCGGATGTCGTTCTGGAGGGGGAAGAGACCGAGCTCTGGTCGATTAATCAACCGCTCCTCGAGAAGGCGCTCAGAAAATGGGAGGAGCAGTCGGGGCATATGATCGAGGTGGTCGAATCGAACGGAAATCTGCCTGTCTATCAGTACGGTTTTAAGAAAAAAGGGAGATAGGACAAGCCATTTATAAGAAAAGTCTTCAGTACTCGATCTTCGAGGGGATCTTTTATTCGGTCATGGTGGGATTGGGGGAGCACTACTTTTCCCCCTATGCCGTCTCCATCGGCGCGACCGATTTTTTGATCGGTCTTCTCGGTTCACTTCCACTTCTCTTCGGTTCTCTAGCTCAACTAGCCAGCCCGAGTCTTATCCAGCTCTTCGGAAGCAGACGTCATATCGTCCGGATCGGGATCTTGCTGCAGGCGCTTTGTTTTATTCCGATCCTATGGATCATCCAAGGGAACGGGGCCCGAACCCCGTTCTGGTTTCTCCTTTTCGTGATCGCCTACTGGGTGTTTCAGCTGACCTTGAGTACCCCTTGGCAAAGCTGGATTGGGGATCTGGTCCCAAAAGATCAACGCGGGCGTTATTTTAGTCTTCGCAGTCGCTGGATACAGCTCGCGACATTCTTTAGCATCGTTGTCGGCGGAGCGCTGCTGAGCAAGTTTAACTTTCAGCTTATCTTCATGCTGGCGATGGTCGGCCGTTTTATCTCGCTTGCCTTTTCTCTTCTTCAGGAAGAACCGACTTACTCAAGCCCTCCCGAGGCACAGTTTACACTCACGCAATTCGTGAAGAAGATGGGATTCAATAACTATGGCCTCTTTGTGATCTACATCTCACTTTTCTATATGAGCTGTCACATTGCAGCCCCCTACTTTGTCCCTTATGTCTTTAGAGAACTCAAATTTTCCTATCTTCAATACATGATAGTGCATGCGGTTTTTATCGGCAGCAAGTCACTCTTTCTACCGATCTGGGGTCATTACTCGGATCGATATGGTTCGAGAAAACTCCTCGCCCTCTCCGGTTTTCTACTGCCGATCGTTCCGATCTTGTGGCTCTTCACTCGGAACTATTATGGGATTATTGCGATCCATTTTGTGACGGGATTTGGTTGGGCTGGTTTTGAGCTCTGTTCTTTCAATTTTATTCTGGATTGCACGACACCGGAGAAGAGGGCCCGATGTTCCTCCTACTATCAACTTTTCAATGGTGTTGGGACTGTGGTCGGTGCCGTCCTGGGCGGGCTTCTGCTCAAATACAACCTTTTTTTTAGCATCCCCTACTATTTTGTCTTTCTGGTCTCAGGGATTGGGCGTTTTCTCTTCTCGCTCCTGTTTATTCCCAAACTAAAGGAAATGCGGACTGTCCACCCGATCTCCTACAAGAGTCTTCTTGTCAGGATCTTTCTCTTTTTGAAGCCAGGGCCGAGCTAGAATTGAAAGCAACAACAAGAGAAATACAACGATATCAGCCGTCAGAAAGCGGGGTCTTTTTCAGATGACGGGAGACATTGTTCGAGCCATTCCACTTCCTAATGTTCCAGAGATTCCCTGGGACTACCCCAAATTTTGGGATGACGCCTGGATCTCCCTTCAGGCGGAATTGACGCGGGATGAGTATGCAAGGGCCAAGCTCCCAGGTTTTGTCAATTCGGCCACTTCTCTTGAAACAGCCCAAACAGTTCTTTTTTGGGGAAGACAGGTGGAGGACCAGCTTGTCCAGGGGGTGATGCCACTTTTTCTTTTTGAGCGACATCGAGATTTTTCTGTTGTTGGTCATGATGTCATCGGTCTTACAAATGATCTCAATAAGCTTGAGTTTGCACTAGCCAAGGAGCGTCTAGAACGCTCAGAGGGCCCCTCTTTGGAGAGGTTGAGGACTTTTCGAAGGGCGGCTCATGCCAGGGTCTGTACCCGCTTTCGTATTTTCAGCACTTGCGCTCGCGAGGCGTTGAGAAAAAAGGGGGTCAGGGTTATTGCGAATGCCCCGTCTCCCGTTTCTTGGGACCGAGGCATTTCAACAGCCCAATTGGAAGCGGCCTTTCAGCTGTTTTGCAGTTCCGATTTTCGCGTGCAGCATGGGATTCGTCCATCTCGTCCTGGCAATCATGTCGTCGCTAGAATTTTGATCGGAGCCCTTCTTGTGATCGGATCTGGAGCGGCGATGCTGGTTTCTCGTGCTGACTCTCCGCACGCTTTCTGACCGCCTCCAAAACTCCCCTTGTCTCCTTTTTAACAATCGGTTTGAAGATCAACTCAGGTACCTGAAAACCGGGGTCATAGGAATTTTCATAATAGACAAGAGACCAGTTGGGATTTTCCGGATGCGGCCTTGCCCGCCAGTACCCTTCGGCTACCACGAGATTGCCGGCCTCCAAAACAAACCGACGATTGTAGGCATTTTTTGCAGGATCAAAATGATCGGTCTCTTTCTGTAAGACCCACCGGTTCTGGATCGGCCAGGGGAGATTCATCAAGAGAAGCTTGTGATAGGTCGCCTCATTTTGTCCGCTCTTTTGAATCCTCTCATTTAAAGGAAGGCTCTCTCCCTGAACGATTTTGTGAACTTCCTTCCAGGAGGTCGTTTTTGAAGAAACAATGAGTTCCGCCTTTTGGGGACTCACCACACGGCTGAAGAGAATCCGCGGGACAAACTCACTCCACTGATCGATTTGATCCAAGACAACCGCCCAGACCTTTTCAGGAGGGGCCTCTACCAAAAATTCCGACTTGGCGGTCCAAAGACGATGGCGGTAAAGCTCGGCCTCGACCCGGATAGATCTTGAATATCCCTTGGAATCTGAGGTGGCCGGTAGGGGGATCCCCCACAAGAGGGTGAGGAGCATGACTATAAGAACTTTCCTCATTTATTTTACTTTGGCTCCAGATGCGAGGTTTCGGTCCAGTGTGAGGATCGAAAGTCCCTCTTCGTTTGAGGCGGCCAAGAGCATCCCGCGTGATTCGACACCGCGGATCGTTGCCGGCTTCAGATTCGCGACAATCACAATCATTTTGCCCTGCAATTGTTCCGGTGTGTAGTGCTGTGCGATCCCCGCGACAATCTGTCGCCTCTCAGTGCCCAGATCGACTTGGAGCCTTAGGAGCTTGTCGGCCCCGGCGACTTTTTCAACCTCGAGAATCTTGGCTACCCTGAGGTCGAGTTTTTGAAATTCCGTGATGTCGAGTTCCATGCCTGCCTCCTTTTGAATTGAACTGACTTCTGGGCTCTTCGAGTCGGCATTGCCGGGAGCGGCGGGCCCTTCAGGAGCTTTAGCGGACAATGAAAACTCGCGTTGTGTGCGAGAAGGTTCATTGGCCGCTGATGCCCTGAAGGTCGCCGCGGAGGCATTTGACGACGAAGAAGGACCAGAAGTCAGTTCAATTCGAGGGAATATCGGTTTCCCCGCCTGGACGTTTACAGACGGCGTCTTTCCCCATTCAATATTTTTAAATTTCTGATTTTCCCATTTCAATTTTTTAGAAAGCCCCAGTTGTTTCCAGATCTCCTCCGAGCTCTTGGGGAGAAACGGGGCAATAAGTATCGCAATATTTCGGAGCGTATCGACGACCTGATAGAGCACTTTTTTGATCTCGTCTATTTTTCCTTCCTTCATCAAAACCCATGGTGCGCTTGAGTCGATATGCTTGTCCGCAACATGGACAACCTCCCAAATTTTTTCCAGGGCGAGATGAAAATTAAGATCTCCGCTCTTGCGATAGTCCATCTCTTCCCGCACCCCCTTCGTCGCCCCTCGGATCGCCTCTTGGAGTGGCTTGTGAACTGTTTTTTGCGGTGTGATTTTTCCCTCGAGATATCGGTTCGTCATCCCCAGTGTGCGGTTCAAGAGATTCCCCAGATCATTCGCGAGGTCACTATTGTATCTCTTGATAAAATCATCCCAGGTGAAATCACCGTCACTTCCAAATGAGGAGCTGCGGAGAAGGTAATAACGGATCGCATCCGCTCCGTATTGAGGGACGACATCGAGCGGGGTGATGATGTTCCCAAGGGTCTTGCTCATTTTCTCACCCTTCAGATAAACGAAGCCGTGGCCGAAGACCGTTTTTGGGAGCGGGAGACCGGCACTCATGAGCATCGCCGGCCAGATCACGCAATGAAACCGCGTAATATCCTTTCCGATGACATGCAGATCGGCTGGCCACCATTGACGAAACTGGCGCTGGTCTTTGGCGAATCCGACCGCCGTGATGTAATTGATCAGGGCATCGAACCAGACATAGACGACATGACTCTTATCGATCGGAAGCGGAATCCCCCAGTCAAAGGAGGCGCGTGAAACACTGATATCCTGCAAACCCCCCTCGACGAGCCTCAAGACCTCATTTCTCCGGATCTCCGGCAGGATAAACTCTGGATGCTGTCGATAATGTTTCAAGAGTCTCTCTTGATAGACGGAGAGCCGGAAGAAGTAATTCTCCTCTTTGAGCCATTTTGGGACTGATTGGTGGTTTGGGCACTTCCCATTGACGAGATCCTTGTCGGTAAAAAACGCCTCGCACGATTCGCAGTACCATCCCTCATAAGGGGACTTGTAGATATCCCCCTTTTTGAAGATTGCCTCAAAGAGCCTCGAAACGGCATCGGCATGTCTTTTTTCCGAGGTCTGGATAAAGCCGTCACAAGAGATCTCGAGTGACTCCCAGATTTTCAAAAACTCCTTCTTCATCCCGTCACAGTATTTTTTGGGCGAGAGCCCCCTCTTCTCCGCCTCTTTCTTGACATTGGCGCTGTGCTCATCACTCCCCATCTGAAAATGGACCGTCTCTCCTGTCATTCGGTGATAACGTGCGATGACATCGGCACCGATCTTTTCGTAGGCGGTCCCGAGGTGGGGCAAGTTATTGACGTAGTCGATCGCGGTGGTGACGTAGAATTTTTTCATGGTGATAGGATTCCATAAAAGAGCCTTTCAAACGCGAGTTGCTTCAGGACATTCGCTTCCACAGCCCTTTCCGTTTCTAAAATCAGATCCCACTTCTCAAACAATTTTTCCCCAGCTCCCCTTTGGATGATCAGATCACGCCACCAACTTTTCAAGAAGGGGAGGAACTCTTTGGGGGTCTCAAATTCATCGAGGAATTTTTCGGCGAGTTGTGAGGCCTGTGAGAATGAAACAGGTGTTTTTGACTTCAGACACTCTTCCTTCCAGAATCGGGAAAACGCCTCCCACTCCTCGGGCACAGACCAGACAGAACGGATCGATGAAACCCTTTGGCATCGTGAGCGGATCGTGAGCGGCAGTTGGTCTGGGATTTCTGTCCGCAAGAGAAAGAGAAGATAGGGAGGAGGTTCTTCAAGCGTCTTCAGGAGTGCGTTTGCGGCAGCCTCTGTCATCTTATGGGCCTCTTCTATAAACACAACCAGTCGTTCCGCCTCTAGTGGTTTGTAGAGGATCCGTCTCTGAACCTGATGAATCGCCTCGACACGGATGCTCTCCCCGTCGGGTTGGATCAAAATAAAATCAGGGTGGTTTTTGCCTTTTTTGCCGAGGATCTCTTCGAACAGGGCGGTTGGTTCTTCACGGATAAGATAGGCAGGATGTGCCCAATGGTTCATCGCAACACCTCTTGCAGATAACGGATCAGCTTTTTTGAGACCTCTGGTTTGGGTCTTCGTGTATCCACAATCCGGAATCTTTTCTTCTCCTGTCGGGCAAGTGTCAAGTAACCTCTGCGAACCTTTTGGTGGAAAAGGTTTTTTTCTCTTTCAAACCTGTCCTGACCTTGCCGGGAGTGATGGTTGCGTGCCCGTCCCAGCCCAACTGAGATCGGGATATCAAAAAGAAAGGTCAGGTCAGGTTTGAGACCTCCAGTGGCGACATCATTGAGTCTTTTGAGCCATTGGACTGAGAGTCCACGACCATACCCCTGATAGGCGAGGGTCGCATCGGTAAATCGGTCGCAAAGGACGACCTTCCCTTTTTTTAAGGCGGGGCGAATCTTCTGGGTGACATGGTCTTGCCGAGCGATCAGATAGAGGAGGAGCTCCAAATGTCTGTCCATCCCTTTGTTTTTGGGGTCGAGCAGGAGGCTGCGGATTTGGTCGGCAAATACTGTCCCGCCTGGCTCTCTGGTGATCAGAAAAGGGCGCCTCTTTTTTTTGAGCCAACCCGCAAGATTTTTAATCTGGGTGGTTTTGCCGGTCCCCTCCCCCCCCTCAAATGTAATAAAAAGCCCCTTTTTCATCGGAACAATCTTATAAAGGTTTAATTAAAAATCCAGAAAATTCATGAGGTTAAAAAATAGTTGTTCGGACAGGCAACTTGGGATATCCTAGGTTACGAGAATAGGAGTATCAATGGCCAAGGTCCCTTCAATTCCACCCGAATATCAGAAGGCCCTTTTTGATTCAGTGGCCTACCGTGATAGTGATAGACCTCCTGCTTATTTTACCGATGAGAAGTGGGAGCCGATCACGGGTCGGGAGCATTTGGATCAGATTCGGGCGAAGGCGAGCGAAGGATTCACTGTCAGTGGTGATGAGGATACCGATCCAGGATTGAGCGCCGAAAAGATACTCGGTGGTCGGGTCCTTGATGAGTCAGCCCTTCGTGAAGATCCCTCTACACCCAAGAGATATGGGGATCTCCTCTCCGGTAAGAAAAAAACATAACCTCTTAATTCTTAATCATCACAGCGACATTTTTTCTCACTTTGAGAAATTTATCATTTTGAGAATTCTGGAAACAGAGTCGTCTGTCTAACCCCTTATTATTTTGGCTCTTTTAGGTCTTGGCCGTCTTAAGTGACTGGCACCGTTTTTGCTTCTTCAATAATGTATGGAAATGGTCTTTGCTTTTCCATGCCGGACAACCTCGATAGGGGTTCTGTTCCTGATGACAGTCCTCTTTTCTCCCGGTACTTGGGGTCAGAGTCTTCCTTACAGATCACAACCACAGGTTTCAAGACCGGCACAGAGGCAAATAAATCAGGGGGCGATGACATCAATAGTGCGAAGTTATCACGTAGGACCGAGACTGGCATCGCAGAGACCGAGCTCAAATGTTTCTTCAGATGCCGTTCAGTACTACGTCGCTACGAACGGAAATGACAGTTGGACTGGTCTCTTGCTCTCACCGAATGCAGACAGAAGCGATGGTCCTTTCGCAACACTTGAGGGGGCCCGAGATAGAATCAGGGAGTTGAGGGCAGCAGGAGAGATAAGTCCACCCATTATTGTGAATATCCGCTCCGGCACTTACGTTCTCAGCCGGACATTGGAGCTCGAATCTCAAGATTCAGGAGAGGAGGATCGATCGGTTGTCTGGCGCGCCTACCTCGCCCCCGGTCAAAAAAATGGTGCAGCAATTATCAGTGGCGGGAGGAGAATTACCGCAGAATGGGGGCCCGTCAGGGGACGGCTCGGTGATCCCATCGATATCGATTTTGGAACCCGTCCGATTTATATGACAGAGATTGCCCCGTTGGAAGATGGTCAGCCTTGGAGATTCAATTCCCTTTTTGTCGAGGGCGAGCGGGCGACTCGGGCACGCTCACCGAACATCGGAGATTCCTTTCCCTATTTCACCATGGCAGATGATGTAGTTTATGGTGATCCTCGGGTGTCTTGTGACGTTCGCCGACGGGCCAATCTAGAACTGAGCCCTGACTGTCAAGACATGCTGCCTATTCCAAACGAGGCTTATAGTAGTTTTCTCTTTCAGTGGAGAGACATCCAAGCAATATGGAGTGGCTTAGGAAATGTTGAGGTTGTTGCACTCAAGGCCTGGGAACAGACGAGACAGTGCTTGAGTCATGTAGAGGGGAATCGTGCCTATCTCCAGGCTGATATCGATAAGCCATATCAGTATACCGGATTTTCCGGTCGCTACTATGTTGAGAATCTGAGAGGCGCACTCGACAGTCCTGGTGAGTGGTTTCTCGACTCACGCAACTCCCGTCTCTACTATTGGCCCCTCCCCGGGCAGGATATGGGTCGGGCGGAGGTGATTGTACCGACACTGACTCAACTTGTTCGATTTCATCCAGATGCCCATGACATCGTTTTTCAGCGGCTCACGTTTGCCCACACCGATTGGGGCCTTTCCGATGGGGGGCATATTGGCTGTCAGGCGGCTGTTTGTTTGGCAACACCTCCTACCATAGAGTTTGAGGTCAGTGGCCCACCATTCGATGACAGAGAGGCAAATGGGGCAGAAAGGATCCAGATCCTTGATAATATTCTCAAGCATACTGGGAGTTATGCGGTAGGAGGACCGACACGACGATCTGTTTTTCGGGGGAACGCCATTTACGATACGGGTGGGGGAGGGATTCAGATTGGGGGGATTGATGATAGAGCTATCGATTCTGTGGGATGGCCCTTAGGCCATGCGGATACTCAGTTTTTGAGCGAGCAGAATGAGATTACGGACAACACGATCCATGATATCGGTAAGGTCTATCTGGAATCCGTCGGGATTCAAGACCTGCTAAGTCGCGAGACAAAAATTTCACATAATCTGATCTACGACGCCCCTTATTCAGGGATTTCCGTCGGTTGGATTTGGAATGCGAGAACGACGAGGGCTGGAAATAATCAGATCGAAAATAACGAGGTTCATCATGTTTGCCAAATCCTGACTGATTGTGGTGGTATCTATACATTAGGACACCAAACGGGGAGTTTCATTCGAAGAAACCTCATCCACGATATTCCCTTCACATCGCATCATCTGCACAAAACGAGCTTGATGGGGATCTACCTCGACCAAGGGAGCAACGGTTTCACCGTTTCCGAAAATATTGTCTATCGGATCGCCTCCGCAGCCCTTCATATTCATCAGGGGTCTTTCAATACGATCGAGAATAATATCTTTGTTGATGGGAGTTCAGCGGAAGAGCTCATGAATGATTATGGACAGATCGGTTTTTCAACCCCTGAACCTTCTACCTGTCCCTATGATTCGGGGTTATCGAGCCGCAAGGGGTTGTACCTTCATCCAGAAACCGGAGGTTGTCCCGAGACGGCACGGGGTCGGGCACCGCCTCAGGGAAATGTTTTCCAACATAACATCATTTACGGTTCACCGCCTGAGAACGATCGAAAACTGATTCACTATGACCGATGGCCGTACCCGTTTGTCTCTTCCAACCACAACCTGTTCTTTTGGCCAAGGATGAGATCTCGCTTGTTGCCTGGCAATCTTTGGGAATGGCAACGGGAGATGAGACAGGATCTGAATTCAATCAGCGCAGACCCACTCTTTCAGGATCCGGTTCGTCAGAATTTTAATCTGCGACCCGGCTCTCCCGCCTCCCGGATCGATTTTATTCCTTTTACACTGACTCAATAGTCCTCTTTTGTCCTAACGGATTGCAGGACAAATTCCCCTCCAAACTGAATAATCATCCTTACAGATGTCGTTCTTCTGAGGTAGCCAAGGCCTCTCAAGCTTGGGGGGCGAAGAGGTTTACCCAACCCAGTTTTTTCATTCTTCCAAAATCAGAGTCAAGTGACCAAAGGGCCAAGTTGTTTTCTTGAGAAATTCCCGCAATCAGCAAGTCGACAACCCCGAAGTTATCGCCGTGCTCCTTTCCCTCTTCAACCCATTTTTCGATGAGTGACCATGTTGTTTTCTCCGGGTAAAAGATTGGTAGTGCTGCTAAAAGACGACCTATTCTGAGAACCTCGTTTTTTGGGGTTCCTGAAAGAATTTCAATCCGCACAGGACTTGTCAGGGCAATCTGATCATCGTCAAGAAGAGACCGAAACTTTTGAATGAGACGATTGTTCTTTCCTCGGAAAAATTCAATCCAGACGGAGGTGTCAGCAAGAATCATGGCTCATGCCATTCGTCTTGGGCGTCGACGTGACTTTGAAAGATCGATCTCGAGTTCAAGGTGACCGGCCATCTTTTTGAGTTCTTCAATCCTTTTTCTTCGGACAAGTTCTCTTAAGGAGAAGATGACCGTGTCAGTCTTTGAAGTATAGCCCAAAATATTCTGGGCCTCATCGATCAAAGTTTGAGGCAAATCAAGGGTCGTGCGCATATAAAACATATTAAAATAGATGATTATATATGTCAATTCCCCTCATGAACAGCCCATCGAATTCCCGCAATTAATACACTTGTAACAGGTCCCGTTTCGGATCGTCACATGCCCACAGAGATCACAGAGCGGGGCATCCCCCATCAGCTCCGCAAGATTTTTCCCCATCTCGTCACCCTCAACGGCCCTTTGGGTCTGGTTAAAGTCGGTGGCGGCAGCAGCGCCGACCGAAGTTGCTGGAGCTGTCTGCTCGTGATTATCAAGTGTCGCCGGTTTCAGGTGAACGAAGTCGGTCCTTCCCAGATATTCCATGCCAAGAACCCGGAAGATGAAATCGAGGATCGAGGTGCAGAATTTGATGTTCGGGTGATCGGCCGGTCCCTGGGGATCAAATCGCGTAAAGGTGAAGGCGTTCACGAATTTCTCCAGAGGGACACCATACTGAAGCCCGATCGAGATCGCGATCGCGAAGCAGTTGATCAGGCTTCGATAGGCGGCCCCTTCCTTGTACATATCGATGAAGATCTCGCCGAGTGCCCCATCGTCGTATTCTCCTGTGCGGAGGAAGACCTTGTGACTTCGGACAGAGGATTCGACAGTGAATCCACGTCGCTTAACCGGAAGCTCTTTTCGTGTCCCCCTCGTCTCAGAATTTTCGACAACTGTTTTTTTCTCGTTATCGCTCTTCTTGTCATTCCCGGCGCTGAGTGGCTGAGAATGTTTGGAACCGTCCCGATAGAGGGCGATCGCCTTGAGCCCGAGCTTCCACCCCTCCATGTAGATATTTTCAATATCCTCGACCGTCATGTCGTTGGGGAGATTGACTGTTTTTGAGATCGCGCCGGAAATGAACGGCTGAACCGCCGCCATCATCTTTACATGCCCCATTGGATGGATGAAGCGAACGCCGTTGCCACACCGATTCGCACAATCAAAGACCGGCAGGCGCTCTTCGGAGATGCCTGGGGCCCCTTCGATCGTTCCATTTTCCAAAATGTAATCCTGGATTTTTTTGATATCGGGAGGGGCGTAACCCAGATTTTCCAGTGCACGGGAAACCGATTGATTGATGATCTTGAAGTGTCCACCCCCCGCAAGCTTCTTCCACTTGATCAGGGAGAATTCAGGCTCGACCCCTGTGGTATCGCAATCCATGAGGAGTCCAATAGTCCCTGTCGGCGCCAGGACACTCGCCTGTGCATTTCGATACCCGTAAATTTCTCCGGAATGGACCGCCTCATCCCAATCTTCTTGAGCCGCCCGAAGCAGATCGCTGGGACAGGATCGTCCATCAATTTTGTAGGCGGCATCCCGATGCTTGTTCATGACCTTCAGCATCGGTTCGCTATTCTTCTTAAAGCCGGCGAACGGCCCCATCACGGCGGCAAGCTCACTGGAAACCTTGTAGGCGTGACCGGTCATGATTGCGGTGATTGCTGCAGCGATCGCGCGCCCTTTTGGACTGTCGTAGGGAATTCCACTGGTCATCAGGAGGGTGCCGAGATTCGCATATCCCAGACCGAGTGGGCGGTAGTCATGGCTGTTCTGGGCAATGTCTTGTCGAGGATAGGCGGCAAAATCAACGATGATCTCCATGGCGGTAATAAAGACCTGAACGGCATGCCGGAAGTCCTCAATCTGAAATTTTCCGTCTGAATCGATAAATTTCATGAGATTCAGTGAGGCAAGATTGCAGGCGCTGTCATTTAGAAACATATACTCAGAGCAAGGATTCGAGGCGTAGATGCGATCGGTATTCGCGCAGGTGTGCCACTCATTGATCGTTGTATCATACTGCATGCCGGGATCCGCACACTGCCAGGCAGATTCCGCGACCTGGCGCATCAGCGATTTGGCGTCATAGGTGTCACCAACCTCTCCTGTGGTCCGGAAACGTGTGCTCCATTGACCCCCTTGAAGACAGGCGTTCATGAATTCATCGGTGACACGGACGGAGTTGTTTGAGTTTTGTCCAGAGACTGTGTGGTAGGCCTCGCCATTGAAGTCAGAGGTGAATCCCCCCTGATGGATCAAGATCCCGGCCTTTTTCTCTTCCCGTACCTTCCACTGGATAAAGTCGACGATCTCGGGATGGTCCATATCGAGACAGACCATTTTGGCGGCCCGTCGTGTCGTCCCCCCTGATTTTGTTGCCCCTGCCCCTTTGTCGAGTACCTCGAGGAAGCTCATGAGCCCTGAGGAGGTTCCGCCACCGGACAGCTTTTCCTGTTTTCCACGCAGATGGGAGAAATTAGTCCCCGTCCCCGATCCGTATTTGAAGAGACGGGCCTCCGATTTTGCCAACTCGAAGATGCTCATCAAGTCATCGCCGACAGACTGGATGAAGCAGGCGGAACACTGGGGGTGGCTATAGGCATCAAGCGTTTCACGGATACTTTGAGAAACAGGATCCCAAGACCAGTTCCCGCCGCTCCCCTGGATTTTGTACTCATGGTAAAGACCACAGTTGAACCAGACGGGGGAGTTGAAGGCCCCCATCTGATGGAGGAGGAGATAGGTCAGCTCTGATTCAAAAGTTTCGGCGACTTCAGGGTTGGAGAAATAACCAAGCTCTTCTCCAGCAACCCTGAGGCTATGGGCAATACGATAGATCGGCTGACGGGCGGTTGTTTCGCGACCTGTCTCCGGGACACCGGCCTTTCTTAGGTATTTTTGGGCCAGGATGTCGGTCGCCAATTGGGACCAGGATTTCGGGATCTCCACATCCTTCATCTCAAAAACAACAGTCCCATCCGGTTCCTTGATGACGGAGGAGCGGAGCTCCCATGCGACCTGTTCAAAAGGGTGGACCCCCTTTTTTGTAAAGCGGCGTTCGATAGCGGCCCCATCGATCTTTTTGTGAGTCTTGACGGCAGTTTGCATGGTTTGTCCCCCTTATTATTAACAGGTTATCCGTCTGTTATACACAGCATATTGTATATAAGTAGCTTATAAATAACAATATGTAGTATGTCAAGCAGGGAGGGGTGAAATCAGGTATTTCAAACTTAATCAAGAAGAGTCAGGGTGCGACTTTAAAGGCGACGACATTTTTTTTGATTTTGTTTCTTATGAACTCAACCCCGAGAAAAGAGATTCGGCTAAGGCCCACCATTCCTCATTTTGATTTTGGTCGGTGGTAGTGGGTCAAGAAATGAAAAAGGGTTCGAACCATAAATCCAGTTCCTCCACGCGGGCAGAGAGCGGTTCCCTTTTCGGTCCAGGCGGTACCGGCAATATCCACATGGGCCCAAGGGATCTTCTCATCCACAAACTCTCTCAAGAAAAGCCCGGCAGTAATCGTGCCGGCAGCCCCTTTTGCGCCGACATTTTTGAGATCGGCAACCGAGCTTTTTATGTCTTCCTTATATTCTTCAATGAGCGGCAATTGCCAGAGTTTCTCTCCCGTTTTTTGTCCCGAGGCGATTAATCGATCCACCAAATCTTGATTGGTTCCCATAATCCCGGCGCAAAGATCACCCAAGGCGACAATGACGGCCCCTGTCAAGGTCGCTAGGTCAATCACGAGATCCGGTTTTTGCCTCAAGGCATAGGGGAGGGCATCGGCCAAGGTGAGTCTCCCCTCCGCATCGGTATTCAGGATCTCGATTGTCTTCCCGATCATCGTGGTCGCCACATCACCCGGTTTGTCGGCGCTTCCCGAGGGCATATTTTCGGTCACGGCAGCGATCCCATGAACCTCCAGCAGAGGGAGGTGAAGTGTCGAAATCGCCTTCATGAGGCCTAAAACGGCAGCGGCACCACTCATATCATCTTTCATTGTTTCCATCCCGGAGGCTGGTTTGATGGAGAGGCCGCCACTATCAAAGGTGATTCCCTTCCCGACAATCGCGACGCGACCTTTTGGTCGGCCGGAAGGACGATAATGAAGATGAATCAGATACGGAGGTTGTTTACTTCCACTGGCGACAGCGAGAAAACTCCCCATCCCCAGACGGCGACAGGCGTTCTGATCCAGGATGCGACAGGAGATTCTTGGAAGCTGCCCGATTTTTTTTGCCTCCTCAACCATGCGACGAGGGGTCATGTCGGTTGCCGGGATATTGATCAGATCCCTTGCATAATTTGTTACCTCGGCAAGGACCTCTCCTGTCTTAATTTCCTTCGACGCCTTTGCCGACCCCTTCCCTTGGGAGAGAAGAAGGACGCGGGTCACCGTTTTTGGCGTCTGATTGTCTTTTGATTTGTAGAGGTCAAAACTGTAATTGCCCAGAAGGAGTCCCTCAGTGATCAATTGGTAAGGAGTTTCAGATTTCCCTCGGAGGATCGGATCGACCTCAATAGCGATTTCCTTGGCATGGATCTTTGTTGCCGATCGGACGGTGGTCGCTGCCATCCGTCTGAGGTTATTTTCGCAATCTTTGACCTCTCCCAAACCGACAATGAGGAGATTCTGAATCGAGCGATTGGAATTTAAGGGGATCAGCTTTTGCTCGCCCGGCTTCGCCTTAAACTTTTCTTTTTTTAGGGTATTAAGGATCCATTGGTTTGTCTTCGGGTCCACGAGATGACTAATCATACGGGCCGTTTTTTCCCAATCTTTCCAGAGCCCAACGGCCAATAAATCAACCGCAATGTTCTGTTTTGGCTTTATGACTTCTATTTTCATGATCCCAGTCAGTTATCGTGGGGTTTGGCTCCAGTCAAGAATAAGGGTGAATTTTTATTGCTCAGGTTTTTATTTCAATTATGAAAGAGAGAGATGCGTAACCCGTTTGGTTTCTTGATTAAAAAACGTGTAGAGAAAAAACCGGTTCGATCACCGCTCCCACAGGACCGATTTTTGGAAATGATCAGCGCCTTTGAAACAGCGGAACTCAAGGCGCGGGCAACAGATTTTTCCGGGGGGCTCGCGCTGGAGGTCGCTCCTCATCTCAAGCCACTCGCATCACTGTTGAAGGGGCCCCGCTTCCTTGTCTCCATCGGAACCACAGAGGGGGCGACTCTTCAGAGTCGGGAGGACCTTCTCCCTTTTCTCAACACTTCTCTCGAGCTTGTTTTGCTTCGTAGCTATCAGGGCAGAAAGCATTTATCGGCCCTTCTCAGGGAAACCTCCCGCGTCCTGAAGAGGCAAGGCCAGCTGATCCTGGTCGATCTGCATCCCTTTAGTCCTATGGTTCAAGAGGAATTTCAGAACCAGCCGGCCACTGAAGAAGGGATTCCCCCTGGGTTTGAACGTTATTTTAGATTCCTTGGATCTGGGGGGTGGATTGTTGAGGGGGTCAAGGAGTCTTTTTTTGACAACAACAGTAAAAAGTTCTTCAAAGACGATTTGCCAGAAAAATTTGAGGAGTTCAGAAGGAAACCTTGTCTTATCCTTCTGGTCTTGAGGAAAGGAGGAGGCTGATGGGAATCGAGGATCGCCTGCGTGAGTTGCAGATCGACCTTCCGGAGGTAGCACCGGCGGGGAATTACCTCCCCTCCTGTCGTGTTGGAAATCTTATCTTTATTTCAGGTCAGCTTCCGAAGGTGGAGGGGCGAATCGCCTTTCGCGGGCGCGTCGGGAAAGAGGTCGACCTTGAATCGGCACGACGGGCAGCAAAGGCCTGCGTGGCCAATCTGCTTGCTGTCTTGAAACAGGATCTTGGCTCACTGGATAGGGTGAAAAAGGTGGTTCGGTTAACCGGTTATGTTAATTCATTCCCCGGTTTTCAGGAGCAACACAAGGTTGTGGATGGGGCGAGTGACCTCCTCGTAGAGATTTTTGGGGATTCGGGACGACATTCGCGTGTTTCCGTTGGTGTTGTGGAGCTCCCTATGGGTGCTGCTGTGGAGCTCGAGATGATAGTCGAAATTAAGTAGAATTATATTTAATTAAATATAGTTAAATAATAATTAAGCATCCATTAGTAAACATTTGTTGACAAAGATGAGTCTGGTTATTATATTTTGAGTAATTTTATACAGCTTTGGGGTTAAGGGAGACATTTAAATAAACGAGGAAAGGGGGTGGGGAGCTTTATATTCGTTTATATGTCTGCCGATAAATTAAGTTAAAACTAAAATCTAAAAGGAGAGAAAAGAATGAAAAAAATCACAGTCTTCGCGTTAGCCTTGGCGCTCGCAAGCCTTGTGGTCTATTCACCAGCTCAGGCGGAGGATTCAGGTTCGCTTGAGATCACGGGGAATGTAACCACAGTCACAGGTTGGCAGCGTCAGACGTCAGGAAAGTATGCAGATCCAACCTCCGGTGTCCTCGGTGACGGCTTGGTCGGCGCCGCGGGTGCAGGGGTTGAATCTTTTGGTTTCTTCGTGGATCAGGTCGAGCTCGATCTCGCCAAGAGTTTTGGTGAGAACATTCGTGCTCGAGGTGATCTTGATTTTTACCCGATCGCCGGTATCGGTGCGACGCCTGGTCGAATTTCGCCAGCGGCGGCGACAGGGACTGCAGACTTTATCGTCGAACAGGGATACGTAACAGCCAATATCCCTGCAGGGAATGGGGTTGAATTTCTCGTTGGTCGTTTTAATTCAGGGATTGGTCTTGACCCTGTCGATCGTGGCGAGCTTTCAACAGTCTCCTTTTCCTCAACCCATCGAGTCTTGCTCCCTCATAACCTGACAGGGGCAAGGGCTGGTTATGAGTTTAGTGATAGTTTTCGATGGGAGACCTATGTCGTCAATGATCTTGCCGATCGAGCTCCGGCTGCAACGACCACAATCCCTTCATTTGGTTTCAATGCAATTTATAACTATGGTGATGAGGGGAATATGAGCTGGTTCAAATTCTCTGGTGCCGGTGGTCTTGAGACACCTGGTCTCAAGAAACACTGGTCCTTCCTCGGCGATATGGCGCTTCATCATATGATGAATGATGCCGCCTCTTTGGGACTTGAGGGGGTTTATCGTCAAGATAATGCGACAGCTGGTGCTGTTGATAACAACCAGTTCATCGCTGGGACCCTCAAGCTCGGCTATGACTTTAGCGATGTTTGGGATGGGACGCTTCGTTATGGTTACCTCTGGGATCTCGACACCGGTCCAGCAGTTGGTGGTACCGGGGTTGCTGTTGCCAACAATGAGTATGCACCTGGTTTGGCTGGCACGCTCACCAACGGTGGTGTTCGCCATGACTTCGTCCTTGCCACAGGGTATGCTATAGCTGACGGTGCCCGCTTTGGTCTCGAGGGTCGGTTTGATCTTACCAAGCCCTCCTCTGGGGTCACGGCAGGTTCTACAGCTACCGGTCAGAACATCGGTGCTGCTGCGACGTTTGCCTATAACTTCTAGTTGGGTTTAAGTGGAAGCGGTTCAAAAGGCCCCCCGCCGGGAAGGCGGGGGGCCTTTTTGTGAGGCTGTCTTTAAAAGGCATACCCAAAGGCGAAGTGGAGTCGTCCAAAGCTCTCTCCGACAGCACGATTCCGATCGAGCTTAATGCCGTAATCGAGCCGTAGGGGTCCGATCGGGGTGATATAGCGGAGACCTGCCCCTGCTGAGTGGCGCAGGGAACCCAAATCGAGTTGGGAAAAATTATCGGTGACGCTTCCACTGTCGAGGAAACTGGCAAACTTGAGCCCTCCTTTTATTTTTGTCTGAATTTCAATGGTGTGAAGGAGAAGGATGAGTCCACCGGCAAGTTGACCGGTGGCATCACGCGGGCTGATGCTATCCTGATCAAATCCTCTGACAGAGTAGTCACCTCCTAAAAAGAGTCTTTTATCTCTCGGAAGGACATCGCTTCCAAAGACGTTAATCCCCTCCGCACGGAGATAATTAAAAAGGGTAAAGCGAGAGGCAAAGAACTGATAATGGGCTATTGAGGCTGATGGTTGAAGAAAATTGAAACCGGAAGCCAGAATCTTGTTGGAAACATCAAGACCGGTCAAGGCATTGATCCCTTTTTTTGGATCGGCAAAGGAGTCGCGTGAGTCAAAGTTAAAGGAGAAACCAATACGAGAGAGCGTGTGATCTCGTGTCGCAAGGGCTGTTGGATCTGCGACATTCTGGAAAGAGGTTCGCGTCAGGTCGTATTTGGTCAAGAGGGTGATTTGATTGGTCAGTGGACTTCGAAATGAGAGTTTGCCACCGTAATCAATCGCTTCAAAACTGGGACGTTGTTCCGCCTCGACAAGTCCTGTTGTGACCATTTCCAGGTTTACCCCAAAAAACCGTGGATCGATATAATTGAGTTCCCCTTTTTGGATATCGTTACCACCGGTCAGTCGAAGGGTTGACCTTTTAGCAAAACCGAAGAGGTTGTTATGTTGCAGACTGATAGCACCCGTAAACTTGTTGTCTGTGTCGTAGCTGGATTCGAGATCGATGTACGATCTGGGGTTTTCCTCTACCTTGACCAGCAAGTGGATCTCCTCTTTATGCTCCTGTATGCCGAGAGGCTCAATGTCGACCGATTGGAAGACCCCCATTCGACGCAGGGAAGATTCGCTCTTGAGAAGCCTATTCAGACTAAAAGGGCGATTGGGTTTGAGGGCAAGCGCCTTTCGTATCGCCGAATGGCGGGTCCTGTAATTTCCAACAATCAAGATTTCTCCCACTTTTGTCTGAGGACCTTCCTGGATTTTATAGACAAGATGGATTTTTTGATCTTCCTGGAGGAGATGGGGTTCTATCTTCGTATAAGTATAGCCTTCATCTGAATAAAAATTCTGGAGGACAGACTCATCTATTTTTAATTCTTCTTGAGTGAGCCGATCCCCATTTTTCATCTTGAGAATTTTGTTTAGTTTTTCCGAAGGGATTTGATTCCCTTCGAAGCTGATTGACTTGATTCTGAACTCAGGCCCCTCCTCAACAAAAAACGAAATGGTTGCCTTGTCTCCCAAGGGGCTGAAATCTGTTTTTTTATCAAGGGCACGGGCCTCCAAGAATCCATGGTGGTGGTAGATTTCAGGCAACCTCAGAAAATCAGCCTCAACTGTTTCCGGATTGTAATAACCATCTTTAAAAATCGATTCCTCTTCTGTCGTCAGGTGACGTTTGATTTTTCTGGGCCTGAGTTGTTTCGCACCGACAAGACGCACCTGCTTGACGCGTGTTTGCGTTCCCTCCTGAATATCGAACTGAATCAGAATTTCGGAAACATCGAGGCGTTTTTTTCTGGCGACAACGGAGGCCTCTAAAAATCCCCGTTCTTTGTAAAGGGCCTGGATCGCTTGTTTGCTCTCCTCGATAGCAAGAGAACTTGTGTCTCCCTCTGTCAGGACAGGAATCACCTTTTTCAGGGTCTTCCGAGAGAGGCGCTTGTTCCCGTGAAACCGGACTTTGACATGAGGCCCCTCTTGAACAGCCAGTTTCAGATTAATTTTTCGTTTTTTCTCATCGATCGAGATTTGTTTGATACGTACTCGTGCCTCAAGATACCCCTTTTTTTGGTAGTCTTTTCGTATCTTGTTCAGACTATTTCGGAGTCTTGCTGGGCGATAAAGGATGAGGGGGTTCAACTGTGAGATAAAGTATCCTCTGGGAAATAACTGGTTTCCTTCGATCTCGATTTGGTTTAGTTGATAGCGATCTCCTTTTTTAATGTGATAGTGGAGAATCACATTTTCCCATTTGTGATCTGGTTGGATATCAAGCGTGACTGTAGTCCCAGCGTAACCTTCCCGTTCGTAGAAATCCTGCAACCTCTTGATTTGATCTTGAGCGATCTCCGGGTCGTAGAAATCTCCTCGATGGACGGATAATTTTCGATGAAGACTCTTGGAGAGGTAAGGGTAATTCCCGGAAACCTGTATATCCACGACCTTCATCCCTTCCTTGAGATGAAGAATAAGCAGAAGGCCCTCAGGGGTCGTCTTCTTTTCCATTTTGATTTCTGAGAAGCGCCCCCATTTTTTGAGGTAGTCCAGAAACGGCCCCAGTTCTTTTTCGTTCAGGGGATCTCCCCTTTTTAACGGGAGGAGGGCTTCGATCTCTTCTCGAGGCAAGGAAGCCTCTCCTTCAATTTTTATGTCTGCAATTCGGGATTCACGTCCCCAAAGAGGGGTTGGCATGACCAGGAGGAAACCAAAAAGGATAAGAATGAGAGGTTTCACCGAATTCGAAATCTTAATGACAAGTTGAAATGATATTGAGGATCCGTACTTGCTGTTCGCGTTCGGAATCCTTTCAGAAGTACATTATCTGTCAAGTAATAGTTCGCCTGAAAGGTCCTTTCAGCGGTATCCGGTGCAAGATCGCTCCGAAGTTCCAGACTAAGCCGATCGGTAACCTCTGATTGGAGGGAGAGACGACTGGGGGAGTAAGGCCCCTCTGCCGTTGGTTTCAGCCGGACATCTAAACCAGTTGCCTTGGAAAGAACGCCCGTGAAGGGACGCGCCGCCTCTTCCAAGGCGAGGTCCAGGCCGAGTTTTGTCCCGAGGCCACTGGTTCTCTGGAGCTCATCACGGGTCATCCCGAAGGCCAGGAGTGAAAGAATATCATCCCGATCGCGTGATGGAGAGCTGGAGAGGTCGATCTCAAGGTTATTCAGGTAGCCCTCGATCTTAAGGAAGACGACATAATTAGGGGGGAGTTCCCGTTCGCCACGAAGAATCAGATAAGGGTCGGAGCGGTTGGGATTGACATACTCCACCCGTCCCTCCGTCATCGTAAAATTGGCCGTCAGGTATTGGAATTGTCCTTCGATCAAGGAAAACCCCCCAAGAATTTTAGGGGCATCGCTGGTCCCTCTGACAAGGAGGTCGCACGAGAGATAAATTTCAGAGATATTATTTTTGATCTGAAGATCTCCCGCACTTTTCACATCGAGATCAAATTGAACCCTCGGAAGTTTTTTTGTTTTTTGATCTTCGGAGCCCCTGACAATCGGTTTGAGAACAAATTTGTGAATCTCAAATCTCTTCGTGTATCGCCCTTCGACAATTTCCACTTTCCCGGCGAGCAGGGGATCGGAAGCGGGGCCCGTGAGGTGGAGGTTGCTGTTAAGTTCCAGGTTCAAGTTTTTATCGTATTGGAAGGGGAGGCTTGAGCCAACAAGCTTCAGATCGAAAAAACTCGGGTTTAGTTTTTCGAACTGCACATTTCCTTTCAGAGAGAAGCTTCCGTTGCCAAAATTTCCCTTCAGATCTGAAGTGACCCTCTTTTTTTGAAACTCTAATTTTCCCTCAAGTTCTGTGAGGGTTTCTTTCAAGCTTCTGATCTCAAGAGCCGAATCCTGAAGGAGGACGGGGCCCTGAATTTCGGGGTCTTCGAAAGTCCCCTGGATTTTAAGATCAAGGTTAGCCCATCCTGAAGACTCTCCAATGAAGGCTCGGAACATCTGCAAGAAGGAAATCTGGGCAGGCCCCTTGACCCGGAAATCAAGGCTTTCCTGATAAACCCCCTCGATTTTCAGGTCTCCCTTTGGAGAGCGGATAAGAAGCCGGTCGATATGAAATCCCCTGGTTAGGTAATCATAGCTTCCCTTCAGAGAGAGACTGGAGGAAGGTTCTCCTGCAAAAATCAATTTATCCCCCAATCCCTCAAGGCGGATCGGGTTTGGAAGAAGGATCGGGTTCAGGTTTGTTAACTGCAGGACAGTTTCCTGAAAGAAGAAAACTCCGCCTGGTTCCACTCGAAGCCTCGATTCTAGTGATTCAATGCTGATGACTCCGAGAGATCCTCCGAGGACCTGGCCATTTCCCTTCCCTCGCACAGTCGGTTCCCCATCCTTTTCGGCTCCCTCCAGCAGGAGCTCTCCAGAAAGGATTCCAGAAAGATTGAGATCCGGAAGGAGTTTTGAAATGGGGGCTTCCTGAAAACTGACATCGACCTGTTTGACATAGGCCCTGATCTTGTCCTGAGGGTGGCGACGCTCAAACAATACCCCCCCTTTTACCTGTCCCGCCTCGATATTATTTTCTTCCGGATAGATATGGGCCTCGAATTCCAGAAGAGGCCATTGAAGGCCGATCTGACCTGAGGCGCGGTTTGCCGCAAGATTGTTGTGGCGAAGGTTGTGAATGGTCGCCTCGGCATGGGCTGAAAGCTCCGGGAGACGTCCTTGGGCCGTTCCCTTGACCTCGCTGATCCCCTGCGCGGGTGCGAGGACAGGGCTATCAATTTTCTGGAAGATAAGTTCGATCGGGAGTTCCCTCGCCTCAAAATCAATTGCATAAAGCTTGCTCAGCAGATGAAACGAGCCGGCTCCTTCGAGTTTTCCAGACCCCATTTGGGCCTCTATTCTCTTGATTTGGGCGACGTCTCTTTCGAAGTCACTCTCAATCCGGAAGGAAACAGGTTCTGTAAGGTATTTTGTAGAAAGAAACTTCCCTTCCGTCAGAAATTCCCCTTTTGAGAAATTACCCTTCCAATGGGCTGTAAGGGAAAGCTTTAAACTCTCTTGAATCAATTCCAGAGAGTGAATCTCTCCACCATTCGGGGTGAGGGTGATTTCTGTCTTCAGGAGTTCCAGAGGGGTATGTCCTTGGGAAAGACCTTTGATGGTGATTTTCCCCAGTATCGCCTGGGTCAGTTTGGGTTCAAGGGTGAGTTCAATTTCTTTTACAGAAAGAGGGGCCGTATCAGGACGATCGAGTTGCAGGGAGTGAATCAGGGTTTTTTTGACGACGATGCTTTGCAGCAAGAGAGATTTTTCATAGAGGGAAAAGAATTGGCGGACAATTTCAGAGACGGGCCGCGGTTTTTTTTCAGATTTTTTGAGGAGAGAGAGATGGGGATCTTCAACCTCAAACCGGGAGATAATGATCTGCCCTTTGAGAAGGGAGAGTGGGCTCATCGCAATGCGAACAACGGAGGATGAGAATTCAAACATCCCCTTTTGGTCTGCGAGGCTAAGCCCGTAGATCCTGAATTCTCCACGGAGTAGGGAAAGACCGCTTTTTTTGATCTGAATTGTGAGTCCCGTCGTTCGTTGGATCGGTTTTAGAAAAAAACGATGAAGGGAGGTGCTTGAGGAAAGAAGCCAAAAGGGGGCGATGATCAGAAAAAGAACCAGGAGGGTGCGACCAAGACGCCTCCACGCCCTCGGCATTATCCTCTCGCCTCCAGCTTTCGGATCAGTTTTTCGGCAACATTCCCAAAACTTCCATTAGACATGAGACAGATCGTCTCTCCCTCTCTGACTTGAGAGATCACTTTTTCAACGATCTGGTCGATCGATTCACAGGCAAAGGCATCTTTCCCCTGGGCTTCAAGTTCCCGGACAATTTCCTGGGGATCGAGGCGTTCCTCAGGCGGAATTTTTTCCGGATGGTAAACCGGGGCGATCAGGGTGTGATCGGCGTTCTCAAAGGCCGAAGGGAACTCTCTCTGAAAGACACGTCGCCTGGTCGTATTGGAACGCGGTTCGAAAATAGCCCAGATCGGTCCTTTGGGATTGGCAAGCCGTACCGCCTTCAGGGTTTCCCGAATGGCGGTGGGGTGATGGGCAAAGTCGTCGATAACAGTGACTCCCCTGAAGCAGCCCAGGATCTCCTGGCGCCTCTTGACCCCCTGAAAACTTTGTACCGCTTGCTGAATCTCCCGAAAAGGAACTCCCTCTTCGAGAAGCGTTGCGATAACCGCGAGCAGGTTTTCGACATTGTGTCTCCCGATCATCGGGCTTGAGATCATTCCGACCTTTTCTTTTTTATAAACGACCTCGAATTCGGTTTGTGTCGGCTTGAAGGCGATTTTTTCAGCATAGATATCCGCCTCAGGATCGGTTCCGAAGGTCAGGAGACGGCAGGGGATTCGCGGAAACAACGATCGGACATTCTCATTCTTTGAATGGGCGATCACGAGTCCCGTCGGAGAGATCTGCCCCACAAGCCTTTCAAAAGAGGAAAGAAGGTGGGGAAGGTCGCGATAGATGTCGGCATGGTCGAACTCTATCGGATTCAGGATCAGGAGGTCTGGATGGTAATGCAGAAACTTCGGTCCTTTATCAAAAAAAGCGCTGTCGTACTCATCCCCTTCAACGACGAAATAGTTGCTTTTGCCAATTTCATACGATTGACCGGTATTTTTTAAAACCCCTCCAACCAAAAAGCCGGGCGCTCGACCGGTTTGCTTCAAAAGCCAGGCGACGAGGGCGGAGGTGGTGGTTTTTCCATGGGTCCCGGCAATAACGATAGAACGATGCCCTTTCAGAAAAAACCGGTCCAGTGCCTCCGGCATGGAGAGGTAGGGGATCTTCATCTGCAGAAGCGCCTCGACCTCCGGATTTGTCTTGGAGACCGCATTTCCGACGATCACAAGATCAGGCCTTGGCTCCAGATGACGAGGATCGAAGCCCTGTTGGATCGAGATCCCGAGCTGCTCCAATTGAGTACTCATTGGCGGATAGACCTGTTGATCGGAACCGGTCACTTCAAATCCTTTTCCCTTGAGAAGTCCTGCGAGAGATCCCATCCCCATACCGCATATCGCAGTGAGATGAATTCTTTGGGTCATTGTCCGATCAACTCCTTATAGATCAGATCATGCAGGAGGGGACGAAACTCTTTGATTTTCTCGTTTTTAGAGGTCGGATGGACACGGTTCGTGAGAAAGATGACATGGAAACCCTGTTCCAGATCCATCCAGAACGAGCAGCCGGTATATCCGAGATGTCCTATAGTATTTCCGGAGAATGCCGTTCCTGCCTGTGATTGAGATTCTGACGGGGTGTCCCACCCCAGCTTAACCTTCACCTTCGCCGCGATGAATTCGTCCACAAGATCTCTGGGGAAGAGCTCACTCTTCCCTGCATAACCCTTTTTCCACTCAACGAGCAGGCGATGAAGATCATCGATGTGGGAAAAGAGACCGGCATGACCAGCGACCCCTCCGAGGGCATAGGCATTGTCGTCGTGGACCTCACCCCGGATCAGCCTTCCCCGCAGGGTTGAGTCCTCCGTCGCGGCAAAAAGATCGCGGTTTTCTGGAGGTTGGTCATTTGGAAGATAGGAGGTTTGTTCTAATCCCAGAGGATCGGCAATCTGTTGTTTGAAAAGACGATCGAGTGGGGTGTCGGAGATCTTTTCGAGATAGATGCCAAGCAGAATAAATCCCAAGTCACTGTAAATCCTCTGATAGGCGACGGGGCGCTCAAGAGATTCCTGGGAGATCTTGTCCAAATAGATCGCCTTGGCCTCCCTGCGGCCAAAAAACTCCGGTTTCTCTTTTTTGAGCTCCTCAGAGTAGGGCTTCCAGGCGGGGAGTCCGGAGGTATGTTTGAGGAGATGCCGCAGGGTCATCTTGGCCTTGTCCTCTCCCTCCAGTCCCTTCAGTTGTTTGACAATCGGCGTATCGAGACTCAGTCGTTTCTCCTTCAGAAAGAAAAAGGCAAGCGCTGCTGTCGCCACCGGTTTTGTGAGCGAGGCGATATCAAAACGCGTCTTTTCCGTGAGGAGTTCTTTTTGTGGCAGGAGCGTTGCGTAGCCAAAGAAGTTTCTATAGAGGACCTCGTCTCCGCGAGCGACCAGCAGGGAGGCGCCCGGGAAGACCCCTTCTTCGATCGCTTTCGAAATTTCCTCTTCAAATCTGTACATCAAATATTCCCTTTTCAATGATCAGTTTCTTGCCCTGAATCCGACCTACCCCACCGAATGGAACCATTTCCGGGTTGGAACAATGACCAAAACGAGTTCCCCATAATACAGGGCCTTTGAAATTTCGGAGTCGTTCACGAAAGACCTTTTCAATTTCCGAGGGGAAGAGCTTTTTCTTGAGTCGAAACGTTCCGAGGATAATCCCCCTTACCCCTTTTAATTTTCCCGCCTGTTCAAGCTGAGTCATCATCCGGTCAACCACATAGGGAGGTTCGTCGACATCCTCGAGAAACAGGATTGAACCGGTGGTATCGACGTCATAGGGAGTTCCAATTAACGAGACGAACAACGTCAGACAACCACCCAGCAGGCGGCCGGTGGCCCGACCCCCTCGAAATGTCTTTCGGGCCGAGAAGGGATGCATTTGAAACCAGCGAGGATCAGAAAGCGCTTTTTTCAGACGGGTGACGACCCTTTTCTTCGTAAGTTGAGTCGCGACCATAGGTCCGTAGAGGGTCGGAATTCCCCATCTCTTCCAAAGTGTGGCGAGAAGGACCGTCAAGTCACTGAATCCGACAACAATCTTGGGTCTTGTTTTTTTTAAGAATGGGAGGAGGCGTTGGGTCCCATACCCACCACGCGCGAAAAGGATCGCATCGGTTCTGGGATCGTTGAGGAGCTTGCCCAGCTCCCGCGAGCGTCGGTCGTCATCACCGGCGAGGTAGCCGTTTTGAGAGAAGATGCCTCGACTATAAGAGACAGAAAAGCCGGCCCTTTTGAGATTCCGAACTCCTCTCAAGAAACGGGGTCTCGAAATCGGTCCTGCAGGCGCCGCAATCCCGATACAGCTCCCTTTTTTTAATGGTCGAAGTTTCCCCAAGCTGAAACCAAACTATTCGATTTTCAAAGGGATGTCTAGCAGGCTGTTGACAAAGCCCCATCTGCTGCGTTGCCCACTCGACCACTCCTTGCGACGTACTTGCTAGTACGCCTCAGTCGGGTTCTCGCGGGCGCCTTGCATCTGGGGACTTTCTCAACAGCCTGAGGAAACATGGTTTGTCAACAAACTGTTAGGCGGCAGTTTCAGGAAACAGTTTTGAAAGGTGTCTCAAAATATCGCGGACCGAAATGATCCCGAGTCCTTTTCCTTCTCGGTGAATCGGGAGGTGGCGGAAGCCGGCGACAGACATCTGGTTCAGTGCATAGGCGAGGGAGTCGGATTCATCGAGGACCACAGGATCGGCGGTCATGATCGAGCGGATCGGATTCGCAAAGGCCTTTTTATCCTTTCCCAAAACCTTGAAGAGGATATCCCGTTCCGTAACGAGCCCTTCGATCTGGTCCTGATTTCCCACGAAGATGCATCCGACATGGTTATCCGTCATTTTTTGGATCGCCTCGCGAATCAACGCCTTGGGAGAGACCCAGAGACCGTCTCGAGGTTTCATTTTAGCAATCGGATCTTCCATTAAGGCCTTCGTGAACTTTGTGGTGGGGAGGACCCCGTCGAGCGACGAGAGGTTCTGAAGGCAAAACTCGCACTCATCGACTCCATCGATATTCTTTTTCCCACAGGCCGGGCAGATCATAATGAACTCACTTTCCAGGTCTCTGTTCCATTCAACAATTTCTGGATATCGGCTTTCCCTTGATTCTTAAGGGCGAGCGTTTCTTGTTCGGAGAGCAGGGAGTCATAAGTGGGCCGCTCGATAGAGCGAAAGATACCGATCGGTACAGGGAAGTGGGGCGGCATCATGCGTGAGAGCATGAAGGCATACCCGGTATCCTCACGGTTTTCATCGTGAACAAGAAGATCCCCCTCGATGACCCCGTCCTGGCCCAAGGTGACCACCTCGGGGAGGAAGGTTTTGGGGGAGAGCCGGATACCTTTGTTTTTTTCTTTTCCAAAGATGAGTGGCTTGCCATGTTCCAGATAGAGGCCTTTGTCCCAACGACTCTCGCGATCCGTGACCTCTTGAAAGGCGTTGTCGTTGAAGATGACACAATTTTGAAAAATTTCAATAAATGCTGTCCCCTTGTGCCGAGCGGCACGTTCAAGGACTTTTGCCATATGTTGGGTGTCGGTATCGACAGTGCGTGCGACAAAGGTCGCCTCAGCTCCAAAGGCGAAACAAAGCGGATTGAGCGGATAATCGATCGTTCCGTAAGGAGATGATTTCGTTTTTTTGCCTAACTCAGAGGTGGGGGAGTACTGCCCCTTCGTCAGGCCGTAGATCCTGTTATTGAAGAGAAGAATCTTGAGATCGACATTTCTCCGAAGGGTATGGAGAAGATGGTTCCCGCCGATCGAGAGACCATCACCGTCACCTGTCGCGACCCAGACCGAGAGGTCCGGATTGTAGGCCTTGATCCCTGTCGCAATCGCCGGGGCCCGCCCATGGATGGTGTGGAAGCCATAGGTGTTCATGTAATACGGCATGCGGGACGAGCAGCCGATTCCCGAGACAAAAACATATTTTTCACGTGGGATATTCAGATCCCCGAGTACCTTTTGAGTGACGGAGAGGATCGCATAATCTCCACACCCTGGACACCACCGAACATCCTGATCGGAGATGAAGTCCTTACGGCTTAACTTGGGTGTGCTGCTTGTTTCTGCCATTGTCTTACCTCTTTTTTCAGTGTGAGACGCTTCACCCCATCAACAATCTCTTTTATGGTGAAAGGCTGACCCTGCATCTTCGAGATCACCTTCGCATCGACCAGATATTTTGCCCGGAGAAGGAGTGTGAGTTGACCGAGGTTGAGTTCCGGGACAAGAATCGTATCAAAACGTGAGAGAATCTCTCCAAGATTGCGGGGGAAGGGGTTCAGGTAGCGGAGATGAACACTCGAAACGGAGACTCCTTGCTGACGAAGTTCCTCAACTGCGGAGGTGATCGCTCCACAGGTCCCTCCCCAACCGACCAGCAGAATGTCCCCTTCCTGATCTCCAAGGAGGGTTGCCGGAGGGATATCATTGGCGATTCCGGCAATCTTGTTGGCTCGTAAATGAACCATCCGTTCATGGTTGTCCGGATCGTAACAGACATTTCCTGTAATGTTCTCTTTCTCCAAGCCACCGATGCGATGTTCGAGACCGGCTGTCCCAGGAATCGCCCAGGGACGCGAGAGCGTCTTTTCATCCCTCATGTAGGGTTGGAAAGCGTCACCTGTTTTCGGATGATGGATTTCAATTTTCTGAAGTTTTTGAAAATCAGGGATGAGCCAGGGTTCGGAGCTGTTAGCGAGATATCCATCGGAGAGGAAGAGGACCGGCGTCATATATTTGACCGCGATTCGGATCGCCTCGATCGCCATCTGGAAGCATTCACCGGGTGTAGCGGGGGCGATGACAGGCAGAGGACTCTCGGAGTTGCGCCCGAAGAGGCTTTGAAGGAGATCAGCCTGCTCGGTTTTTGTTGGAAGACCTGTTGAGGGACCGCCACGTTGGACATCGATGATGACCAACGGTAATTCTGCCATCACGGCGAGATTGATTGTTTCACTCTTCAATGCGAGGCCGGGTCCACTGGTCCCGGTCAACCCCAATCCTCCGGTAAAAGAGGTCCCCAAGGCTATTCCGGCCGCCGCAATCTCATCCTCGGCCTGGATCGTTTTGACCCCAAAATTTTTGTGTTTGGAAAGCTCATGGAGGATATCGGAGGCTGGTGTAATCGGGTAGCTTGCATACAGGAGTGGTTTATTTGCCAGTACGGAGGCAGCAACAAAACCAAGCGCCGTCGCCTCATTCCCCGTAATATTCCGATAGAGCCCTGGGGCTAACGCTGCCTTCTGCACGCGATAATGTTTTTTGATGACCTCGGTGGTTTCACCGAAATAATATCCGGCCTTCAGGGCCATCTGATTGGCCTTGACCAGTTCTGGATTCTTCTTGAACTTTTCCTCGATCCACCGAAGCGTCACCTCCATGGGGCGATCAAAAAGCCAAAACATGAGTCCCAAGGCATAAAAGTTTCGACAACGATCGATCTCTTTTTTTGTGAGCCCGACCCCTTCGAGGGCCTTGGCGTTCAAGGTGGTGATCGGAAGTTGATAATGTTCGTACTTCGCGAGGCTCCCGTCTTCGATGGGGTTTGTCCCATAACCGGCCTTTTTCAGATTCTGGGTGATAAAGGCATCTGTGTTTGTGATCAGAATGCCCCCTTCCTCCAGATCGTCGAGATTTGTCTTCAAGGCGGCAGGGTTCATCGCAACAAGGACATTCGGGCAGTCTCCCGGGGTACGAATGTCTCGAGATGAGAAGTTGATCTGGAATCCGGAAACTCCGGCGAGGCTCCCTGCAGGGGCCCTGATCTCGGCCGGATAATCGGGGAGGGTCGCGAGGTCGTTTCCAAAAATAGCGGTCGCTGTTGTAAATTGCATGCCGGTGAGCTGCATCCCATCACCCGAATCTCCGGCAAATCGGATGACGACGTCTCTTCTTTCCTCAATCTGTTTCTTCGGTGTTGTCATCTTAAGCACCCTCTCTTGCGCGATTCAACTGTTGAGGGACAGGGGGGAGATTAAAAACCTCATGGGGAAAATGTTCTGCCAGATAGCGGACGATATTTCGGACAGAGAGGACCCCCTTGACGTGACCTTCATCGTCGAGGAGAGGAATCCGCCGATAGCCGCCATTATTCATGAGACGAATTGCTGAGGCGATTGAGTCCTGTTCTTTGAGGGTCTTTGGGTTTGGTGTCATGAACTTTTCAATCGGAAGGGAAAGATCTGCCTCTTTTGCGGCGATGCGGGTCAAGGCATCACGATCTGTAAAAATCCCCTCCAGTTTTTTTCCATTCATAATAATGGCACAGCCTGTTTTTCGTTGTTGCATCTCCTGAATCACCTCTCCCGCTGTCCTGTTGCGTGAGACAACCAGTGGGGGGTTTACTATAAGTGACTGAATCTTCTCGTTTTTTAATGTTTCGCGCAGCATTGTTCTTAATGGGTCTCCTCTCCTATCGAACCACGTCTCGAATGTCAATTTATTGACTACATCTTCCCTATGTGAGATTCCAAGTATTGAGAATGACGCAGATCAGCCCAAAAGTAAAGGTCTTGACCCGTCAACCACCGACCCTTTTAGAGAGGATTTATCTTTTTTCACTGCTTCAGGGACTCTGGGTGACGATCCGTCATTTTTTGAGCCATTTTTTGGGTTTCAAGAAGATGCCAACCTACGAATATCCTGAGCAACCAAAACCGATCCCCGAAGGTTATCGTGCCGAACATCGTCTCATGAAACGTCCGGATGGAGCGGTACGATGCACCTCCTGTATGCTCTGTGCCACCGCCTGTCCCGCCAACTGCATTGAGATTGTCGCAACCGAGAGTCCTGATCCACAGGTCGAAAAATACCCGAAGGTCTTTAATATCAATCTGCTTCGGTGTGTTTTTTGCGGGCTTTGTGTGGAGGCCTGTCCCGTCGATGCGATCCGGATGGATACGAAGAAGATCGACATGGCTGGTTTTACGCGCGAAGAATTTATTCTCGATATTGATTATCTTTTAGGAAATCATCCGGAGGGGATGAGCCCGTATTCGATTGCGCGGTAATCTTAGAACCTGATCTTTTACCCACCTCTTCTTGCGCGGATCACCGGCATCAAGTCAACAACCTTGCCACCCCCAAAGTCCCTCGGGGCTGCACCAACAGAAGGAGGTTTTCGGCGTATCCGCATGGATGGAATATAATAGGTGGCGATCCAGAGGGCACCTATAAGGGCGATACCGAGTCCCCAGCCGCGTTCATATTGAGTGATATCCTCCCTACACTCAACGTAAACAAATTTTTCATTACGTATTGCTAAATGACATTTATCGAATAAATCATCATCCCTCGAGTAACCGAAACCAAGAATGTATAATCCAAAAATAATGGGAAGTGTTGTGATGGTTAAGATTAAACGCTCACCAAATGGTTTCCCTCCTAATAAAGTACGGCATCCAAGAAAAAATAGATACCCACCCCACGCAACTTTTTGACTCAGAGAACTTAAATCGAAACAAGATAATACCCCCTCCAGAAAATATTCAGATCCACTAGCTCGATAGGTTTCCCTTCCTATGTCATAGAGATCTTCAGCCCTTGCCAAG